>JBDTUG010000016.1:0-26673 GCA_040007855.1 Caldimonas sp.
AGCAGCACGCCGGTCGACAGGCTCACCAGGTGCTGGACGATCCGCGACAGCACCGCCAGCGTCAGACCGGCCGCGACCGCGACCGAGAGCACGCCGCCGGCCAGGGTGGCGATGACGATCCAGGCGAGCGTCATGCGACGGGGGGATCGGAAGGCGTCATGCGACGGGGATCGGACGGCGTCATGCGACGGGGGGATCGGACGGCGTCATGCGACGCCGTGATCGCCCAGCCAGCCGAGGCAGCCCTGCCAGCCGTCGGCGGCGGTCGCCGCGTCGTAGCTCGGCCGGTAGTCGGCGAAGAAAACGTGCTTGGCCTCGGGGTAGACAACGATCTCGGAGCGCTTCGCCGGCTCGCTGCCCGACGCAAGGGCCAGCTTCATGACCTCGACCGCGGCGAGCGGAATGCCGGTGTCGGCGCCGGCGTGGAGGGCGAGCACCGGCCTGGGAGACGATGGTCGCGACCAGGGTGTCGATGTCGGCGATCGCCTTGGCGTCCCCCTGGCGCACGAACAGCTCGGGCGCGAGCGCCAGGTAGCCGGGCCGGGCAAAGCGCCGGGCGACGTCGGCGACGTCCTCGTGCACGCCGAAGATCTCGGAGACGACGATGACGATCGGCAGCCGTTCGCCGCCGGCGGGCATCGCCCGGTAGGCGGGCATCGGAAAGCCGTTCGAGTCGATCGTGACCAGACCGGCCTCGAGCCCTTCGGCGCCGGTCACGACCGCCGTCGCCGCAACCCGCCGCACCGCCGTCGCGAAGCCGGTGCTTGCCGGGGCCGGTTCGACGCGCCGGCGCGGCAGGAGATCGAGGTCGGTGGGCGGCATGGCGATCCTGGCAGCGGTCGACGGGGAGTGCATTCTAGGAAGCCGCGCCGCGTGCTGCCCCGGAGTGTCGCGCCGCACAATCGGCGCGATGGATTCGAAACGCCCTGCCCGGCCCGACGGCGATAGCCGCTGGCCCGGCCAGCTCGCCGCGATCGACATGGGCTCGAACAGCTTCCGGCTCGAGATCGCCCAGCTCAGCGACGAGCGCTACCGGCGCATCGACTACCTGAAGGAGACGGTCCGCCTCGGCGCCGGCCTCGACCCCGCCGGCTTCCTGGGCGAAGAGGCCGCCGCCCGCGGCCTCGCCTGCCTCGGCCGGTTCGCCCGCCGCCTCGACGGCTTCGCGCCCGACCAGGTGCGCGCGGTGGCCACCCAGACCCTGCGCGAAGCAAGGAACCGCGACGCTTTCCTGGCGCGCGCCCAGACCGCGCTCGGCCGGCCGATCGAGATCATTTCCGGGCGCGAGGAAGCGCGCCTCATCTATGCCGGCGTGGCCCGGCTGCAGCCCTCGACGATGCCGCGGCTGGTGATCGACATCGGCGGCCGCTCCACCGAGATGATCCTCGGGCGCGGCGACCGGCCGTCGCAGGCCGAATCGTTCCAGGTGGGCAGCGTCAGCCTGTCGATGAAGTACTTCCCGGACGGACGCTTTACCGAGCGCGCCTTCCGCGAAGCGCAGATCGCCGCCGGCGCCGAACTCGAGGAAGCCCTCGGGCCGTTCGCGCCGAGCCTCTGGCAGGAAGCGCTCGGCTCGTCGGGCACGGTCGGCGCCGTCTCGAACGTGCTCGCCGCCAGCAACGTCAGCGACGGCCGGGTCACGCCGGAGGGCCTGCGCTGGCTGATGGAGCGCTGCCTCGAGGCCGGCAGCGCCGACCGGCTGGTCCTGCCCGGCCTGAAGGACGAGCGCCGGGCGGTGATCGCCGGCGGGCTCTCGCTGCTCTACACGCTGGCCGCCAATTTCGGCATCGCCGAGCTGCTGCCGGCGCGCGGCGCGCTGCGCCAGGGGGTGATCTTCGACCTGGCCGACCGTGAGGCGAACGAGCAGCGCGCCGCGGCGAGCGGCGAAGACATCCGCGAGGTCTCGGTGCGCGAGCTGCAGCGCCGCTTCCTGGTCGACACGGCGCAGGCCGAACGGGTCGCGCGGATCGCCTCGGCCCTGCTCGACGACATCCTGCCGGACGCGAGCCGCGAGTCCCGCCACGAGCTGGCCTGGGGCGCAGCGCTGCACGAGACCGGCATGATGATCTCGCACCACGACCACCATCGGCACAGCGCCTACGTGCTCTCCCACGTCGATGCGCCCGGCTTCTCGCAGAGCCAGCTGCGCCGCATTGGCGAGCTGGTGCTCGGCCAGCGCGGCGGCCTGCGCAAGCTCGAGCCGCGCCTGCAGGAGACGGCCTTCTCCCTGGCCCTGCTGTGCCTGCGCCTGGCGGTGATCGTCTGCCATGCGCGCGGCGACGTCGCGGCCGGCGACATCGGCCTCGCGGCCGACCCCGCGCAGACGAAGATCGTGCTCGCACCCGGCTGGGCCGAGTCGCATCCCCGCGCCCTGCACCTGCTGCGCGAGGAAGTCGAGAGCTGGGCCCGCGCCGGTCCGCTGAGCGTGAGCCTGGCATAGCCGGAGCGACAAAGCCGACACCTCCGGCCGCAGGCTGTGGATCGCCGGTCAGGTCACCGCGCCTAGTAGCTAGCTAGCTAGAGACAGTCCGGCGACTGCACCGCCTGCAATGCGGCGCGGCTCTCATCGTCGCGCGGCCGGTGCCGGATCCACCAGACCGCCGCCTTCCTGATCGACCACGGCTGGGCGCTGCCGGTGAGCACGAGCGACGCCGCCAGGCCGAGGGTCGGCTGGTGGCCGATGACGAGCACCGGCTCGCTCGCGTCGGGCCAGCGCGCGACGCGCAGCACCGCCTCGGCGCTCGCCCCGGGCGCCAGCTCGGCGACGGTGCGGAAACTCCGGCCGAGCGCCTTGGCCGTCTGCTGGCAACGGACGGCCGGGCTGACGAGGACGCGGGTCGAGGGCGCCAGCCGGCGGTTCAGCCACTCGGCCATCCGCTCGGCCTGACCTTCGCCCTTGGCGGTAAGTTCGCGGGCGAGGTCGTTCTCGGCGACGCTTTCGGTCGCCTCGGCGTAGCGCCAGAGGATCAGGTCCACCGTCAGGCCCTCACGACGGCGGCGCGAGGCGCCCCGCGTAGCGGTCCATCAGCGCCTGCTGCGCCGACGGGAGCCCGGTCTTCGTCCGCGCGTAGCTGCCGTCGGGATGCAGCGTCCATGCGTCCTGGCCGTCGAGCAGGTAGGGCATCAGGCACTCGTCGATCACGCGCTGGCGCAGCCGGGCGTCGCGTACCGGCCAGGCGACCTCGATCCGGCCGTACATGTTGCGCCCCATCCAGTCGGCGCTCGACAGGTAGAGCGCCTCGTCGGCCTCGCCCGCGCCCCAGCGGAAGTAGGCGATCCGCGAATGCTCGAGAAAGCGGCCGACGATCGATCGGACGCGGATCCGCTCGGTCACCCCGGGCACGCCCGGCTGCAGCATGCAGGCGCCGCGAACGATCAGGTCGATGTCGGCGCCGGCCTGGGCCGCGGCGACCAGGGCCTCGATCAACGGCACGTCGGTAAGGGCGTTGATCTTGACGACCACGCGCGCCGGCCGCCCGGCCGCCGCCGCCTCGGCGACGCGTGCGAGCTGGGCGAGCATCTGCCTGTGCAGGGTGAATGGCGCCTGCAGCATGGCGCGCAGCGGCCGGGTCCGGCCCAGGCTGGCGAGCTGCTGGAACACCGCGTCGGCGTCGCTCGTGAGGTCGGGATCGGCGGTGAAGTAGCCGATGTCGGTGTAGAGGCGCGCGGTGTTCGGGTTGTAGTTGCCGGTCGAGAGGTGGCCGTAGCGGCGCAGGCGCCCGTCCTCGCGGCGCGTCACGAGCAGCAGCTTGGCATGCGTCTTCAGGCCGACGACGCCGTAGACCACCTGCGCGCCGACCGCCTCGAGCCGCTCGGCCCAGTTGATGTTGGCCTCCTCGTCGAAGCGGGCCTTCAGCTCGACCACCGCCATCACTTCCTTGCCGCGCCGCGCCGCCTCGATCAGCAGGTCCATCAGCTGCGACTCGCTGCCGGCACGGTAGATCGTCTGCTTGATCGCCAGCACCGACGGATCGGCGACCGCCTCGCGGACGAACTGGACCACCGGCTCGAACGACTCGAACGGCTGGTGCAGCAGCAGGTCGCCGGCGCGGATCCGGTCGAACATCGACTGCTGGCGCGGCAGGCTCGCCGGCCAGGCCGGCTCGAAAGCCGGGAAGCGCAGTTGCGGCGCGTCGGCGAGGGCGATCAGCTCGTTCATCCGCACCAGGTTGACCGGGCCGTTGACCCGGTAGAGCGCCGAATCGGCCAGGTTGAACTGCTGGAGCAGGAACTCAGAGAGTTCGGCCGGGCAGGTGTTGACGACCTCGAGCCGCACCGCCTGGCCGAAGTGGCGCGTCGTCAGCCCCGAGCGCAGCGCCTGGCGCAGGTTGCTGACGTCGGCGTCGACCTCGAGGTCCGAATCGCGGGTGATCCGGAACTGCGAGAACGCCTCGACGTCGCGCCCGGGGAATAGCTCGCCGAGGTGGGCGCGGATCACGCTGGTGAGCAGGACGAAGGCCTGCTCCGCACCCTTGCCGGGCAGCTTCATCACGCGCGGCAGCACCCGCGGCACCTTGACGATGGCGATCGAGTTGCGCCGCCCGAACGCGTCCTTGCCGGCGAGCCGGGCGATGAAGTTGAGCGATTTGTTGGCGACCTGCGGGAACGGGTGCGCCGGGTCGAGGCCGACCGGCACGAGCAGCGGCCGGACCTGCGATTCGAAGAAGCGATCGACCCAGCGCCGCTCCGCCTCGCTGCGGTCGGCATGGTTGACGATCCGCAGGCCGCGCGCCTGGAGCGCCGGCATCACCTCGTCGTTGAAGATGCCGTACTGGGCGTCGATCAGGGCGTGCGCGGCGACGGCGAGCGCGTCGATGTCGGCGCCGCTGACGCCGGTGCCAGGGCGCCGCGCGGCCTCCAGGTTGTCGGCGAAGCGTACCTCGAAGAACTCGTCGAGGTTGGACGACACGATGCAGACGTAGCGCAGCCGCTCGAGCAGCGGCACGTCGTCGCGGCGCGCCTGCTCGAGGACGCGCCGATTGAACTCGAGGATCGCCGTCTCGCGGTTGAGAAGCGGCGGCGTGCCATCCGCCTTGCCTTCTGCGGGCTCGGTCATCGGGCCAGTCTATGTCCTTCATCCGACAGCACGATGACACGCCCGCACCGGGTGGGCGCGCCCGTTACTGCGCGTCGGCCGAGATCACGTTGCCGAAGCGGACCCAGCTCTTGCCGTCGAAGCGGGCCAGCTGGACCGACTCGATGGGCGCGAAGTCCTTGGGCCCGGTGTTGATCTTGATGCCCGGCAGCATCGTGTCCGGCGCGAAGTCCTTCAGGCTCGCCGCCTGCTTCATGACGTTCTCGCGGGTCAGGTTGTCGCCGCACTGCTTGAGCACCTGGACCAGCGTCTGTGCCACCGTGTAGCCGTAGACGTTGGTGTTGTCGATCAGGCTGCCCTCCGGGTAGTACTTCTTCATGAATTCGTTGAACTTCGCCATCGACGCATCGCTGGCCCATTGCGTGTCGGTCGGGTCCTTGATGTAGGCGGTCGAGATCAGGCCGACCGACTTCTCCAGCCCTGCGGGAGTCAGCACGCTTCCCACGCCGACCGAGACGTTGTTGAGGTACTGGACCGGCTTCCAGCCGATGTCGAAGGCCTTCCTGATCGCCTGCGCCGCGAACTTCGGCGTCGTGATGTTGACGAACACGTCGGCACCGGATCCCTGGAGCTGCACGACCTGCGAATCGACGGTCGGCTCGCTGACCTCGTACGAGACTTCGGCGACGATCATGCTGGCCTTGGCGCCGAGCCCGTCCTTCAGGCCCTTCAGGTAGTCCTTGCCGTAGTCGTCGTTCTGGTAGAGCACGGCGATCTTCGCGTTCGGCCTGGTCTGCAGGATGTGCTTGGCATAGATCGTCGTCTCGGTCTGGTAGTTCGGCTGCCAGCCCATCGTCCACGGGTTGCCGGTCGGGTCGTTCCACTTGGTCGCGCCGGTGGCGACGAACAGCTGGGGCACCTTCTTCGCCTGCATGTACTTGTGGATCGCGGTGTTCGACGGCGTGCCGAGCGTCTGGAATACCAGCAGCACTTCGTCCTGCTCTACCAGACGGCGCACCATCTCGACCGTCTTGGGCGGGCTGTAGCCGTCGTCGACCGAGATGAAGTTGATCTTGCGGCCGTTGATGCCCCCCTGATCGTTGATCATCTTGAAGTACGCGGCTTCGGCCTTGCCGATGGTGCCGTAGGCCGAGGCCGGGCCGCTGTAAGGCATGGTCTGGCCGATCTTGATCTCGGTGTCGGACGCGCCGGGGTCGTATTTTTTCTGGGCGGCGACCGGAGCGGCCGCCATAGCCAGGGCGACAGCGGCGCTGGCGGCCGCGAGCAGGAATTTGACTGACATGATGGTCTCCGGATGGCGGCGGTGGATCAACCGCCTTCACGCTGGGCCGACTTGCGATGGCGGAACCGCGCCCAGCCGAGGCGGATCGCACCGTTGATGCCCATCGGCATCAGGAACATGAACCCGATCAGGAAGATACCGTAGATCGCCCACGGCGCCGCCTTCGAGATCTGGTCGGCGACGTTGGGGATGAACTGGATGAAGAACGCGCCGAAGATCGCACCGGGAATCGACGCCAGGCCGCCGATCACGATGCCGGTCAGCAAGCTGATCGACAGGCCGATCGAGAAGCTGTCTGGCGCGACGAACTGGATCGCGATCGCGCCGAGCGAGCCGGCGACGCCGGTATACATCGCGCTGACCCCGAAGGCGAGCGACTTGTAGCGCGCGGTGTCGATGCCCATCGCCGAGGCGGCGATCGGATGGTCGCGGATCGCCACCAGCGCACGCCCGACCCGGCCGCGAATCAGGTTCCAGCCGACCACGAACATGATGACAGTGACCGCGAGCGTGAACAGGTACAGCCACTGGTCGGGGCTCAGCTTCAGGCCGAACGGCGCGTCCGGCTTGACGATGGTGATGCCCTGCACCCCGCCGGTCCATTTCTCGAGAAACTTGTTTTTCAGCAGCTGCGGCATGGTCACGCCGAGCGCGAAGGTCGCGAGCGCGAGGTAGTGGCCTTCGAGGCGCAGGGCGGGCAGGCCGAACAGGAAGCCCACCACCAGGCAGAGCGCGCCGGCCACCGGCACCGTCGCCCAGTACGGCACGCCGAACCGGTCCATCAGGATCGCCGCCACGTAGGCGCCGATCGCGTAAAAGGCGCCGTGGCCGAGCGAGATCTGTCCGTTGTAGCCGGTCAGGATGTTGAGTCCGAGCAGCGCGATCGCGTAGACCAGCACCAGGGTGAACTGGAAGGTCCGGTAGTTGCTCACCAGGAACGGCAACGCGAAGGCGGCGATCAGCAGCACGGCGAGGGCGATCCACTGCAGGCGCAGCCTGCCCGTGGACGCCGCGGCGGTGGCCGGGGCGACGGCACTCATTCGAGCTGCCTCATACGCGGGTCACCTGCACCGAGCCAAACAGGCCCGAGGGCCTGACCAGCAGCACGCCGACGATCAGCACCAGCGCCACCGCGAGCTTGAGCTCGTTGCCGACGACGTAGGCGCCGAGGACGTTCTCGAGCACCCCGACCAGGAAGCCGCCGAGGACCGCGCCGCCGGGGCTGTCGATGCCGCCGATCAGCGCCGCCGCGAACGCGTAGAGCAGGATCCCGGCCATCATGTTCGGATCGAGGTAGACGATCGGCGCGACCATCATTCCGGCGATCGCGCCGACCGCCGCGGCCAGGCCCCAGCCGAGCGCCAGCATCCAGGCGACGCGGATGCCGACCAGGCGGCTCGAGACCGGGTTCTGCGCCGCCGCCCGCATCGCCAGGCCGAGGGTGGTGAAACGGAAGAACGCCCAGAGCAGGAGCAGCACGACCAGCGTGACGCCGATCGCGCCGAGCTCGTGCGCGGAGAGGTACTTCTGGCCGAACAGCGGCTCCTGGGGGAACGGGCTCGGGAAGACCTTGATCGTGTAGGTGAAGATCCAGCCGGCGACGCTGTTGAAGATGACGAGCAGGCCGATGAAGACGATGACGAGCTGCAGCACCGACGTGCTGCGGATGTTGCGCATCACGAAATGCTGGATCGCCAGGCCGAGCACGAAGGCGAAGGCGATCGTCAGGAAGAACGCGGCCCAGTAGGGAACGCCGGCGTTGATGAGTGCCCAGGCGATGTAGGTCGAGAACATCGCCATCTCGCCCTGCGCGAAGTTGAGCAGGTGGGTGGCCTGGTGGATCATCACCAGGGCCAGCGCCAGGCTTGCGTAGATGCCGCCGGTGGCGAGCCCACCGACGACCTGGTGCAGGAAGGCGTCCATGCGTTGTCGGGCCAGGCCCTAGTAGCCGAGGTAGGACGCGCGCACCGCGTCGTTGCTCTTCACGTCATCGGCGCTGCCCGACAGCACCACCCGACCGGTCTCGATCAGATAGGCCTGGTCGGCCAGGTCGAGCGCCATCGCCGCGTTCTGCTCGACCAGCAGGATGCTGACCCGCTCACGCTCGTTGATCGTGCGCAGGATCTCGAACAGCTCGCGCACGATCAGCGGCGCGAGCCCGAACGACGGCTCGTCGAGCAGCAGCAGGCGCGGCCGCAGCATCAGCGCCCGCGACACGGCGAGCATCTGCTGCTCGCCGCCCGAAAGCGTTCCGGCCTGCTGGTGGCGCCGCTCGGCCAGGCGCGGAAAGTACCCGTAGACGCGATCGAAGTCCTGCTCCACCGCCGACCGGTCCTTGCGCACATAGGCGCCGAGGCGCAGGTTCTCTTCGGTCGTCAGGTGCACGAACGTGCCGCGACCTTCGGGCACGTGGGCGATGCCGAGCCGGACGATGTCTTCGGTGGCCCGGGCGTCGATCCGCTCGCCGCCGAAACGGATCTCGCCCTGCGGCCGGATCATCGCGCAGAGCGCCCGGAGCGTCGTCGTCTTGCCGGCGCCGTTGGCGCCGAGCAAGGTGGTGATCGAGCCCTCTTCCATGCCGAAGCTGATGCCGTGCAGCACCCGGGTAAGACCGTAGCCGGCGTGCAGGTCGACCACGTCGAGCAAGCGTGCGCTCGTCGCAGTGGCTTCGTGCCGCGCACTCCGGTATTCGCCCTGGGCGCTGGCCGGCGAGGTCATGATGCCGTTCCCAGATAGGCCTGGATCACTTCCGGATGGGCGCGCACTTCGTCCGGCGTGCCGTCGGCGATCTTGCGGCCGAAGTTGAGCGCGACCACCTTGTCGGAGATGCTCATCACCAGGCTCATGTGATGCTCGACCAGCAGCACCGTCATGCGCAGGCGATCGCGGATGTCGCGGATCAGCCGGCCGAGCGCGCCGACCTCTTCGTGGTTGAGGCCGGCTGCCGGCTCGTCGAGCAGCAGCAGCTTCGGCTCGCTCGCCAGCGCCCGGGCCAGCTCGACGCGCTTTTGCATCGGGAACGGCAACGCGGCCACCGGCGTGTCGGCGAGCGCATCGAGGCCGACGAAACGAACCAGCTCGCGCGCCCGTTCGGTGGTCCGCCGTTCCTCGCCGGCTACGCCCGGCAGACGCAGCGCATTGGCGAAGAATCCGCTCGAGGTGCGGGCGTGGCATCCGACCCTCACGTTGTCGAGCACGCTCATCCTCGCGAACAGCGCGACGTTCTGGAAGGTCCGGCCGATGCCGAGCGCGGCGATTCGATGGCGAGGCTCCTGCAGCAGCGCGTGGCCGTCGAACGCCACCGAGCCGCGGTGGCATTCGTACAGCCGTGACAGGCAGTTGAAGAGGGTGGTCTTGCCGGCGCCGTTGGGGCCGATCAGCCCGGCGATCTGCCCGGCCTCGACGCCGAACGACACGCCGTCGAGCGCGACGATGCCGCCGAAGCGGACCGACACGTCCGACACCTCGAGCAGTCGCCCGCTCCCGGACCTTGCGTCCCGCTGCTCCAGCGCCCCGGTCATTTCATTTCCATCGGTGGCCTGCCCGCGATCACGGCGTTGACGGCACCGGCAATGTAATCCGCGAGGTCCGACGCCCGGGAGCAAAACGGTAGTGGCATACCCTCGAGCGCGTGCCACTCGGTCGCGGCCCGCGTCGCACCCCACGAAACGTCAGTGCGCCTTGTCCCAGTCCGGCCCGATCCCGACCTCGGCGACCAGCGGCACCGCCAGCGTCGCCACGCCGGCCATGATCCGCGGCACCGCCTCGCGCGCCCAGGCGAGCTCGGCGTCGGGCACCTCGAAGACGAGCTCGTCGTGCACCTGCATGATCATCCGGGTGGCGCGCGACTCGCGGTCGAGCGTGTCCTGCACCGCGATCATCGCCAGCTTGATCAGGTCGGCCGCGGTGCCCTGCATCGGCGCGTTGATCGCCTGCCGCTCGGAGGCGCTGCGCCGCGGCCCGGGTTTCCTGATCTCGGGCAGGTGGACGCGCCGGCCGAACAGCGTCTCGACCCAGCCCTTCTCGATCGCCGACGCGCGGGTCTCGTCCATGTAGCGCTTGACGCCCGGATAGCGCGCGAAGTAGCGCTCGATGTAGGCGGTGGCGGCGCTGCGCTCGATGCCGAGGTTCTGCGCCAGGCCGAACGCGCTCATGCCGTAGATCAGGCCGAAGTTGATCACCTTGGCGAAGCGTCGCTGCTCGGCGTTCACCGCTTCGATGTCGCCGCCGGCGAACACCTCGGCCGCGGTGGCCCGGTGCACGTCGATGCCGGCGCCGAAGGCGTGCAGCAGGCCGGCGTCGGCGGACAGGTGGGCCATGATGCGCAGCTCGATCTGCGAATAGTCGGCCGACAGGATCTGCGAGCCCTCGGGCGCGATGAAAGCCTCGCGAACGCGCCGGCCCTCCGCAGTGCGGATCGGAATGTTCTGCAGGTTCGGGTCGTTGCTGGAGAGCCGCCCGGTCACCGCGACCGCTTGCGCGTAGGTGGTGTGGACGCGGCCGGTCGCCGGGTTGACCATCAGCGGCAGCTTGTCGGTGTAGGTGCCCTTCAGCTTCGAGAGGCTCCGGTGCTCGAGCAGGCGGGCCGGCAGCGGATAGTCCTTGGCGAGTTCGGCGAGCACTTCCTCGTCGGTCGAGGGCGCGCCGCTCGCGGTCTTGCGGCCGACCGGCAGGCCGAGCTTGCCGAACAGGATCTCGCCGATCTGCTTCGGGCTGCCCAGGTTGAACGGCTGGCCGGCCAGCGCGAAGGCCTCGCCCTCGAGCGCCAGCATGCGCTCGGCCAGCTCGCGGCTCTGGGTGGCGAGCAGGGCCGAGTCGATCAGCACGCCGGTCCGCTCGATCCGCGCCAGCACCGCCGAGGTCGGCATCTCGATCCGCCGGTAGACGTCGGCGAGACCGGGCTCGGCCTCGAGCTGCGGGAAGAGCGCCTGGTGCGCGTGCAGCGCCATCTCGGCGTCTTCGCAGGAATACTCGGCCGCGCGCTCGATCGAGACCTGGGCGAACGGGATCTGGCCGACCCCCTTGCCGACCACCTCCTCGTAGCTCAGCGCGGTGCGGCCGAGATGGCGAAAGGCCAGGCTCTCCAGGCTGTGCGTCTTGTGCGCTTCGTGGACGTAGCTCTCCAGCATCGTGTCGTGCCGGTAGCCGCGCACCTCGATGCCGAGCCGTGCGAAGACGTGGCTGTCGGCCTTGACGTTGTGGCCGACCTTGACCGCGTCACCGTTCACCAGCCAGGGCCTGAGGCGAGCCAGCGCAGCATCGACCGACAGCTGGTCGGGCGCGCCAGCGTAGTCGTGGCCGAGCGGGATGTAGGCGGCCTCGCCCGGCGCGTCGGCCAGCGAGACGCCGATCAGGTTGGCGCGGATCGGATCGGCCGAATCGGTCTCGATGTCGAGCGCCGCGATCGGCGCCGCCTCGACCCGGCGGACCCAGGCGTCGAGCGCCTCGAGCGTGGTCACGATCGCGTAGTTCCTGACGATCGCCTGCGACGGCACGGCATCGGGCACGTCGATCGCGGTGTCGGCGCGCGCCGGCACGGCCGCGACGCTGCTTCGCCCGGTCGCCGCTTCGAGCTCCTTGCGCATCGAGGCGAAGCCATAGCGGTCGTAGAACGAGAGCATCGCGGGCACGTCGATCGGGCCGAGCGCGAGCGCGTCGAACTCGGGCCAGCCGAGCACGTGGCCGGTGAGGTCGCAGTCAGTCGCGACGGTGACCAGCCGACGCCCCTGCGGCAGCCAGTCGAGCGCCTTCCTCAGGTTCTCTCCGACCACGCCCTTGATCGATCCCGCCGCGGCGATCACGCCGGCGAGCGAGCCATGCTCGGCGAGCCATTTCACCGCCGTCTTCGGGCCGACCTTGTCGACACCGGGAACGTTGTCGACCGAGTCGCCGATCAGCGCGAGGTAGTCGACGATCCGCTCCGGCGGCACGCCGAACTTCGCGGCCACCCCGGCGACGTCGAGCATCTCGTTGCTCATCGTGTTGATGAGGGTCACGTTCTCGCCGACCAGCTGCGCCAGGTCCTTGTCGCCGGTCGAGATCACGACCCGGAACCCGCCCTCGGCGGCCATGCACGAGATCGTGCCGATCGCGTCGTCGGCCTCGATGCCGGGGACGGTCAGCACCGGCCAGCCGAGCAGCTTGACCGCCTCGACGATCGGCTCGATCTGCAGGGCCAGGTCAGAAGGCATCGCCGTGCGAGTCGCCTTGTACTCGGGGTACCAGTCGTCGCGAAAGGTCTTGCCCTTGGCGTCGAACACGCAGGCGCCGTGCGCCGCCGGGTACTGCTCACGCAGCAGCTTCATCATCGAGACGACGCCGCGGATGGCGCCGGTCGGTACCCCGCCCGGGCCGCGCAAGTCGGGCAACGCGTGATAGGCGCGATAGAGGTAGCTCGAGCCGTCGACGAGCAGCAGGGTCCGGTCCACCATCACCCTGATTGTGCAGGGGTGCGCGGCACCGTGGCCCGGTGTGCTGTCCCGCCCGTCGCAATGTCGGATCCGGGTGGGACAGCACACTAGAATGACCCGCATGAAAACGATGTCGTGGACCGCTGTCGCGGCCGTGCTGGCGGGCCTGTGCGCGGCCCCGGCCGTCGCCGCCGACGCCGCTGCAAAGCCGGCCGCGGCGCCGGTGGTCGAGTCGCCGGCGACCCTCGCCGCCGACCGGGCGGGCAACGAGCCGGCGGTCCAGCGCACCGTGATCGACGACGCCAGCGCGCATATCGAGGAGCTGCGCGTGCGCGGCCAGCTGCAGAAGGTGACGGTCGATCCGCGCGGCCGCGCGCCCGGCTACGAGATCATCGTCGGCGACGCGTCGCGCGACATCTCCGAGGGCAGGAACACCTCGCGCGGCGCCACCGGCAAGCGCGTCTGGAACGTCCTCAGGTTCTGAGCGGGCGCGCAGCTTTCTTCTCGATGGCGGTCTTCACCGAAGTCTCCTTCGACGAGGCGGCGCGCCTGATCGAAGGCCTCGGCATCGGCGCGCTGCGCACGCTGGAGCCGTGCGCCGGTGGCATCGAGAACACCAACTACTTCGCCGACACCAGCGCCGGCCGCTATGTGCTCACCGTGTTCGAGCGGCTGAGCGCCGCCGAGCTGCCGTTCTACCTGCACCTGATGAAGCACCTCGCCGACCGCGGCCTGCCGGTGCCCGGGCCGCACGCCGGCGCCGACGGCAGCCTGCTGCTCGCCGTCCAGGGCAAGCCGGCGGCGGTGGTCGACCGGCTGCCCGGCGCCCATCACCTGGCACCCGACGCCGCCGACTGCGCCAGCGTCGGCACCATGCTCGCCGGCCTGCATCAGGCGGCCGCCGACTTCGCGCTGTTCCAGCCGAACCTGCGCGGCCTCGCCTGGTGGATCGCCACCGTGCCCGAGGTGCTGCCGCACCTCACGCCGGAGCGCGCCGGGCTGATGCGCGACGAGCTCGCCTACCAGCTGCGCGTGGCCGAATCGCCGGCCCATGCCGCGCTGCCGCGCGGCGCGATCCACGGCGACCTGTTCCGCGACAACGTCATGTTCGACGGACCCGTGCTGACCGGCGTGTTCGACTTCTATTTCGCCGGCGTCGACAGCCTGCTGTTCGACCTTGCGGTGGCGCTCAACGACTGGTGCATCGACCTCGAGTCGGGTCGCCTGGCCGAAGACCGCGCCGAAGCGCTGGTCGAGGCCTACGAGAGCGTGCGGCCGCTCGAAAGCGCCGAGATCCGCCTGCTGCCCGCGCTGATGCGCGCCGCCGCCTTCCGTTTCTGGCTCTCCCGCTCCTGGGACGTGGCGCTGCCGCGCGCGGCGATGCTGCTCAAGGCGCACGACCCCGACCACTTCGAGCGCGTCCTCGTGCAGCGGCGCGAGGCGCCATGGCACCCGGCCCGGCATCGCGGCCGCGGCTTCGAGTCATGAAGTTCCTGCGCGTCCCGCCGGCCGAGGGCGTGGCCTGGGTCCGGCGCGCCTTCCAGGCCTTCTTCCGCCAGCCTTTCGGCTTCGCCGGGCTGTTCGCGGCCTGCGCCCTGGTCTTCTTCGGGCTGGTCCGCATTCCGCTCGCCGGCGAGGCGATCCTGATCGTGCTGGTGCCGATCGGCACCCTGCTCTTCATGATCGCGGCGCGCCGCAGCGCCGCCGGCGAGCGGCCCCTCCCGGGCGCCTTTGCCGAGCTGCTGGCGGCGCCGCGCGGGCGCCTGATCGAGCTGCTCAAGCTCGGCATCGCCTACCTGGTCGCCGCGCTCGCCGCCGTGCTGATCGTCGCCGCGGTCGAGGGCAACTCGCTGACCGCCTTCATGGAGGTCGTCGCCAATCCGAAAAGCACGCCCGAAGCCTCGGCGGCGAGCCTGGCCGACCCGCGCCTGCAGCTCGGCTTTCTGGTCCGCCTGTTGCTCGGCGCCCTTCTCTCGGTGCCGTTCTGGCATGCCCCGGGGCTGGTCTGGTGGGGCGGGCAGGGCTGGGCCAAGGCGCTCTTCTTCAGCACCGTCGCGATCTGGCGCAACAAGGGCGCCTTCACGATGTACGGGCTGGTCTGGGCGGGCCTCGTGCTCGTTCTGGCGATGCTGCTCGGCGTCGTCGTCGCGCTGCTCGGCGGGCAGCAGGCGAGGTTCGCCGCGACCTCGCTGTTCTTCTTCTTCTCGACCGTGCTCTACGTGAGCCTGTGGTTCACCTTCGCCGGCTGCTTCGCCCAGGCCGACGACGACGCCGGCGCGGATGCCGGCGCGACAAGCCCCGCCGAGCCCCCGTCCGGCCCCGACCCGTCCAGCTGACGCCGAGCCCCGGCCGACCGCGCAGGCTTTTCGCCGCTGCGCTCAGAATGTCGGCCTCGCACGACACCGGAAGGTCTCCCATGAACGACAGAGTCGCCATCGTCACGGGCGCGGGCAGCGGCATCGGCCGCGCCACGGCGCATGCCCTGCTGAAAGCGGGCTGGAAGGTCGCCCTCGCGGGCCGCCGCGCCGACGCCCTGGAAGCAGCGCGGGCGGCCGCCGGCGACCTGGCCGGCCACGCCATCGTGGTGCCGACCGACGCCACCGACCCGGCCGCTGTGAAGGCCCTGTTCGCCGCCACCCGGGAGGCGTTCGGCCGGCTCGACCTGCTGTTCAACAACGCCGGCACCGGCGCGCCGGCGGTGCCGCTCGAGGACCTGACGCTGGCCCAGTGGCAGGGCGTCGTCGACATCAACCTGACCGCGGTCTTCCTCTGCACCCAGGAGGCGTTCCGGATGATGAAGGCGCAGACGCCGCGCGGCGGCCGGATCATCAACAACGGCTCGATCTCGGCGCACGCACCGCGCCCGCTCAGCTCGCCCTACACGGCGACCAAACACGCCATCACCGGCCTCACCAAGGCGACCTCGCTCGACGGGCGCGCCTACGACATCGCCTGCGGCCAGATCGACATCGGCAACGCCGCCACCGAGATGACCGAGCGCATGACCAAGGGCGTTCTGCAGGCGAATGGCGAGATGGCGGTCGAGCCGCGCATGAACGTGCAGCACGTCGCCGACGCGGTGGTCCACATGGCGAGCCTGCCGATCGAGACGAACGTGCAATTCCTGACGGTCATGGCGACCAAGATGCCTTTCGTCGGCCGCGGCTGATCGACGACAATCCGGGCCTGTCGCCGCGAGGGAAGCCCGCCCATGAGCCCACTGCCGTTCCGCCGCCTGCCCGCGCTCGCCGCGCTGCTCGCCCTGGCCGCCGCCCTGCCCGGCTGCGCGGTCGTCGCGGTGGCCGGCAGCGCGGTCGGCGTCGCCAGCGCGCTCGGCGGCGCGGCGGTCTCGGTCGGCAGCGCGGTCGTCGGCACCACCGCCAAGGTGGCCGGCAAGGTGGTGGGGAAATCGATCGACGTCGCCGTGCCTTCGGGCACGCCCCCGGCGCGCTGAAACAAGAAAACGAATGACGACCAACATCCATTTCATCGGCGGCGAGAAGGGCGGGGTCGGCAAGTCGCTGATGTCGCGTGTGCTGGCCCAGTACATGATCGACCACGAGCAGCCCTTCCTCGGCTTCGACACCGACAAGTCGCACGGCGCGCTGATGCGCTTCTACGCCGGCTACGCCTCGCCGGTCACGGTCGACAAGGTCGAGTCGCTCGACGCGATCGTCGAGGCCGCGGTCGACGTGCCCGGCCGGCGGATCCTGGTCGACCTGGCCGCGCAGACCCACGACCCGCTCGCCACCTGGATGGAGGAAGCCGGCGTCCTCAGCCTGGCCGACGAGCTCGGCATGAAGCTCTTCTACTGGCACGTGATGGACTCCGGCAAGGACTCGGTCGACCTGCTGCGCCGCCTGCTCGACCGCTTCGGCACCGGCCTTTCGTACGTGATCGTGCGCAACCAGGTGCGCGGCGGCGACTTCTCCGTGCTCGAACAGTCGGGCGAGCAGGCGCGGGCGATCGCCATGGGCGCGCACGTCGTCTCGGTCAAGAAGCTGAACGAGGCGGTGATCCAGAAGATCGACAACACCAGCAGCAGCTTCTGGAAGGCGAAGAGCTCCGACAAGGACTCCAGCGGCCTCGGCCTGATGGACCGGCAGCGGGTCAAGATGTGGCTGCGCGACGTCTATCGCGAGATCGACGAAGTCGGCGCCTGACCCCATGAACGGCCCCGCCGGGAGAGCCGGCGCCGGACGGCGCCCGGCCGACCGGTCGCACGCTTCCTGCCCGGTCGGACCGCGACGCCACTTCGTCGCCGGCGCCGTCGCCCTGGTCGCCGCGCCCTGGCTGGCGAGCGGGCCGCGCGCCGCCGACGCGCCGCGCTTCGCGCTCGGCATCGCCTCCGGTCAACCGCGCCGCGACGGTTTCGTCCTGTGGACCCGGCTGACCGGCGACGCGCTGCCCGAGCGCGCTGCCGTGCACTGGGAAGTCGCCGGCGACGAGCGCTTCCAGCGCGTCGTCGCGCGCGGCGACGAAGCCGCCGAAGCGGCCTGGGCGCACAGCGTCCACGCCGAGCCGGCCGGCCTCGAGCCGGCCCGCACGTACTGGTACCGCTTCACCGCGCTCGGCCAGCAGAGCGCGGTCGGCCGGACCCGAACCGCGCCGGCACCAGACGCCGCCGCCAGTCTGCGCTTCGTGATCGCCAGCTGCCAGCGCTACGACGCCGGTCACTACGCGGCCTGGCGCCACGTCGCTGCCGAGAATCCGGACGTCGTGATCTTCCTCGGCGACTACATCTACGAGTCGGCCTCTGGCAACAGCGCGATCCGCCGCCACGAAGGCGGCGTGGCCAGGACGCTCGCCGAGTACCGCGCCCGCTACGCCACCTACAAGAGCGACCCGCTGCTGCAGGCGATTCATGCGGCGGCGCCCTGGCTGATGGTCTGGGACGACCACGAGGTGGCCAACGACTACGCCAACCTGCAGGGTCAGGACCTCGAGCCCGACTTCGCGGCGCGCCGCGCTGCCGCCTACCAGGCGTACTGGGAGCACATGCCGTTCGCCAGGTCGCTGCGCCCGCGTGGCCCCGACATGCGCATCGTCGGCCGGCTCGACTGGGGCACGCTGGCGCGCATCCACCTCGTCGACGACCGCCAGTACCGCGACGTGCAGGCGTGTTCCCGGCCGGGCCGCGGCGGCTCGAACACGATCGCGCTGACCGACTGCCCCGGCCTGGTCGACCCGGCGCGCAGCCTGCTCGGCTTCGAGCAGGAACGCTGGCTCGCCGACAGCTGGGACCGCGAGCGGCCCTGGAACCTGCTCGCCCAGCAGACGCTGATGGCGCGCTTCGCCTGGCCCGAAGAGCGGCCCCAGGCCGGACCTCGCTACTGGAACGACGCCTGGGACGGCTACGCGGCATCGCGCAACCGCCTGCTCGGCGTCGTCGCCGAGCGCAAGGTGCCCGGCGTCGTCGTGCTCGGCGGCGACGTGCACAGCAACTACGTCGCCGACCTGAAGGCCGACTTCGACGATCCGAAGGCGAAAGTCGTGGCGAGCGAGTTCTGCGGCACCTCGATCACCAGCCTGTCGCTGCCGCAGTCGCGCGTCGATGCCGCCCTGCCCCTCAATCCGCACATCCGCTTCGGCCGCGCCGACCAGCGCGGCTACATGAGCTTCGAGCTCGACGCGGCGCAGCTGCGGGTGCGCCTGCAGACCGTCGACAACCCGCTCGACCCGGCGAGCGGCATCACCACCGCGGCCCGCTACGTCGTCGACGCAGCACGCCCCGGACCGGTCGCCGCCTGAGCGGATCGGCGGAGTTCGCGAGGACCGGCGCTGCTACGATGGCAGCGATGCGCAGCGCAGCTCCCGAGGTCACGCTCCTCGACACGCGCTTTCACGTCGAGACCCCCGAGGGGATCTCCCTGGCGCTGGCGCCGGCCGGCGTGGTCGCCCGCTGCTATGCCTTCGCGATCGACTTCCTGATCCGGATCGCGATCTTCATCGTCGCCAGCATCGTCCTGGGCAGCCTCGGCGGCTTCGGTTTCGGCATCGGCCTGGTCGTGTTCTTCGGCCTCGAGTGGCTGTATCCGGTCGTCTTCGAACTGAGCGAAGCAGCAGCGACGCCGGGCAAGCGGGCGATGGGCCTGCGCGTCGTCATGGACTCCGGCCTGCCGCTCACGCCGGCCGCCTCGCTGACCCGCAACCTCCTGCGCGGCGCCGACTTCCTTCCCTTCCTCTATGCGTTCGGCCTGGTGTCGATGCTGCTGCGGCCCGACTTCAAGCGTCTCGGCGACCTGGCGGCCGGCACCCTGGTCGTCCACGCGGCCCGGCCGGCCGCCGAGCACGAGTTGCCGCCCGAGCGACCGCGGCCGCCGGCCGGGCCGCTGTCGGCACGCGCCCAGGCGGCGATCGTCGCCTGGGCGGCCCGGGTCTCGCGCCTTACCGAAGCGCGCGCCGAGGAGCTCGCCGCGATCGCCGCGCCGGTGGTCGTGCCGCGCGCGCCGGAAGCGCTGCGGGTGGCCGCGCTGGTCGGCGTCGCCCACTGGCTGCTCGGCCGGCGATGACACCGCTGCGCTTCGAGGAGGAGCACGAGGCCGTATGGAGCGAGCTCGAGGCGAGCCTCGGCGCCGCCGGCCGGAAGAAAGGCCGGCGCCCCTGGGGACCGGCGCGCGAGCCGGCGACCCTGGCGCGCGACCGCTTCGCGAGGCTCTACCGCGCCACCTGCGAGCACCTCGCCATCGCCCAGGCGCGCTCCTACCCGGTCGGCCTGATCGACCGCCTCGAAGCGCTGACGGCGCGCGCTCACCAGCGCATCTACCGGCAGACCGACTTCGGCCTCGGCCGCCTGGCGCGCCTGTTCCTGATCGACTTCCCCGCCGCGGTGCGGGCGCACCGCCTGCACGTGCTGATCGCCCTCGTCGTCTTCGCCGGACCGCTGCTCGCGGTCGGCGTGGCGACCTACCTCGATCCCGGCTTCATCCTGACCGTGCACGACGTGGCGGCGGTCGAACAGTACGACCGCATGTACGGCGACGGCGCCGGGCCGATCGGCCGGCGCGACGCCGGCTCCGACTGGGCGATGTTCGGCCACTACATCCGCAACAACATCGGCATCGCCTTCCAGTGCTTCGCCAGCGGCATCTTCTTCGGCGCCGGCAGCATCTTCTTTCTCGCCGTCAACGGACTGATGGCCGGCGGCGTCGCCGGCTACCTGACATGGCGCGGCCACGGCGAGAACTTCTACTCCTTCGTCATTACCCACGGCGCCTTCGAGCTGCCAGCACTCGTCCTGGCCGGCGCGGCCGGCCTGGCGCTCGGCCAGGCGCTGCTCGCGCCCGGCCGGCAGACCCGGGTCGCCGCGCTCAAGGAAGCGGCGGAGCGGGCGAGCGTGCTCGTCTATGGGGTCACTGCGATGCTGCTCGTCGCGGCGGCGCTGGAGGCGTTCTGGTCTTCGGCCCGCTGGGTCGACCCGGTCGTCAAGTACGCCGTCGGCGCCGCCTGCTGGGCCGGGGTCGTCGGCTACTTCCTCTTCCAGGGGCGGCCGCGCCGCCCGGCCGGCCCGCCGTGAAGGTCGAAGCAATTGGCATCGGCCTGGCCCGGCGCTCGATGTTCGAGGCGGCCGACCTCGGCGTTCGCCTGGTCGGCGCCAACGCGGGTTCGGTGTGGCGCACGTTCCTGCCGGTGCATCTGGCGGTCTGCGCCCTGGCCCTCACGAGCGTGCCCTGGGGCGGCGGGTGGCCGGTCTTCATCCTGATCTGGCTCAAGCCCTGGCTCGACCGCAGCCTGCTGTTCGTGCTGGCGCGCGCCGTCTTCCGCCAGCCGACGCGCCTGGTTGACCTGCTGCTCGCCCGGCGCGAGGTCTGGTGGCGCGACCTCCTGGCGACGCTCACCCTGCGCCGCCTCTCGCCCTGGCGCTCCTATGTGCAGCCGGCGCAGCAGCTCGAAGGCCAGCGCGGCGCCGAGCGGCGCCACCGCGTCGCCCAGATCCTCAACCACCATGGCGGCACCGCGCTCGCCATGCAGGGCGCGTTCGCCACCGTCGAATCGGCGCTCGCGGTCGGCCTGCTCATGCTGCCTTCGTGGTTCGCGATCGGCGACGCGCGCGGCGACTGGATGGGTCTGTTCAGCGCCGGTCCGGACCCGTGGAGCGCAGCCGCGCAGTTCACCTGCTATGCCGTGGCAGTCGCCGTGGTCGAGCCGTTCTTTGTCGGCGCCGGGTTCGCGATGTACCTGAATCGCCGGGTCGAGCTGGAAGCGTGGGACATCGAACAGGAGTTTCGGGTTGCCTTCGCCTCCTCCTGAAGCGCGGCGGCGACGCGCCGGCCGCGCCCTCGGCGCCCTCGGCGCGCTCGTCCTCGCGGCGCTCCTGGCCAGCGCCCCGGCGCGCGCGGGGACGGGCGCCGACCGGCCGGTCGTGACGGCGGCCGCCGTCGAGGCGGCCGCGTCGGCGGTGCGCGGCGACCCAGACCTCGGCGGCAGCCACAAGGAGCGCACCTGGCGCTTCAGGCAGGACGACCGCCCGCCCGCAAAGACGTCTTCGCCATCGGCACCCTGGCTGGTCGAGCTGGTGCGCTGGCTCGCCGAAGGCGGGCGGGTGCTGGTCTGGCTGATCGGCGCCGCTCTGGTCGTGGCCTGCCTGGTGGCGGCGCGGCGCTGGCTGCGGGTGGCCGGCGACGCGGCGCTCGCCGCCGGGGCGCGCCTGCCCAGCCACGTGCGCCAGCTCGACATCCGCCCCGAGAGCCTGCCCGACGACATCGGCGCCGCGGTGCGCGCCGCCTGGCTGGCCGGCGACCGGCGCGCCGCCCTGTCGCTGCTCTACCGCGGCGCGCTCTCGCGCCTGGTCCATTCGCACGCCGTGCCGATCGACGATGCCAGCACCGAAGGCGACTGCGTCCGCCTCGCCCGGGCCGCCCTGCCGACCGAGCCCGGCGCCTTCGTCGGCCGGCTCGTCCTCGCCTGGCAGCTCGCGGTCTACGGCAACCGGCCGCTCGAGACGCCGGCCGTGCTGGCGCTGTGCGACGACTTCGACCGCATGCTGCCAGCCCGCGCCCCGGCCGGCCCGGCGCAAGCGCGGCCATGATCACGCGCAGCCGGGTGCTGTTGCTGCTGGCGATCGGGCTCGTCATCGCCCTCGCCTTCTGGCTGAGGAATTCGATCGAGTGGGTCGACGCGGAGGTGCGAACCTTGCCGAAGAACGAGGCGGCGCGCGACCGCTTCTATGCCGCCAAGGCGCTGGTCCGCCAGCTCGGTGGCCAGGTCGTGTCGCGGCACGGCCTCGACCCGCTGCCACCGGCCGGCGCGACCCTGCTCCTCAGCTCGGTGCACTGGAAGCTGTTCCCGGGGCGCGAGCAGGCGCTGCGCCGCTGGGTCCAGGAGGGAGGTCGGTTGGTGCTCGCCGAGACGCCGGTGCTTCGCCGCGACGTGGTCCCGGAGTGGATCCCGATCCGCGCCGTCGTCGCCGCGCCGGCCCCGGCGGCCAGTGCCGGGACGGCCGGTGCCGGGGCCGCCAGTGCCGGGGCCGCCAGCGCCGCCGACCGGCGCCGTCTCGAGCACTGCCGCGAGTACCGCGAGGTCGAGGCGCTGCCGGCGTTCGGCGCGGCGCGGAGCTTTCGCCTCTGCGCGGAAACGCCGAGCCGGCTGCGCAGCCTGGTGCCGGCGCAATGGACCCTCCAGGACAGCGAGGGCGAGCGCATCGTCCGCGTCCCGTTCGGCCAGGGCAGCGTGACGGTCAGCGTCTGGCGCGGCGCCTTCATCGGCAACGGCAATGTCTACGACGGCGTGCTGGCCGACGACAGCGCCCTGGTCTTCGCGGCAGCGCTCGGCCTCGCCCCGGGAGACGTGGTCTGGTTCGTCGACGACGAAGCGCGGCCGCCGTTCCTGCGCTGGCTGTGGGCCGCGGCTGCGCCCGCGCTGCTGTTCGCCGGGGCCGCGCTCGGCCTCGCGCTCTGGCGTGGCGGCGCGCGCTTCGGGCCGCTCGCGGTGGAGCCGGCGCCGGCGCGCCGCTCGATCGGCGAGCAGGTGCGACGAACCGCCGCCTTCGTCGCCGGTGGCAGCGGCGAGGCCCTGCACCGGGCCGCCTTGCGCGCCCTCGAAGCGCGCGCCCTGCGGGTCGTCCCCGGCTATGGCTCGATGCTGACGCTCGCCGACCGCGCCGCAGCGATCGCGGCGCGCAGCGGCAGCGATCCGGCAGCGCTGGCGGGTGCAATGCACAAGCCGGCGCGGCGCCAGGCGCTGGCCAGCGCGGTCGCCGAGCTCGAGCGCGCGCGCCGCGCCCTTCTGCCCGACCCGCGCGCTCTCAGGGTCCCTTCTTCCATCCACGCCCCCTCCCCATGACCACTGCCACGCCCGACGAGCTCGCCACCGCCTCGCACCATCTCCGCCTGCTTCGCGAGGAGATCGGCAAGGCGATGGTCGGCCAGCACGACGCGGTCGAGCAGCTGCTGATCGCCGTCGTCGCCTCCGGCCACGTCCTGATCGAGGGCGTGCCCGGCCTCGGCAAGACGCTGCTGGCGCGCGCCCTCGCCAAGGCGATGGCGCTGCGCTACGCGCGCATCCAGTTCACGCCGGACATGCTGCCCTCGGACATCACCGGCCATGCGGTGCTCGACGCCGCCGGCGCGGGTTCGGGCGGGTCGGTGGCCCTGCGGATACGACGCGGCCCGGTGTTCACCAACATCCTGCTCGCCGACGAGATCAACCGCGCGCCAGCCAAGACCCAGAGCGCGCTGCTCGAGGTGATGCAGGAGTACCAGGTCAGCCTGGAAGGCGAGACGCTGCCGCTGGAGCGGCCCTTCATCGTCCTGGCGACCCAGAATCCGATCGACACCGAGGGCACCTATCCGCTGCCCGAGGCGCAGCTCGACCGCTTCCTGCTGAAGATCGAGATCGGCTATCCGCCGCAGGGCGAGGAGGTTGCGATCGTCGTCCGCACGACCGCGCGACAGGCCGGCGACCAGCTGCCGCTCGGCGAGGTGACCGAGTGCATCGACGGTCGGGCCCTGCTCGCCCTCCAGGGCCTGGCGGCGCGCGTCCATGTCGACGAGCGGGTGGTCGACTACGCGGTGCGGATCGTCCGCTCGACCCGTGGCGGCCTCGGCCTGGCCGCTGGCGCCGGCCCGCGCGGGGCGATCGCCCTGGTCCGCGCCGCGCGCGCCGCGGCGCTGCTCGAGGCGCGCGAGTTCGTCACGCCCGACGACGTCAAGCGCTGCGCCTTGCCAGTGCTGCGCCACCGCGTCCTGCTCGCTCCCGACGCCCAGCTCGAAGGGCGGCGCGTCGACGAGTTGCTGGCGACCCTGCTCGAAAGCGCGGCCGCGCCGCGGCTCTGAAGCCGTCGCGATGGCGCCGCCGATCCTGCCCACCCCGACCTGCATCGTCGCCCTGCTGGCGCTGGCCGGCATCACTGCGACCGCCTTGCTGCTCGGCGTGGCGCCGGCCACGGTGACGGGCGCGGCCGGCCTCGCCGCGGCCGGGCTCGCGCTCGCCGCACTGGCCGACCTCGGGCTCAGCCGGCGCGCCTGGCGGGCGGCGCCGCTGCGCTGGCAGCGCGAGCTGCCGCCGGCGCTCGCGGTCGGCGTCGAGCGCACCCTCGGCGGCTCGCTGGTCAACGAAGGCGAGCGGCGCTGGCGGGTCACCCTGTTCGAGCACGTCGACGCCGGCTTTGCAGTAAGCGGCCTGCCGGCCGAAGGGATCGCGCCGCAGCGCGCATCGCTCGCCCTGCAGTACAAGGCGCGGCCGGGCCGGCGTGGCACCGCCGTCTTCGCGCCCGCCGAGCTGCGCGTGCGCACCCTGGGCGGCCTGTTCGAGATGCGCTTTCGGGTCGGCGGCGCGGCGACCTTGCGCGTCTATCCGAACTTCGCCGCGGTGGCCGGCTACGCCTGGCTGGCCGGCGACCGGCGCCTGTCGGAGATCGGCATCAAGAGTTATCCGCAGCGCGGCAGCGGCACCGACTTCAAGCAGCTCGCCGACTACCGGCCGGGCGACGCGATCCGCGACATCGACTGGAAGGCGACCCTGCGCCACGGCAAGCCGATCGTCCGCGAGTACCAGGACGAGCGCGACCAGCGGGTCGTCTTCCTGCTCGACTGCGGCCGGCGCATGCGCGCCGACGAAGGAACGGCGGCGCGCCACGGCAGCCACTTCGACGCCGCACTCGACGCACTGATGCTGCTCGCCTACGTCGCCCTCAAGGAAGGCGACGAGGTCGGCGCCATGACCTTCGGCGGCGGCGCCGCCGAGAGCCGCTCGTTCGCGCCGCGCAAGGGCGTGCGCTCGCTCAACGCCTTGATCGCCACCCTCTACGACATCGAGCCTCAGCCGACCCATCCCGACTACCGGGCCGCAGCCACCGCCTTCATGGAGACGCAGGCCAAGCGCTCGCTGGTCGTGCTGCTCACCAACTTCCGAGAAGACGACGCCGGCGAGCTCGGCCCGGCCCTGGCCCTGCTGCGCACCCGCCACCTGGTGCTGGTCGCCAGCCTGCGCGAGCGGGCGCTGCGCGAGATCGCCGAGCAGCCGCTTCGCCAGGAGCGCGACGCGATCGAGGTGGCCGGCGCGCACCTGTTCGGCCAGGCGCGCGACGACGCGTTCCGCAAGCTCGCCGGCCGCGACGCGCTACTCCTCGACGTCGAGCCGCAGCGGCTGGCGATCGAGCTGGTCAACCGCTACCGGGCGGTCAAGCGCGCCGGTCTGCTGTAGCCCGCTGGGCCACGCGGTCGACCTGCCAGCGCCGGCTCGAGCGGACGTGTCGAGAAGTTCATTCGCGGCTTCTCAGTCGACCGGCGTCAGCTTGGCGACGCTGAGGGCCAGCCACTTCAGGCCGTGGCGACCGAAGTTGACCTGGGCACGCGCGTCGTCGCCCCCGCCTTCGAGGGTGATCACGACGCCTTCGCCGAACTTGCCGTGGAACACCCCCTGCCCCGGCCGCAGGCCGTGGCTGGCGGCCGGCTTCGGCGCCGGCCCGGCACCGAAGGCCGCGACCCGGCCGGCGCCGACGATCGACTGCAGGCCCGAGCCGCGCGACCACGCCTCGTTGTAAGGCCGTGCATAGCCCGAGCCGAAGCCCTGGTTTCTCGGCGTGATCCAGCGCAGCGCCGACTCGGGCAGCTCGCCGACGAAACGGCTCTTGACGTTGTAGCGGGTCTGGCCGTGCAGCATGCGGGTCTGCGCGAAGCTGAGGTAGAGGCGCTTCCTGGCCCGCGTGATCGCCACGTACATCAGGCGTCGCTCCTCCTCCAGGCCGTCGAGGTCGCTGGCCGAGTTCTCGTGCGGGAACAGGCCCTCCTCCAGGCCGGAGATGAAGACGCAGTCGAACTCCAGCCCCTTGGCCGAGTGGATGGTCATCAGCTGGACTGCGTCCTGGCCGGCCTCGGCCTGGTTGTCGCCGGCCTCGAGCGAGGCGTGGGTGAGGAAGGCGGACAGCGGCGACATGATCTCGCCGGTGACAGGACTGCTCCCACCCCCTACCCCGCCCTCCGAGAGGGCGGGGAGCCGCCCCGCCGTCCGCCCGTCTTCGACGACCTCGGCGCCGGGCGTCGTGAACTCGGCCTTGCCCGCTTCGCCGCGATAGATGCCCGCCGTTCCGGCGCCGGCCTCGTCGACCGGCAGCGCCACCGCGTCCTTGCCGAACCCTTCCTGGGTGACGAAGGCCTCGGCGGCGTTGACCAGCTCCTCCAGATTCTCGAGGCGCTCCTTGCCTTCGCGGTCGGTCTTGTAGAAGTCGACCAGGCCGGAGCCCTCGAGCATGTGGACGATGATCTCGCGCAGGGTCAGGCCGCGGGTCGCCTCGCGCATCGCGTCGATCCGGGCGGTGAAGGCGGCGAGGTTGCCGCCGCCCTTGCCTGCCACCGCCGCCACGCTCTGCCAGAGGCTGCGCCCGCTGGCGCGCGCCGCGTCCTGCAGCTGCTCGATCGTGCGCGCGCCGATCCCGCGCGCCGGGAAGTTGACGACGCGCAGGAAGCTGGTGTCGTCGTTCGGGTTCT
>JBDTUG010000017.1:0-26658 GCA_040007855.1 Caldimonas sp.
TCACGCCCGCCTCGTCGCGGTTGAACTGCATGAACACGTTGTTCCAGATCTCGATATAGCGGTCGCCGTCTTCGTCGGGTGAGCCGGGCGGGCCGCCGGCGATCTCCGGACCATGGTCGTAGAAGATCTCGCTGCACGGGCCGCACGGGCCGGTGTCGCCCATCATCCAGAAGTTGTCCGAGGCGTAACGAGCGCCCTTGTTGTCGCCGATGCGCACGATCCGCTCGGCCGGCAGGCCGATCTCGTTCTTCCAGATGTCGTAGGCCTCGTCGTCCTCGGCGTAGACGGTGGCCCAGAGCTTGTCGGCAGGCAGCCGGTAGACCTCGGTCAGCAGCTCCCAGGCGTACTTCAGCGCGTCGCGCTTGAAGTAGTCGCCGAAGCTGAAGTTGCCCAGCATCTCGAAGAAGGTGTGGTGGCGCGCCGTGTAGCCGACGTTCTCCAGGTCGTTGTGCTTGCCGCCGGCACGGATGCACTTCTGCGAGGTCGCGGCGCGCACGTAGGAGCGCCTGTCGAAGCCGAGGAACACGTCCTTGAACTGGTTCATCCCGGCGTTGGTGAAGAGCAGGGTCGGGTCGTCGCCGGGCACCACCGGGCTCGACGGCACGATCGTGTGGCCCTTGGTCTCGAAGAACTTCAGGAAGGTCGAGCGGATGTCGGATGCTTTCACTGCAATGCTTTCGGCAACAGGGTGGCCTCAGGCCAGGACTTCGATGCCGGCCCGGCGCGCCGCCCTGGCGAGCTTGACGTCGGCGGTGGCGAGCGGACAGCGTCGGGCCAGGGCCAGATCGAGATACATCGCGTCGCAGGCCGACAGGCCGTGGGCCAGCGCCAGGCGGGCGTAGTAGCTCGGCCCGACGCCCGAGGGCGTGATGACATCGACACGCAGGGCTTCGATCGTCCTGCAGACCCGGTCCGCATCTTCAGGCGGATAGCGGCGCCGGCGCACGCTGTTGAGCGATGCGTTGGCCACTTCGACGGGAAACAGGTGCGGCGCGATCAGGGCCTGCGCCAGGACTTCGGCGCGGGTCGCCAGCGCCACCTCATCGGGCAAGGCGAGCGCCATCGCATAGGAGCTGTCGAGGACGACGGTCATCGCTTCTTGCACGTCGCACTGCGCCCGATCTGCTCGTCGCGCTCCTCGCGGCCCTCGCGCACCCAGCTGACGATCTCCTCGGTGCTCAGCGATCCGTGCTTGCCGCGCAGTTCCTCGCGTAGCGCGTCGATCTTCGCGATGGCGGCCCGGCGCTTCGACTTGTCGAACTGGGCCACCTCGGCCAGGGGCACGATCTTGGCGACCGGCTTGTTGTGCCGGGTGATGATGATCTCGCCTCCCTGCTCCGCCCGGGCGACAAGCTCGGACAGGTGCGTCTTCGCCTCGAACAGCCCGATCGTCTGCGTTTCCATGCCGCGCGCTGTCTGGTTGAATCAACCAAATTCTAGGGCAGGCGCTCCGAGCCGGCAGGAGGAGGCGGCGCTAAAGTCGCCAGGCCGAACCGGAGACCCGCGCCATGGACATGAAGACTTCCCCGCTGTCGACCCTGGTCGACGCCCGCCTGCTGAGAACCGACGCGCTGATCGGCGGCGAGTGGATCGGCGCCGGCGCGCGCTTCGCGGTCCGCGACCCGGCCACTGGTGACCGGCTCGCCGAGGTGGCCGACCTCGGAGCCGGCGAGACCCGCCAGGCGCTGGCCGCGGCCGCGACCGCCTGGCCGGCCTGGCGGGCGAAGACCGCCAGGGAGCGCCATGCCGTCCTGATGGCGTGGTTCCGGCTCATGATCGAGCACGCCGACGACCTGGCGCGGATCATGACCGCCGAGCAGGGCAAGCCCTTCGCCGAGGCCAGGGGCGAGGTGATCTACGGGGCGAGCTTCATCGAATGGTTCGCCGAGGAAGGCCGGCGCGTCTACGGCGAGACGATCCCGACCACCGACAACAACAAGCGCTTCATCGTGATCCGGCAGCCGATCGGCGTGTGCGCGGCGATCACCCCGTGGAACTTTCCGATCGCCATGATCACCCGCAAGGTCGGCCCGGCGCTGGCCGCCGGTTGCACGATGGTGGTCAAGCCGGCCGAGGCGACGCCGCTCAGCGCCCTGGCGATCGCCGAGCTCGGGCAGCGCGCCGGCCTGCCGCCGGGCGTGCTCAACGTCGTCACCTCGACCCGCGCGGCCGAGGTCGGCCAGGCGCTGTGCGAGAGCGAGACCGTCCGCCATCTCTCGTTCACCGGCTCGACCGAGGTCGGCCGGATCCTGATGAAGCAGTGCGCGCCGACCGTCAAGAAGCTCTCGCTCGAGCTCGGCGGCAACGCGCCATTCATCGTCTTCGACGACGCCGATCTCGACGCTGCGGCGGAGGGCGCGCTGGCGAGCAAGTACCGCAACGCCGGCCAGACCTGCGTCTGCGCGAACCGGATCTACGTCCAGGCCAGCGTCCACGACGCCTTCGTCGACAAGCTCGCCGCCAAGGCCCGGTCGATCAAGGTCGGCAACGGCTTCGCGGCCGGGGTGACCCAGGGGCCGGTGATCGACGACGCGGCAATGACGAAGATCGAGGCACACGTCGCCGATGCGCTTGCCAAGGGCGCGACGCTGGTCACCGGCGGGCATCGCCTGGCCGGCCTGGGCAGCGACCGCTTCTTCGAGCCCACCGTCCTCTCGGGCGCCACCGGCGAGATGCTGTGCGCCCGCGAGGAGACCTTCGGGCCGGTCGCGCCGGTGTTCCGCTTCGAGACCGAGGCGGAGGCGATCGCCCTCGCCAATGCCACCGAGTTCGGCCTCGCCGCCTATTTCTACAGCCGCGACATCGGCCGAATCTTCCGGGTCGGCGAGGCACTCGAGACGGGCATGGTGGGCGTCAACACCGGGCTGATCTCGGTCGCCGAGGTGCCGTTCGGCGGCGTCAAGCAGTCGGGCCTCGGCCGCGAGGGCTCGCGCCACGGCATCGACGACTACGTCGAGGTCAAGTACCTCTGCCTGGGCGACATCCAGTGCTAGGAGCCTGGCTCCTGGCCCGGCCGGAGTTCAGGCTTCGTCGTTCGCCGCGGCACGCAGCACGCCCGCCGCGTCCTTAAGCGCCGCCGGCCCGGCATGGGTCAGCGCCGGCGCCACCGCGGCCAGCGCCAGGGCGCGGCGCAGCAGCCGGTCGGCCTGGTTGCCGTCCTGCGGGTAGTGGGCGATGCCGACCGCGACCGCCACCGATCGCTCGCCGTTGCCGACCGGGAACGGCAGGGCGATCGCGGCGCTCAGCTTCTCGGCGACGCGCGCCGCATCGGCGGGCGCCAGCAGGGTGCCGAGCAGGACCACGAAGTCCTCGCCGTCGACGGCGGCGACAACGTCGCTGGCGCGCACGCCGGCGCGCAGCCGCACCGCGATCTTGCGGCGCAGCAGCTCCGCGTCGCCTTGCGCGTCGCGCGCCCCGGGCAGCTCGATGCGCAAGGCCAGCACGGCCATCGGCGACGGGTCGCGCTCGCGCAGGGCGAGCAGCTGGCTCAGATGCTCGACCAGCTGGCGGCGGTGCGGCAGGCCGGTGGCCGGGTCGGTGGCGTAGGCCGGCTCGCGCCCTTCGCTGCGGCGCCGCCGCTCGACCGCGAAGCGCAGGCGCCGCCAGCCGGCCGGGCCGAGCAATTCGTCGGGGCCGAGCACGTCGTCGGCGCCGCGGCGCAGCCAGCCGAGCGCGTGCTCGGCGTCGGGCAAGGCGACCACGGCAAGGAGCGCAGCCCGGGCCGCGATCGCCTCGACCTCGGTTGCCGCGACCACGACGCTGGCCGCGTCGAGGACGATCGCGTCGTACGGCCGTTCGCCGCACAGCATCGCTTCGGCGTCTACGAGGGTGGCGGCGCGGTCGACAGTGGCCGGTGCGCCGGTGCCGCAATGCCGCTCGGCGAACGACGCGAGCTGCGGGGTCGTGCCGATCAGGAGCAGGCGCAGTGGCGAGTGCATGGCTGGCCCGAGGCGTCCGGAAGTTGCGCCGCGGCGGCTCGCCAACGCGACGCCAGCGCGGCCGGCGCTATCGCCCGCGCTTGACGCCCGGTGGCGGCGACATCGGGCTGCGCGGCGGGATCGGCCGGCCCGAGGCATCGTTGCGGGTCGTCGAGCCGGGGTCGGTCGAGTCGCCGCTCGGGCGCGCGCGGACGTTGCGGAACAGCGGCGACGCTTCGATCGCCGAGGTCGAGCGGGCCGCGCCCGGCGTGCTGAAGCCGAGCGTGGCGTACAGCTTGCTCTCGCCGGCGGCGAGCAGGTCGGGACAGCCGGTCTCGTCGGGAATCATCACCAGATGGCCGCCCGAGAACCGGCCGCGCAGGCTTTCCGAGATCGGCCGCGACAGATCGACCGGGGTGATCGTCGAGCGATACACCAGCTGATTCTTCGGACCGTAGACGAAGAAGCAGCTCGCCGAGGCGGTGGCCGGAACCCCGGCCGCGACGAACAGGGCCAGCAGGCCGGGCAGGGATTTATTCATGTCCAACTCCAGAGCACCGATCTCGACACTGTACGTTCACTTGGCGGTTCGCACGAGGATGGGCGTGGGCAGGGGCGTCCGGCCGAGCACCCGGCCGGTTCGCGAGCCGGCCGGGGCGCTGGGCGGGGCGACCGGCGCGCGCCGGCCGTTCGGCAGCACCAGCAACTGTCCGCCACTGGCGCCGAGACCGGGGCACGGCGCCTGCTGGAACGAGAACCCGTCGCCGTTCGGGCAGCGGAATATCTGGGACCACGCCGGAGAGCATGCCATCGCGAGAACCAGACCGGATGCCTGTGCCATATGCAATCGCCGCCGCATGCGCCCCCTCTAGCCAACGAGCAGGCACTGTAGGCGGCCGGTCACGGCCGTGCTGCTGCGCCTTCGTGAAGACGGACACGGTCGCCGCGCGCTTGGCTGGCGATCCGGACGGACGGCACGGAAGGGGAACCGGCGGCCCCGGCGCGGGGTCGCGGCGCCGCCCTCAGGCGAACACGTCGGACACGTAGCGCCCGGTCTCGCGCTCGATCTTGTCGATCCACGCCTCGGCCTGCTCGGCGGTGGCGCCGACCTCCTCCTGGTAGATGCGCGAGAAGGTCTCGCGCACGGCGGGCGCCATGCGGCGGCCATCGCCGCAGACGTAGACGTGCGCGCCCTTGCGGAACAGGTCAGCCACGTCGGCACGGTCCTTCCAGACGCGATGCTGAACGAAGCTCACGTCGCCCTCGGGCGCCTTGAAGAACGCGGGACGGACGCTGACCACGCCGGCGGCCTCCCAGGCGGCGAGCTCATCGCGGTACAGGAAGTCGACGTCGGGATGGTCGCAGCCGAAGAAGAGCAGCGCCGGCCCGACCGTGCGCCCGTTCTGCGCCTGGACCGCGCGCTCCTGAAGAAAGCCGCGGAACGGCGCCAGCCCGGTGCCGGCGCAGACCATCACCATCGGCGTCGCGGGCGAGGACGGCGGCTGGAAATGGTCGTTCGAGGAACGCACCGCGATGGCGACGCGGGTGCCTGGCGTGCAGTTGGCGAGATGCGTCGACGCCATGCCCTGGTAACGGCCCTGGCCCGACAGCGCCGGCCCATCGACGACGGCGACGGTCAGCGTGCAGCGCTGCGCATTCCACAGCGGTGACGACGAGATCGAGTACTGGCGGGCGCGCACCGGCGGCAGCATCTCCAGAAAGGCAGCCAGGCCGAGCTCGCAGGTGGCGTAGCGCTCGAGCAGGTCGAGCACGCTGACCCGCTTGCCGAGCACGTCGCGCTGGTAGGCGCCCTCCTCGGCCAGCGCGCTCAGCTCGTTCTTCTCAGGCGTGCAGCGAGTCGCCGCCGCCAGCGCCGCCACCTGGCTGCGCGTCGCCGGTTGCGCCAGCTCGACATAGTGGAACAGCACTTCGCTCGCGTTCACCGGATAGTCCACCGGCAGCGACGTGAGGCTGCTCTCGGGCTTGCGGATCACGATCTGGCTGTCGGAAGCGAGGCCGAAGCGCCGCAGCGCCCGCATCACGTCGCCGATCGGGTTGTGAGGCAGCATCGCCAGGTAGTCGCCGGCGCGGTAGCTCATGCCCTCGGGCAAGGCGATGTCGATGTGGCGCTTGGAGCGGCCGAGCGGCGACTTCATGTCGACCAGCTCGCGGTTCTCGACCACCTCGCCCTGCTGCAGGTCGCCCAGGCGCAGGATCGCGCTGCGACCGGCCTTGAGCACCTCCACCTGCAACTGGGTGCCGGTCGGCGCGGCCTGCACCTCCTTGCCGAGGGTGCGCCCGAGGTCGGACCACAGGCCGCCATACCACTCGTCGAAGTCACCGAAGAAATCGCCGCCGGCGTCGGTCTCGCCGCGCGGCCTGATGCGGGTTGCGCCAGCGGCCTCGAGGGCCGCGTCGAGGCGCTTGGGCACCGCCTGGTAGGTGCGCGCCCATTGGCGATTGCCGCAGCCGAACACGGCGTAGCGCACGCCGGCGAGCGCGCCCGGCGCGAGCGTGTCGAGCCATGCCGAGAACTGGCGCGCGTTGTCCGGCGGCTGGCCTTCGTACGAGGCGGTGACGATGGCCACCGCGCCGTCGGTCGGCAGCCGGCCTGCGTGCTCGTCGAGCGGCGCGGCCTCGGCCGCGTAGCCCTGCGCCTGCGCATCGCTGGCGATGCGCTCGGCAAAGGCCTCGGCCGAGCCGGTGTTCGAACCGAACAGCACCAGCAGCGGCGTGGCCTGCTCGCCGGCGGCGCGCGGCGGCGCCGTCTTGGCCTGCACCGGCCTGGCGGCGGCCTGCGGCACGACCGTGCTGCGCGGCTTGAACGAGGTGCTGCCGCGCCGCTTGACGCGGATCCGGAAGCCCTCCGGCTTCAAGGTCAGCGTCTCGGCCACGGAAAGCTGGTAAGAGGGGTCGTCCTCGATCAGGTCGAAGCGCTGCAGGATCATCGCGATCAGCAGGACCGCCTCCTGCATCGCGAACGGCCGGCCGATGCAGGCACGCTGGCCGTTGCCGAACGGCTTCCACGCATTCGGCGCCATCTGCTCCATCGCCTCGGCCGCGAAACGCTCGGGACGGAAGTCCTCGACATCGTCGCCCCAGACCCTGGTGTCGCGGTGCAGCATCGGCGTCAGCACCATCATCGTGTCGCGCCGGCTGATCGCGTAACGGCCGCCGAGCACCGTGTCCTCGCGCGCACGCAGAGCGAACGCCGGCGCGGTCGGCCAGATGCGCAGGCTCTCCATCAGGATCTGCTCGATGTAGCGGAGCTTGCCCATGTGCTCCAGGCGCGGCATCTCGGCGCCCAGCACGTCATCGACCTCCGCCCGCGCCTTGGCCAGCACGCGAGGGTTCTTGACCAGGAAGTAGGTTGCGAAGGACAGCAAGCCGCTGGTGGTCTCGTGCCCGGCGATCAGGAAGGTGACCAGCTGGAAGCGGATGTTCTCGTCCGACAGCCCTTCGCCGGTGACCGGGTCGCGCCCCTGCAGCATCAGGCCGAGCAGGTCCTTCTTCTCGGCCGCGTCGGGGTCGCGCTTGCGCTCGGCGATCAAGGTGTCGGCCACCTCGCGGATCAGCCGCAGGTCGTCTTCGTAGGCGCGCCGGGTGCGCAGCAGCATCCTGCTGGCGACCTCCGGCCGGCGGGTGCGCGCGCCCGCCTCGGACAGGGCATCGACCATGGCGCCGATGAAAGGGTGCATCTCGCGCTGGTAAAAGCTGTTGAAGCGGAAGTCGAAGGCGCACAGGGCGATCGTGTCCAGCGTCATCCGGGTCATGTCCTCGGTGACCTCGATCACCGTGTCGGGGCTGAAGCGGTCCCAGCGCGTCACCATCTGGTCGGCGATGTCGAGCATGCGGTCGAACATGCCGCGCATGCCGAGCGGGCCGAACGCCGGCATCAGCAGGCGGTGCGCCTTGGCCCAGTTCGGCTCCTCGGTCTTGGCGGTGAACAGGCCGTCGCCGGCGAAGTCGCGGATGTTCTTCAACGCGCCCGACACTCGCTTGTCGAAGCGCTTCTCGTCGCACAGCTCGTCGACCAGCTCCTGCGAGCTGACGATGATCAGCGGGTTGCCGAAGAAGTCGAGCTTGAAGATCGGGCCGTGGATGCGCGCGAGGCGCATGAAGCCCTGGATCGGGACATCGCCGTCGATCGAGCGCAGGTTGCCGATGAAGGGATCGCCCTTCGGCTGCGGGATGGGTTCGGTGCGCGCCATGGTGTGTTCTCCTCGTCCTTCTTCTAGTTGTCGAGCGCGTCGGACACGCCGTAGGCCTGCATGCGCGCCTCGACCGCGGCAACGTCGTGGCCGAGCAGCGCGAGGTCGTGCAGGGTGCCGTCGCGGTCGGCAACGTGCTTTGGCAGCAGCGCCTCGGCGCGAAAGCCGAGCTCCTCGAACACCGCGATGGCGGCACGCTGGTCGGTGGTCATCTGCGCCATCAGCTTGTTCAACCCGAGCGCGAGCGCCTGGGCGAAGCACTCCTGGATCAGCACCCGGCCCAGCCCCCTGCCACGCCAGGCCGGCGCCACCAGCACGCGCAGCTCGCCGACATGCTTCGACCAGCTCAGCTCGTCGGTGACGATGGCGGTGCAGCCGACCATCGCGCCGCCGTGCCGGGCGACCAGGCTGGTCAGCTCGCCACTGTCGAGCGAGCGCATCCAGGCATCGACGACTTTGGGATGGCCCAGGTCGCGCGGCACGAACAGCAGGTCGTGCGCAGGCAAGGTGGCGATGAAGGCGACCAGCGCGGCGCGGTCGCCGCCGGTCATGTGCACGATCTCGACCTGCGAATCGCCGCAGGCCACGGTGCGCGGATAGCTGCGCGGTGTCTCGCTCATGTCGAACGTTCCTGAAGCCACGAATCGAGTTTCGGCCACATGCGCTTGATCGCGTTCGGCCCGGCGGCGATGCTGACATGGCCGCCGGGCAGCGTCACTTCTTCCTTGTCGCGCGAGCCGACGCGCTCGATCAGCGGCCGCGAGCACGCCGGCGGCACGATGTGATCGTACTGGGCGACGATGTGCAGCAAGGGCACCTCGATCCCGGCCAGGTCGACCAGGCGCCCGCCGATGCGCAACGTGCCTTCGAACAGCGCGTTGTTCCAGAGCAGCTCCTTGGTCGTCTGGCGGAAGTAGCCGCCGGGCAGCGGCAGGGTCTCGTTGCCCCAGCGCTCCATCATCCGGAAACCCTTCACGAACTGGTCGTTCCAGAGGTTGTCCCACAGCCGGATCTGGCCGGCGATGCGGCTCGCCGGGCGCAGCGCGTCGAAGCCGGCGGCCACCATGCCGGCCGGCACGATGCCGACCGAATCGACCAGCTTGTCGACGTCGAAATGGCGGCGATCCGACATCGACTGGAACAGCTCCATCTTCTTGAAATCGATCGGCGTCGTGAGGCACACCAGGTTCTTCACCGGCCCGCCCGGGTTCAGCGACTGGTAGATCACCGACAGCATCCCGCCGGCGCAGTAACTGACCAGCGTCACGTCGGTTTCGCCGGAATCCTGCTGCACGCGCCGGATGCAGTCGGGGATGAAGTCGAGCGCGTAGTCCTCGATCTTCAGGTTGCGCTCCTCGTCGGTCGGTGCGCTCCAGTCCATCAGGTACACGTCGTAGCCGCGGCCGAGCAGGAACTCGATCAGGCTCTGGCCGGGCGCAAGGTCGACGATGTAGGCCTTGTTGGTCGGCGCCATCACGAACAGGATCGGCACCCGGTATATCTCGTCGGCGGTCGCGTGGTAGTGGTAGAGCGAGAGCGTGCCGCGCCGGTGCAGCACCGTCTTCGGCGTCTGGCCGACGGTGGGCGGCGGTGCACCGAGCAGCTCGATGCCCTTCAGGCTGCGCTGGAACGCGCGCTCGACCTCCAGCCGCAGGCGCTCGGTCAGCGCCAGGTCGGCGCCCTTGTCGATGGTCTGTGCGGCCATGGCTTCAGCCCACCCTGCGGCGTGCGGTGCGGCGCGGCTTGGTCGTGGCGACAACCGGCGCCTTGCTCGTCGTCTTGCTCGTCGTCTTGCTCGTCGTCTTGCTCGGCGTCTTGCTCGGCGTCTTGCTCGGCGCCGGGGTCGGCGCCGGGGCCGGCGCGGCCGCAGGCGCCCGCCGCGTGCGCGGCGGACGCGGCGCCGGCGCGGCGTCGGCAGGCGCGGCCAGCAGGCGGTCGAGCTTGTCCTCGATCCGATGCAACGTCTCGGCCAGGTTGGCGATGTCCCGGCGACTCGGCAGGTTGACCTTGCCGAGACAAGCGCCGATCGCCTTCTCGAACGCCTGCTCAATGCCCATCGAGACCGAGCGGAACTGGTGCAGGGAGCGCACCACCTCCGGCGATTCCATGCTGCCGGTGACCAGCGAGTTGACGCTGCTTTCCAGCTTGGACACGGCGTCGCGCCACAGTTGCAGCGGATCCGGGATCAGCGAAGACGCCATGGCATGCTCCTGACGGCGAGGGGCGGTTCGAGGTTGACGCAGTCTTCGCGCGCCGGGCCCTCGGGACCTGTCTCGATTCTGCATCGGCAGCCTGGCCCGGGCCGGCACCGCGCGGCTCAGAGAATTCGCGCCCGGGCGCGAGACCGCCGGCCTTGCGCCCGGACGATCCTGCTCAGGTCCGCCGGTCCGCAAGCACTTCGAAGCTCACGCCGGAGTGTTCCATCAGCCGCTGGATCAGGCGGTCGCCGAAGATCGTGGCGGGGGTCCAGAAGCCGCCGGCCGTGGCTGCCTTGTCGACGTCGAGCGCGAGGCAGGCGGCGGCCTGGCCGAGCATCTTGCCGGTCGAGCCGTAGCCCGGGTCGCTGTCGCCGGTGACCTTGGTGCGGATCTGCCGGCCGTCCCCTGTCGTGCCGAGGAAGCGCAGGTCCCAGAAACCCTTGCGCTGCGCCTCCGGGCTCGGACCCTCCCCGGGCTTGGGCAGCAGGAAGCGCTCGAGCCCTGCGCGCAGCGGGCCGATGGCGCCGACCACCATGAAGCCGCCGAGACCCACGGTCAGGGCGGTGGCGGCGAGTCGGCCCTGCAGTCCGCGCCCCATCAGCATGGCCTCGTCGTATTCGAAGTCGGCGCCGTAGGCCTGACCCGAGAGGGCGTTGGTGCGGAAGACGACGCGGGTATTGATCGCGCTCATCACGAAGGGAGCGATCCAGGCGTCGAAGTCGGCGTCGAGCTCCGGCGACCGAAGCTCGGGCTGGCGCACCCTCGGCGCGACCGCGTCGGGGCAGAGCGAGTACGGGTCGGCGAGCTCCTTGCGCAGCGCCGGATCCGCGGCCGCTTCCCTGACGACGTTCAGCAGACTGGCGACGGTCCCGCCGGACATCCCGCCGCGCATCGCCTTGACGCGCATCTTGACCCGCGTGCAGGGCACGCCGAACTGGCTGCTCGCCTGGCGCTGCAGGAAGTGGACGCCCAGGTCCGACGGGAGGGAGTCGAAGCCGCAGCAATGGACGATGCGCGCGCCGGACTCGCGGGCGCTCGCCTCGTAGCGCTCCACCATGCGGCGGATCCACTGCACCTCGCCGGTGAGGTCGCAGTAGTCGGTGCCGGATTCGGCGCAGGCCCGGACCAGCGGCTCGCCGTACAGCGCATACGGGCCCACCGTCGACACCACGACGCGGGTCGATGCGCACATCTTGCGCAGCGAGGCCTCGTCGGCGGCGTCGGCGACGACGAGCGGCACGGTCGCGGCCTTGGCGCCCAGAGATTCGCGGAGCTCCTCGAGCTTCGCCTTCGAGCGGCCGGCCGCGGCCCACCTCAGCTTGCCGCCGGCACCGAACTCGTCGAGCAGGTAGCGGCACAGGATCTTGCCGACGAAGCTGGTGGCGCCGAAGGCGACAAGGTCGAGGGACGGAGTGCTCATGGGAATTCCCTCGGTGCCGTGTTTCGCGGTGCGTCCGGGGCGGGCGGGTGAGAAAGCCTCCGCGGGCGCCCGGTCAGTCCTCGCCGCGCCCCTTGAATTCGCCGACGAGTTGCTGCTGCGTGTTGGGCGGCACCGCCTCGTAGTGCGAGAAGTCGATCAGGTAGCGGCCCTGGGCGCTGGTCAGTGCGTTGAGCCGGCTCTGGTAGCCGAGCAGCTCCGACATCGGCGCCTGGCCGCGCACCGTCATCGTCCCGGGCGCCGCGCTCGCCGTGCCGCTCACCATCCCCCGGCGCGAGGCCAGGTCGCCGGTGATGTCGCCCAGGGCTGGCTCGGGGGCGGTGATCTCGATGTGCACGATCGGCTCGAGGACGATCGGCCGGGCCTCGCGCACCGCGGCGAGGAAGGCCTTGCGGCCGGCGGTCACGAAGGCGATCTCCTTGCTGTCGACGCTGTGGTGCTTGCCGTCGTACACCACGACACGGACGTCGACGATCGGGTGGCCCGTGATGGCGCCGCTCGCGAGCACCTCGCGAATGCCTTTCTCCACTGCCGGAATGAACTGGCCCGGGATCGTCCCGCCGCGAACCTGGTCGACGAACTCGAAGCCGCCGCCGCGCGGCAGCGGCTCGACGCGCAGGAAGACCTCGCCGAACTGCCCGGCACCGCCGCTTTGCTTCTTGTGCCGATGGTGGCCCTCGGCCGGCGCGGTGATCGTCTCGCGGTAGGCGATGCGCGGCGGCCGCGTGGTGACCTCGAAGCGATAGGTCTCGCGCAGCCGCTCGAGCAGCACCCGCAGGTGCAGTTCGCCGAGGCCGTAGACGACGGTCTCGTTGGTGCCGGCCACGTGCTCGAGCTTCAGGCAGGGGTCCTCGTCGACCAGCTTGGTCAGGATCTCCCACATGCGCTGCTCGTCGCCGCGGCGCCTGGGCTCGATCGCCAGGCCATGCACCGGCCTGGGAAAGGGCAGCGGCGCGAGATGGATGTGGTCGTCTCCGGCGGCATCGTGCAGCACCGCGTCGAACGAGATCTCGTCGACCTTGGCGACCGCCGCGATGTCGCCCGGCAGCGCCTGCGCCACCTCGACGTGGTCCTTGCCCTGGAGCATGAACAGGCGCCCGACCTTGAAGGGCTTCCTGCCATCGCCGATGTACAGCAGACTGTCCTTGGTGACCGTGCCCTGATGAACGCGGAACACGCCGAGCCGGCCGACGAACGGATCGACCGTCACCTTGAAGACATGGGCCAGCACGTGCCGGGCCGGGTCGGGCAGCGCAGCCAGGGGTTCGGCCGCGCCGCCCTCGCCGCGCAGGAAGGCCGGCGGGTTGGCCTCGGCCGGGTTCGGCAGCAGCTTGACGATGATGTCGAGCAGCTCGGCGACGCCCGCGCCGCTCTTGGCCGAGACGAAGCACACCGGGATCAGGTGGCCTTCGCGCAGCGCCTGCTCGAGCGGCGCGTGCAGCTCGGAGGCTTCGACGTCGCCGTCTTCGAGATAGCGCTCGACGAAGCCGGCGTCGACCTCGACCACCTGCTCGACCAGCGCCCGGTGCGCGCTTTCGACGCTGCCGAAGTCGCTGTGCCCCTGCCGGTTGTGAAAGCAGTCGACCACCCGGGTGCCGCCCGCATCGGGCAGGTTCACGGGCAGGCATTCCTTGCCGAATGCGGTCTGGATCTGAGCGAGCACAGCGGCCAGGTCGATCCCGGGCGAGTCGATCTTGTTGACGACGATCAGGCGGTCGCGCTGGCGCGCCGCCGCATGGTCCATCATTCGAACGGTCATCGGCTCGACGCCGGCCGCCGCGTTGACGACCACGGCCGCCGTCTCCACCGCCTCGAGCGCGGGCAGGCTCTGGCCCTGGAAATCGGCCGCCCCCGGGGTGTCGACGAGATGAATTCGCGTTCCGCCGTGGGCGAGGTGAAGCACGCTGGCGTTGAGCGAATGCTGCATGCGCCGCTCGAGCGGATCGAAGTCGCTCACCGTCGTGCCGCGCTCGAGGCTGCCCGGCACGGCGATCGCTCGCGCCGCGGCGAGCAAGGCCTCCGCCAGGCTCGTCTTGCCGGCGGCGGCCGGGCCGATCAGCGCGAGCGTCCGGATCGATTCGACACCGGCGCTGGCGCCTGGAAGGAGGCTTGGCATGCGAATGTCTTCCGCAACGAGTTCCAGTGGGGCCGAATTATGGAATCCTGTTTCGCCTCGGAAACGACTCCCATCATCGGCGTTCGCGGGCTTTCCAGGGCCTGTTACGTAACCGGCCCTTGGTCGATGAACAAGGTGGCTGGAGCCTCGAGGAACCCGCGCAGGGCCTGCACGAAGCGGGCGGCGTCGATGCCGTCGACGATCCGGTGGTCGAACGAAGACGACAGGTTCATCAGCAGCCGCGGCACGACCGCGCCCGAGCGGAACATCGGCCGCTCGACGATCCGGTTGACGCCGACGATCGCCACCTCGGGGTGGTTGATCACCGGCGTGGTGACGATGCCGCCGAGCGCGCCCAGGCTGGTGATGGTGATGGTCGAGCCGATCAGCTCGTCGCGGCTCATCCTGCCGCCGCGGGCGCCCTCGGCCAGGCGCGTCACCTCGGCCGCGCTGGCCCAGAGGTCCAGCGCCTCGGCGTGGCGCAACACCGGCACCATCAGGCCGACGTCGGTCTGGGTCGCGATGCCGAGATGGACCGAACGGTACCGGGTGACGATGCCGGCGTCGTCGTCGAAGCGGGCATTGACCTGCGGGAAGGCGCGCACGCCGCGCACCACGGCACGGATCAGGAAGGGCAGCAGCGTGAGCTTGGGCCGCTCGCCGGCCCACTGGGTGTTGAGGCGGGCGCGCAGGTCCTCGAGCTCGCTGACGTCGACCTCCTCGACGTAGGTGAAGTGCGGAATCCGGCGCTTGGACTCCTGCATCTTCTGCGCGATCTTGCGGCGCACGCCGATCACCGCAATCGCCTGCTCGTCGTCGCCGGGCGGCGGCGCGGACAGCGCCGGGCGCGCCGCGCCCGGCGCGCGTTTCGCCGCGTCGGGGGGCGAAGCGGCCGGTGTCCGCCTCGCCACGACCGTGGCCTCGAGATCGGCATGCACGATCCGGCCGCCCGGCCCGCTGCCAACGACGGCGCGCAGGTCGAGGTCGAGCTCCGAGGCGCGCCGGCGCACCGAGGGCGACGCGCGCGGCCGCTCGGCGGAATGCTCGGGCGCGGCGTGCATCGGCATGGCGATGTCGCCGGCCGGCGGCGCGACCGGGCGATCAGCCTCGGCCGGGGCCGCCTTCGCCGGCGCCGTCGCGTCGCGCTCGCCCTCGCCTGACCCGGTCTCGATCCGGATCAGCTCGGAGCCGACCGCCAGCGTCTGCCCGACCTCGCCACCAAGCGACAGCACCGTGCCGGCCACCGGCGACGGGATCTCGACGCTGGCCTTGTCGGTCATCACGTCGGCGAGCGCCTGATCTTCGACCACCGCGTCGCCGGGCTTGACGTGCCAGGCGACCAGTTCCACCTCGGCGATCCCTTCGCCGATGTCGGGCATCTTGATGACGTGCTGGCCCATCACGCCTTTTCCATCGCCCGCCGCATCGCGGCGCCGACCCGGCCCGGGCCCGGGAAGTAGGCCCACTCGAGCGAGTGCGGATACGGCGTGTCCCAGCCGGCCACGCGCTCGACCGGGACCTCCAGGTCGTAGAAGCAATGCTCCTGCACCAGCGCGACCAGCTCGGCGCCGAAGCCGCTGCTGCGCGTGGCCTCGTGGACGACGATGCAGCGGCCGGTCTTCTTCACCGAGGCCACGATCTTCGGCAGGTCGAGCGGCCACAGGGTGCGCAGGTCGATGATCTCGGCGTCGGTGCCGGTCTCGTTCGCTGCGGCCTCCGCAACGAACACCATCGTGCCGTAGGTCAGCACCGTCAGGTCGGCGCCGGCGCGAAACACCGAGGCGGTGTCGAGCGGCACCGTGTAGTGGCCCTCGGGCACCTCGCCCAGCGGATGCTTCGACCAGGCGACGATCGGCCGCTCGTGGTGGCCGTCGAACGGCCCGTTGTAGAGCCGCTTGGGCTCGAGAAAGATGACCGGGTCGTCGTTCTCGATCGAGGCGATCAGCAGGCCCTTGGCGTCGTACGGGTTCGACGGCATCACGGTGCGGATGCCGCAGACGTGGGTGAACAGCGCCTCCGGGCTCTGGCTGTGCGTCTGCCCGCCGTAGATGCCGCCGCCGCACGGCATGCGTACCGTGATCGGCGCGCTGAAGTCGCCGGCCGAGCGGTAGCGCAGGCGCGCCGCCTCGGAGACGATCTGGTCGGAGGCCGGGTAGAAGTAGTCGGCGAACTGGATCTCGACCACCGGGCGCAGGCCGTATGCGCCCATGCCGACCGCCGCACCGACGATGCCGCCTTCGGAGATCGGCGCGTCGAACACGCGCGACTTGCCGTACTTCGCCTGCAGCCCTTCGGTGCAGCGGAACACGCCGCCGAAGTAGCCCACGTCCTGGCCGAAGACGACGACGTCCGGGTCGCGTTCGAGCATGACGTCCATCGCCGAGCGCAGCGCCTGGATCATCGTCATGCGCTTGCTGCCGGGCGCGAGCGGGCTCGCCATGACGGCCGCCTCGCCGCCCTGGGAAGCTCGCACGGGCGCGTTCATCGGAGTACCTTCGTGCGTCGCACTCCGGTATTCGCCCTTGGGGCGGCCCTGCGCGCTCATGCACCGGCCTGCCGCAGCTGGTCGTGCAGGTGCGGCGGCATCTCCTTGTAGACGTCCTCGAACATCGTCGCCAGCGGTGGCGTGTGGCCCTCCGTGAGCGTGCCGTAGCGCTCGGCCTCCTTCTGCGCCGCGGCAACCTCGGCTTCCAGCTCCTTCTGCGTCGCGGCGTGCTCTGCATCGGACCAGGCACCGATCGCGACCAGGTGCTGCTTGAGCCGTGCCACCGGGTCGCCGAGCGGGAAGTGCGACCAGTCTTCGGCCGGCCGGTACTTCGAGGGATCGTCCGAGGTCGAGTGGGCGGCGGCCCGGTAGGTCAGCCATTCGATCAGCGTCGGACCCAGATTGCTGCGCGCGCGCTCCGCAGCCCAGCGCGACGCCGCCAGCACGGCGAGGAAGTCGTTGCCGTCGACGCGCAGCGAGGCAATGCCGCAGCCGACGCCGCGCGCCGCGAAGGTGGTCGCCTCGCCGCCGGCGATCGCCTGGAAAGTGGAGATCGCCCATTGGTTGTTGACGACGTTGAGGATCACCGGCGCCCGGTACACGTGGGCGAAGGTGAGCGCGGTGTGGAAGTCGGCCTCGGCGGTCGCGCCATCGCCGATCCAGCCCGAGGCGATCCGGGTGTCGCCCTTGATCGCCGAGGCCATCGCCCAGCCGACCGCCTGGATGAACTGGGTCGCGAGGTTGCCGCTGATCGTGAAGAAGCCGGCCCGCTTGAACGAATACATGACCGGCAGCTGGCGGCCCTTCAGCGCATCGTGCGAGTTCGACATCAGCTGGCACATCAGGTCGACCATCGAGACGTCGTCGCGCGTCAGCAGCAGCCCTTGCTGGCGGTAGGTCGGAAAGCACATGTCGCCCTCGCCGAGCGCGAGCGCGTGCGCGGTGGCGATCGCCTCTTCGCCCAGGCACTGCATGTAGAACGAGATCTTCTTCTGGCGCTGGGCGATCAGCATGCGCGCGTCGAAGGCGCGGGTCTTGAGCATAGCCCGCATGCCGCGCTGGAGCAGCTCGGGCTCGACCTTCGGATCCCACGCGCCGACGGCGCGGCCGTCATCGTCGAGCACGCGCACCAGCGTGTAGGCGAGGTCGTTGGTGTCGGCCGGGGCGACGTCGACCGGGGGTCGACGCACCTCGCCGGCGGGCGACAGGCGGAGGTAGGAGAAGTCGGTCTGGCAGCCCGGCCGGCCGGTGGGCTCGGGTACGTGCAGACGCAGCGGCTCATGCTGGCTCATTCGCATCATCCTTCGCGCTCGATCGTGTCGGGCGCCGGTGCTCGAAACCGGAGCATCGCAGGGGGGTGACCGCGACTCACCGGAAGGAACGCCGTCGACCGCGGAGTTGCCGCGGACGCCGAGCGGTGGAGGTGAGGAGAATCGCGAGCAGACCCACGAGCCACGCCACGCCTGGGTTTCTACTCCCAGATCGCCGAGAGTAACCCCCGCAGATACCCCGTGGTTTCGAGCTCGTCGAAGACGTGGCACCGCACCATTGCCTTCCTGGACTTTGTTGCAGACATGCGAACCGGGATGATGAAGCAGGCCGCGGTATTGCAATCCTGTGGCCGCGGCGCGAACTCTGCCTGTTCGGGCCTGATTCAGGCAGCGGCTCGCCGTCGCACGACACCTCGACAACGATTTCGATCCCCGGCGGCATCGCGCGACAGTGCGGACGGGTCTGCACCGGGCGCCGTTGGTGCAGTGTGTTTTCCGCGACCTCCCGCGCGCACTTGGCGACCACTTACGGAGGGCTGGGCCGGCAGGTCGCGTACGGGTTGTCGATGGCGCCGTTCGACACGTAGCCGGGCGGACAGGTGTAGATCCTGTTGCCCGAGCTGGCTCTCCTGCGGGCCACTTCGGCCCGGCACGCTGCGTTGGCATTGCATTCGCGGATGATCTGGTCGCGCTCCTTCTGGTGCATCGCCAGGCTCTCGCTCACGCTCATCTGCCTGGCGACCACGTTCTTGAAGGGAATGCTGCCTTCGCTGGTGACTCGCTGGTAGCGTCGCTTCGCGTAGCTGCAGCCGCGCGGCGGCGCCGGGAGACGCCGGATGGCGAGCTCGATGTCACGAGAGCGGCCGAGGATCATGACACCGGCACGGTTGTCGCAGCTCAAGGTGCTGGCATCGACGTTCGTCTCGGCGACGCCGCCCTTGCTGACAAATGCGGCCGCCACGTCGAGTTCGTAGTAGGCCTCCTCGGAGGACGTGCAGCCGGGACGAGAAGGTGGCGGCGGGGCCTTCACCCCTGGGCCCCTAAGGAGGAGAAAGCTCTCGCCTCCGCACTCGGTGTGGGTGGCTGTGACTCCGTTGGCAGCGACCCAGAGCGGCGGCTCGGCGCCCGCCGGGCCGGGCCCCAGCAGCCCGGCAACGGCAGCTGCAGTGAGGATCGCGGACAGTGCGAATCTGCCTCTCATGGCTTCTTCCGGCTTGCGACTCGAAATGAACCGATCCTCGCCTGAAACGTGACGGAGGCATGACTTTCTTCCTTGGTCGGAGTCTTGCCGAACATCGTCGTCTGGCCTCGGGCCACGCACAGATGCTTCCTGTCACCGCTCAGCGCGTCGCCTGCCGGTACGCGGCGCGCTCGAACTTGGCGTAGACATCGACAAAGCGCGGCTCCACGAACGGGAGCGACTGCGTCATCAGCAGCCCGGCGAGGTTCGCTTTCGGGTCGAGCCAGTAGTGCGTGTTGAGCACGCCGGCCCAGCCCTGCGAGCCGGCGTTGCGCATGCCGGGGACGTCTTCCTCGATCCTCATGAACGCCATGCTGTGCGACTTGCGCTTGCCCGGAAATAGCTCGCAGTCGGCGGTGATCGCCGGCACCGCCGTCTTCAGGACCGCAATGGGGATGTCGCCGATCTGGTTCGCGAGCATCGCTTCGAGACCCTGCTCGCTCAGGATGCGCGCGCCGTCGAGCGTTCCCTTGTTCAGGTACATCCGCAGGAAGCGCAGGTAGTCGGGCGCAGTCGAATAGAGCGCATGACCCATGCCGTAGAACTCGGGTTTCGACGGAGGCGCGATGTCGAAGTCGCCGAACTCGCCGTTCTCACCGCGAATCTTCACCGCCGCGAGCCGCGCCTTCATGTGATCCTCGACCTCGAAGCGCGTGTCGCCCATCTTCAGCGGGTCGAAGATCTCCTCCTGGCAGAAGCGATCGATCGAGCGCCCGTCGACCTTCTCGACGATGCGGCCCAGCCAATCGATGCCGATTCCGTAGTCCCAGCGCTCTCCCGGATCGAACTGGAGCGGGTACCTGAGCGCGACGTTCAGCCCCGAGAGGATGGTCGGCGCTCCGGTCGCCTCCATGTAGCGCGGCACCTCGGTGTTCCAGAACTCATAGACAAGGCCCGAGGTGTGCGTCGCCAGATGCCGCACCGTCGCCTTGGTGCGCGGTACGCGCAGCTTCGGCCGCTTTTCGTCGAAGCCTTCCAGCACCCTCAGCTCGGCAAACTCGGGCAGGATGGTTTCGACGAGCGTATCGGCGCTCAGCTTGCCGCGGTCGATCAGGATCATCGCTGCCGTGCTGCCGACGGCCTTGGTCATCGAGAAGATGCGAAAGACCGTGTCGACCGTCGCGGGCTGCCCCGGACTGCGCTCACCCGCGGCGCCCGACCAGACGACCCCTCCGGCGTTGCCCACCATACCGACGACAAAAGGGACGTCGTTGTGGGCGACGGCCTCGCTGATGACCTTTTCGAGCTCGGACATGGGGTGCCTCCTGGGAGATCGAGCCCCGGCGAAATTGCCGGGATCACCGGACCCAAAACGCTAGGCCGATCGGGGTGCCATGACAAGCGCATTTCCCCTCGCGCCGCGCTGCAGGTGTCGGCGGGAGGTCGCAGCACGGTAGTAGATGTCGGAGAAGCGCGACCCCTGCGAGAAAAGGCCGCCCGCTCGACGAAGCTCCTCTCGTCGAAGGGTCGATCTCGGGCTCGACGCAGAACTGGAGCGGGTGAGGGGAATCGCGGCCCGGCCCTGGTCGATGCGGATGCGCAGCCCTGCGGCCTCGGCATCAGAGGAAGATCGAGATCGAGCAGCTGGATGCGCGGCTCGTGGCGCAGGATCGGGTCGTCGGTCAGCTTGCCGCCGCCAGCAGCGCGACGAAGGCCGCATCGGCTTGGCGCCCATTGCGGCGCGTGACCTCGGCCACCCGCATGCGCGCTCCGCCCTGGACTATGTAAGGCTCGAGAGCTGCGCGATCGGTATCCGCGTCGACGATCAGCAGCACTTGCCTGGCTGCAGGCGCGCGGCCAGCTGGCGCAACTCGTACTCGCATCCCATGCGCTTGAGCGTGAACCCGCGCAGATCCATCACCACCGCATCGGCGCGCACCATCAGCGCCACGACAGTCACCTGCCACGTGCTGTCCCGGCAGCAGAAGTCGTTGATCCGATAGCGGCCGTCGGCGTCGGGCGCCCCGTCGAGCGTGGCCATGCGGCGCACCAGGTCGGCTCGCGAGGTGATGAAGCTCGAGCCGATCTCGCCGAGAGCGAAGCGGAGAATGTCGCCGGGGTCGACCGTTCGCGCGATCACGTCGGGCGCGGCGATCATCGTGACCGGACCGAAGAGCTGCCAGCGCGAAGCGAGGCGGTCGAACAGCGCTTCGGTGCGCGTCGTCTCGCCGAACACCCGCAAGAGAAGCAGCGTGCGTGGTGGGGGGCGCGGCCCGAGGTACGCACGCCGCAGCGCCCAGGCGAGCAGCGGTGGAAAGATCAAGTAGGCGCCAGCGCTGAATGCCACGATCAGCATCAGGGGGCTCCAGCCCGGGTTGGAACTGATCTGCGTAATCGCGAAGAAAACCACTACCAGCAACCACCAGGTGTGCACCAGCAACTGCGCATTGGAGAAGCGCTTGGCCTCGTAGGCACGCGCCAGCGCCTTGAGCCGCCACCACGCGAGCAAGCCCAAGGGAAGCGAAAGGAGGACGAAGCCGGCGTTCCTCTCCAGGCCGGAGGCCACCAGGGCGGCCCCGAGCTGGGTGCTTGTGAGCCATTTGGTGATGGCCAGCCCGAGCGGCGGCCCCAGCCCGAACACCAGCAGGCAAGCAAAAGCGATCGGCGCCACCCCGCGAATCCGGCGCGCGCCCGTGGCCAGCCCCAGCAGCATGGGCAGCCACAGCAGGAACGCCGCGAGCTGGAAAAAGCGCGGAAAGCCCGCCAACTGGCCCCAGCGCGGCGCCCTGCCGTAGAAAGGTTGCTGCAGGATCGATACCGCCGTGACCAGGGCGGCGAGGGCGGCGAGCGTCAGCAGCCACAGGCGCAACGCGCGCCAGAAGGGCGTGGCCGTCAACACCGCGAACATCGGCACCGCAACACTGCAGAAAGCGCCAGCGATGGCCAATACCTCGGCGACACTCATCCGCGTGTCGCCCAGGGCCACAAGCAGCAGGGCCAGCAGGAGCGAAGGCACGGCCGTAGCCAGCAAGGTGCCCGCGAAGATGCGGCGTCGCACACCCCTTTCCCAGGCCCGCGCGGTTTCGGGGTTGCCTGCAGCGGTGCTCGGTGCCGGGGCGCAGGGAAGGGTCGCCGGGACTACGGGTAACGGGGCGACGAGCTGGTCCTGCATGCCAGCCAGCACCGCGCGCCGATAGCGCCAGAGCACCAGTCCTGCCACCGGCAGGGTGAGCAGAATGATATGGAGAAACCGCCACCACAATTCGCCACCCTGCATGCTCGCTCACTCCCGTCGATCGTCGCTACGATAGGACGAAACCGCCTGCAACGAATGAACTTCCGCAAACCCGGCTGGGGCGAAACCTGGCGTGTGCTTGCCTGTACGCTGGTGCTGGCGTTGACCTTCATCGCCATGGAGAGCGCGCAGACCGCGCTGTTCCGGGCCGTTCTCATGGGCGGGTGGTTGTCTGCTGCCGGGCCGGCGGGTGGTGACCCGGACGCGGAGCTCCTGAAAGAGGCTGCGAAGGTGGCCTCCGACTCGCGTGCCGCGATGCGACGTCTTCCGCCAGCCCACCGCCATGCCGCGATGCGCCTGGGCTACGAACTTGGCTACGCAAGCTCTTACCTTGGCATCAGCTCGTGGTCGGGCGCGAGCCCGTCTCCAATGACAAGAATGATGTTCGAGTTTCGTGTCGACAATGCGCAGAGGCTGGCCCAAGCGTTGGGTCTTCCCACGATGCAGCCGCTGCCGGTGACGAATCTTAGGGCGTTCAACGAGCTCAACCAGCGCTTCGACAGGGATGAAGACGGCTCGGCCGCGCTCGTGCAGCGAGTCCTGACTCCCCAGCATCGTCACCTCTATTCGCTGGGCCTGCTTGTGGGAGCTGAAGCGGCGCGTGTCGACTTCAGCCGCGGCGGGGCTGCGCTTCCGCCAGCCCATTTGATTCGCCGCCATGCCACGCTGGCAGGCATCCCGCCCACGCTATGGCAACCAATGGCGCGACCGCCAGCCACCGGCGAGCCGCCCGCGGCGATCGTCACGCGCTATCTCGTCGCATTCGGGGCGTTGGAGAACGCCTTGGCGCTTCCTTAAGGCTGACATCCGGCCACACGCCGAATCGGAGCAGTCTTTCAGCACCGGGGAAGTCGTAGGCGAAACGCCAGTACTTGCCGCCGTTGGCCTTCAGCTGCAGGAACTTGCCGGACGGCTGCGGATGGTGTCTTGGAGCGGGTGAGGGGAACCGCGCCCGCCGTTGCGAGCCGCGCCAGCGCTGCAAAGCGGCCTGACGGGCGAGGCCGGATACCCGCAAAACTACCCCTTAAACCGATAGAGGCCGACCTACTGGACGTCCAGCTCAGTGGGCAAAGCGAACCACGAAGCTCGCAGCGCAAAGATCTTTTCCGTTGAGCGATTCGAGCAGTTGGGTCTTCGTGAGACCGGCAGGCAACTCGGAGGGCTCTACTGAAGTGGCAATGAGCGTGAAGACATAGTGTTGTGGCGCATTGCCACGCGGCGGGCACGGGCCGAGGTAGGGCATGCCCACTGAGTTCTTTCCGGCGACGAATCGCGCCGTCTGGCTGGTCGCTTCGCCTTCGACGAGCGAGCTGATCGACGGTGGGATGCCATAGGTCATGCCGGCGGATCGCACCTTCGTAGGCACGGCAGACGACCGATTGCGTTCGTCAAACATCCCGTCAAGCGACGCTTTCGCAGCATCCGCTGGCGCCGTCAAGCTGGGGCCAGGCGGCAGGCGGCGCACAATTCGCGGCCTTACCGCAGGAGGCTCGGGCGCGATGCTGGGTTGGATATTTCGGAAGAAGACCTCCTCTGGCGACGAGCGCGCGGCGGCGCCGGTGTCAGCCGCAGCCGCGGCGCGGCTACCCGCCTCGCCGCCATCCACACCGGTTGACTGGGCATCGCGGCTAAGCCAAGCGCATGGCGACGACTCGGCGCTGCTCGAGCTCGCCAGCTCCAAGGCGCCCATCGGAGTGCGGCAAGCCGCGGTCCACGCGATCGCGAGCGAGGCGGTGCTGAGGTCGGTCGAGCGCGCCTTCCGCAATCGCGATCGCCGGCTCGCCCGGTCGGCAAAGCAGCGCCACACGGCGATGGCGGCGCAGCGCGACGCACGCGCACAGGCAGCTGTCTTGCTGAACAGCGCACGCGCGCTCGCCAGCCACGCGCTCATCCCGCTCAACCGCCTCGCCGAGCTGGATCGCGCCTGGCAGGCGCTCGATCCGGCCGGGCTCGAGCCGGCGCAGCGCGACGACTTTGCTGCGGCCACGGAAGTCTTGTCGTCGCTGAGCCGCGAGCGCGGCGACGCTCAGTTGCGGGCCGAACGCTGGGCCGCCCGGGCCCGCGATGCACTCGCCGCGCTGCAGAGCATCACCATCGACGCGGCCGTTGGCACTCGCGACCGTTCGCAGCTCGCCGACGCGCGCGAAGCAGCGCGCAACGCACTCGACGCCGGCACGGGCGCGGAAACCGCGCCGAGCCCGGCCAACAGGCTGCAGCGGGCCTTGCGCGCGGCCGAGCTTGTCGACGAACGCATCGCTTGCCTCGAGGCCTTGCCCCACCCTGCCGACGATGCGGCCGCAGTGGTTGCGCCCGAAGCCTTCACGGATCCCGTCGCCGCGGCCCAGGCGGCGGACGAACTGGCCGCTTTGGAACTGCGCTGGCGGGCCTGTCCCCCGCTCGACGATGCCGACCTTCGCGAACCGCTCGAGGCTCGCTTCTCGGCCTGGCGCCGGGCCCGGATTGATGCCCGTGAGGCGGCCCGAGCCCAGCGGGCCGAGCAGGCCAGGAGCAGTCAGCGCGCGGCGCACCAGAAGGAGGCCGCAGCGCTCGACGCGGCGCTCGAGCGAGCCGAACAGGCGCTGGCGCAGGGCCAGCTCGACGCGACCGAGCGCCACCTCGGTGAGGTCGCCACCTTGGCGGCAAGCGCCGGCGCCGGCTCGTCGCAGCGCGCCCGTGCCGGCACGGCCCAAGCCGCCTACGCGCGCCTGAAGGGCTGGCAGCGCTGGGGCGGCGGCGTCGTCCGCGAGGAGCTGGTCGGCGAAGCCGAGGCGCTCGCGGCAGGCGGCGCCGAGACAAGCCAGCCCGAGGGGCCGCCGCTGTCGATCAAGGCGCGCAGCGAATTGATCGCCAGCCTGCGGGCGCGCTGGAAGGAGCTCGATCGCCACGGCGGAGCCGGCAGCGGCGCGCTGTGGCTCCGCTTCGACGAGGCGCTCACGGCGGCCTACCAGCCGGTGGCAGCGCACACCGCGGCCCAGCGTGCGACCCGCGAGCTGAACCTCGCCACGCGGCAGCGGCTGCTCGATGCCCTCGAGGCCGTGCCCCTGCCCGACACGCCGACCGCATCGCCTCCTGCGCCGCTGGCCCAGGGCGATCCCGACACCGCCGCCGCCGCTGCGCCGATGGCCGCGCCTGACTGGAAGACCGTCGCGCAGGCGCTCGATCGCTGGCTCGCCGAATGGCGAAAGCTCGGCCCGCTCGAACACACCGTGCCGCGCGAACAGCGCGAGTCCTTGCTGGCGCGCACGAGCTTGGCGCTGGCGCGGCTCGAGGGGCCGCTCGGCGTTGCCCGCAACGCCTCCCAGAGCGTGCGCGAGCAGCTGATCGCCCGCGCCCGCCGGCTCGCCGACGAAGCGGCCTCGAATGCGCCAGGTCGCGACTTGACCGGGCGCGTGCGCGAGCTGCAGGTCGCCTGGCAGCAGGAGGCGAAGGCAGTGCCGCTGGCGCGCGCTGCAGAGAGCGCGGCGTGGGCCGACTTTCGCGCGGCGATCGACGCAGCGTTCAGCGCCCGCGCCGCCGCGTCCAGCGCACACGATGCTGCGCTGCAAGCGAACGCTGCCGAGCGCAGCGGGCTCGTCGATCGGCTCGCAGCGCTGACCGGTGACCTTCCGCCGGCCGCCCTGCGAAGAGAGCTTGCTGCTGCCGACGCCGCCTGGCAGCGCATTGGCCCGCCGCCGCGTGATGCTGCCGCCGCGCTGGATGCGCGCTTCAGGGAAGCGCGCGACGCAGCGGCGCGGCGCCACGCCGATGCCGAGCTGGCGCGGCAGCGCGCCGAAGCCGACGTGCTGCGGCAAAAGCTGGCCCTGTGCGAGGCGCTCGAGAGCGGCGACCTCGGCGTCGACCGAAGGGCCCTGGCCGAACGCTGGAACGCCCTGCCCGCTCTGCGCAGCGACTGGGAACGCGCGCTCGCGCAGCGGGCAGGCTTTGCGGCGGGAAAGCCGGCGCTGGTCAGCCCGGCCTCGACCGAGGTGCTGCTGCTGCAGCTGGAAGATTCGCTCGGCCTGGCGTCCCCGCCCGCACTGCAAGAGGCACGCCGCGCACTCAAGCTGCAGGCCATGAAGGCCGCTCTGGAGGGCCGTGACGTGACAGCGGCAGGGCGGCTGCCGGCGAGCGAGCTGGCAACCCTCCTGCTCGGCCGGAGCGGGCTCGACTCCGGCCAACGCGACAGGCTGGCCCGCGCTCTCGACGCAGCTCTCACTCCGGCTGTTGAGTGATGAGGGGCCGTCAGGTGGTGGCCGTTCGCAGGGCCACCGACATGACCGCTCGCGCCCATGGGGGCCGTTCGACAAACTGGCTTGAGTGACCGCATTGCAGCAGCGTTTGCAGACATTCAGGGTGGCAAACAGACATCTCCCTTGGCCGCAAGCCGCCCTTGCAAAAAAAGACGTGCCCGGGTGGTAGCACAGTCACGTCACGACGACCAGAGGCCGCAGGATCCAAGCACAAGGTCGAGAAGTCGGGGCGCCCGAACTCAGGAGCCCTACGCCCGGCAAGAGGGGCGTCGCTACCGAGCGTCGAACTCGGATCGGCAGTGGAGGTCCGCAGCGCCT
>JBDTUG010000018.1:0-26371 GCA_040007855.1 Caldimonas sp.
TACACCTTCATGATCACGACGATGTCGACGCACGTGAACAACACGGTGCTGTTCAGGAAGCTGCCCTTCGATCCGGTCAAGGACTTCGCGCCGATCACCCAGGTCTCGCTCGGCAGCGTGCTGCTCACCGCGCCGGGCAACGCGCCCTATGGCGACCTGAAGGGCTTCGTCGCCTGGGCCAGGCAGCAAAACCGGCCGATCTCGTACGGCACGTGGGGAATCGGCTCGTCGGCCAACGTGTACGGCGAGATCCTCGCCCGCGACCACGGCGTGAGGCTGACGCACGTGCCGTACAAGGGCGAGCTACCGGCGATCACCGACGTGATCGGCGGCAGCCTCGACGTCACCTTCAGCAGCCCGGTCGGGGCCAAGCCGCAGGTGCAGGCGGGCAAGCTGAAGGCGCTCGGCATGACCGGGCCGGCGCGCTCGTCGGCGATGCCGGAGGTGCCGACCTTCGGCGAGCAGGGCTTCGGCGGCTTCGAGCTGCCGATCTGGGTCGCCGCCTACGCGCCGGCCGGAACGCCGAAGGCGATCGTCGACCGCCTGCAGAAGGAGATCGCCGCGGTGATCCGGCTGCCCGACGTGCTGTCGAAGATGGTCGAGCAGGGGCAGACGCCGCTCGGCAACACGGCCGACGAATTCGGCGCCGCGTTCGCCCGCGACGCGCCGAAGTGGGTCGAGTACATCAAGGCCTCGGGGGCGAAGGTCGAATGAGGCGTCGGCGCGAGAGGCGGCGCGCGGCGGCGGGCCCCGAGGCCCGGCCGGGCGCGTCGTGCTGATCGACGAGGGCACGGCCTACGGCCTGCCGCCCGCCAGCCACGAGCGCGAGCTCACCGAAGTGAGCGCGGCGACGCCGATGGGCGAGCTGCTGCGCCGCTACTGGCATCCGGTCGGCCTGGCGAGCGACGCGAGGACGACGCCGCGTCCGGTGCGCGCGCTCGGCGAGGACCTGATCCTGTTCCGCGACGGCCGGGGCAGGCCGGGGCTGGTCCATGCGCGCTGCGCCCACCGGGGCGCCTCGCTCTACTACGGGCGCGTCGAAGCCGAAGGCATCCGCTGCTGCTACCACGGCTGGATGTTCTCGGTCGATGGCCGCTGCCTCGACCAGCCGTGCGAGCCCGAGGGCGGCAAGCTGCGCGACAACGTCCGCCAGCCGTGGTATCCGCTCGAGGAGCGCTACGGCCTGGTCTTCGCCTACCTCGGCCCGCCCGACCGCAAGCCGCTGCTGCCGCGGATCGACGTGCTCGAGCAGCTCGGCGAGGGCGAATCGCTCGAGGCCGACGACACCAGCCTGGGCGGCGGCGGCCCGCCGATCATTCCCTGCAACTGGCTGCAGCATTGGGAGAACGTGGTCGACAGCCTGCACGTGCCGATCCTGCACGGCCTGTTCTCCGGGAACCAGTTCGTCCCGGCGATGGCGCAGATGCCCGAGTGCGAGTGGGCGAGCACCGAGCGCGGCGTGCGCGTCACGAGCCATCGCAGCCTCGACGACGGCCGCCGCCTGCATCGCGTCACCGAGGCGGCGCTGCCGACCCTTCGGGTGGTGCCGAGCCCGCGCCTGGGAAGCTTCGGTCCGGTCGAGTCGATCGGCTGGGTGCTGCCGATCGACGACAGCCACTTCCGCATCTACGTCGCCGGCCGGGTGCGCCAGCCGGGCGACATCGGCCGGATGCGCTCGAAGATGAACGGCAAGTACTGGTGGGAGCTCAGCGAGGAAGAGCACCGCCGCTTTCCCGGCGACTACGAAGCACAGGTCAGCCAGGGCGTGGTCACCGCGCACTCTGCCGAGCACCTGCGCACCAGCGACCGTGGCGTCGCCTTGCTGCGCCGCTTCCTGCGCGAGCAACTCGCCCGGGTGGCGCGCGGCGACGACCCGGCCGGCGTGGCGCGCGGCGCTGCGGCCGATCCAATGCAGCGCTTCGCGAACTGCGGCAATTTCATCGCGTCATGAAGGTCCTGCTGCTGACGCAGCCGATGCCGGCGGCGCCCTTCGTCGAGGCGATCTCGGCGCTGGCACCCGAGCTCGAGCTGGTCGAGTACCGCTCCGGCCTCGCCGACGCCGAGCTGGCGACGATCGACGTCGCGCTCGGCTGGCGCATGCCCGAGTCGCTGCCGGCGCGCCTGCCGCGGCTCGGCTGGATCTGCTCGATCGCCGCGGGTGTCGAGAAGCTGCTCGTCCCGGGCCTCTCGCCGCACGTCCGCATCTCGCGCATCGTCGACCTCGAGCAGGCTGCCGGCATCGCCCAGTTCGTCGTCGCCATGGTGCTGCGCCACGCCCGCTCGCTCGAGCTCTACCAGGCGCAGCAGGTCGAGCGGGTCTGGCTGCGCGAGCCGACGCCGGCGGCGCGACACCGGGTCGCGGTGCTCGGCACCGGGGTGATGGGAGGGGAGATCGCGGCCTGGCTCGAGCGGGTCGGCTTTTCGGTGCGGGGCTGGAACCGCCGCTCGCCGCAGACGCTCGCCGAACTGCTGGCCGACAGCGAGATCGTCGTCTGCGCCTTGCCGCTCACCGAGGCGACCGAAGGCCTGCTCGGCGCCGCCGCCTTCGCCGCCATGCGGCGCGGCGGCTACCTCGTCAACGTGGCGCGCGGCGCGCATGTCGTCGAGGCCGATCTGATTGCCGCGGTGCGCTCCGGCCATCTCGCCGGCGCCGCGCTCGACGTGCAACGCACCGAGCCGATGCCGGCCGACGATCCGCTCTGGGCGGTAGCCGGCATCACGATCACCCCGCACATCGCGGCGCAGTCGTCGACCGGCGTGATCGCTGGCCAGTTCGTCACCGCCTTGCGTGCCTTGCAGAAGGGCGAGGGCTTGCCGAACGCGATCGACCGCTCGCTCGGCTACTAGCGACGCGGCGTCCGCTCGCGAGGCGACCGGCGCGCGGCGACGCGCGCCCGATGCGCTTGCCCTAGCTAGACGCCTTGCGGCCGGCTCAAGGTCTTCATCCGGTCGACTGCGCGCACCGTCAGGCGCAGCGACTCGCCGGCCCGCCGGACCTCGAGCGCGACCTCGCGCTCGGCGCGCTGGTCGTGCCAGAGCGCCTTGTAGAACGACGCGAGGTCGGTGACCGCGGTGCCGTCGACCGCGACGATCAGGTCGCCCGGCTCGAGGCCGGCGTCTTCGGCCGGGCTGGCCGGCGTCAGCCGGATGACGCGGACGTGGCCCCCGTATTCGACGCAGTTGAGGCCGAGCCAGGGGCGCGTGCTCGCCTGCGACGCGCCGCGCGCGCGCATCTCGGCGAGGATCGGCTTGAGCAGGTCGACCGGGACGAACATGTTGCCGCGCACCGCCGGGGCGGCGCTGCCGGTCGCGTCGGCGACGACCAGCGAGCCGATGCCGACCAGCTCGCCCTCGGCGTTGAAGAGGCCGGCGCCGCTGTGGTCGATCCGCGCCGGCGCGGTGAAAAGGGCGCCGTCGATGTGGTACTCCCAGTAGCCCGAGAAGGCGCGCCGCGACACCATGCGGGCCAGGCTAAGGTCGCCGTCGCCGCCGCCGCTCGCGATCATCAAGGGTTCGTCGCTCTTGACCGCCGCCGAGCTGCCGAGCGGCGCCGGCGGCAGCGGCAGCGGCGCCAGCGCCTGCAGCAGGCCGAAGCCGGACGCCAGGTCGTAGGCGATCACACGCGCCGGCAGCTGGCGGCCGCCGCTGTCGACCAGGTCGACGTGATCGGCCTCGAGGATCAGGTAGCCGATCGTCAGGACCAGCCCATCCTCGGCGATGACGACCCCGGAGCCTTCGCGAACCCGCCCGAGGGTGGCGCTCGAGCGGGCGTCCGATAGCGCCCTGACCTGGACCCCGACCACCGCGGCGTTGGCGCGGCTGAGTGCGGCCTTCCTCTCTTCGAGGCGAGTGAGCACCGCGTTGGCCGGGCCGGCGATGTCAGCCGGCGTCTGGGCCCGGGCCAGGTTGTCGCTGCCGAGGCCGGCCAGCAGCCAGAGCGTGAACGCCAGAGCCGAACGCTGCCAGCGGCGCGTGCGGCCGGGCGAATCAATGAACGGCTCGGTCATGGTGGCTCTCGCTCGAACCTCGGTCGGTTCGGCGCAAGCATGATCCGCGCCGATGGCCGCGTGGGGCCGAGGGGCTTTCTTCCCGACCGGAGGCGGTCAGCGCCGCCTGAACGGCGGCTGGCGCCGCCAGTACCGGATCACCAGCAGCCCGCCCAGCATGCCGCCCAGGTGCGCGAAGTGGGCGACCCCCGAGCTCATCACGTAGACACCCTGGTACAGCTCGATCAGGCCGTACAGCGCGACCAGGTACTTCGCCTTCATCGGGATCACGAAGAAGAGCAGGATGATCCGTTCCGGAAAGATCATCGCGAAGGCGAGCAGCAGGCCGAACACGCCGCCCGAGGCGCCGATCGTCGGCGAAAGGGAGCCGAGCAGGGCGTTGACGAGCAGCTGCGTCAGCGCCGCGGCGACCACGCTGGCGGCGTAGAACTGGGCGTAGCGCCTGCCGCCCCACACCTGTTCGAGCTGCGAGCCGAACATCCAGACGCCCAGCATGTTGAAGAAGAGGTGGTTGAAGCTGCCGTGCAGGAAGGCGTAGCTGACCACCTGCCACGGCCAGAAGGCGCCGCTCTCGACCGGCCAGAGGGCAAGCGCCGAGACCAGCCCGTCGCCGAGCAGGCTTTGCAGGAAGAAGGCCGCGACATTGGCGAGCAGGAGCGCCTGCGTGACGGGAGGAAACGGGGGCATGCGGTCGGCGGCAGCGTGGCAGGAGGGCGAAGGCCCGGAGTCTACGGGCCGGCGACGCCGGGGGGCCTATGGCAAACTCGCGCCTCTCAAGCCCCGTGGCCTCGGTGGCGAAATCGGTAGACGCGCGGGACTCAAAATCCCGTTCCGCGAGGAGTGTCGGTTCGATTCCGACCCGAGGCACCATTTGGGGTATTGCGGACATTCCCAAGAGGGGTCAAAGAGTCCCCGTAAGTAGCTGATTTTCATAGGTAGATCAGCAATTCGCCAAGGCGGAGCTCGGCGAGCCCGTTACGCGATGGTGCTGCACGACCACCAAGCCAACCAGCCAACCCGCACGCCCGCACGTGCACATCAGCGTGCGCGCCGAGTCGCAGCACGGCAAGCGGCTTAGTCCGCGCAAGGCGGACCTGCAGCGCTGGCGCGAGACCTTTGCCGAGAAGCTCCGCGGCTGGGGCATAGAGGCCGAGGCGACGCGTCAGGCGGCCCGAGGCGCCATTCGCAACTAGGCGCCGATCTGGCGCGTCAAGGCGGAAGCCGACCGGCATCTCGCGACGCCCAGGGCGACCGAGAAGTCTGGCGACGGCTTCATGAGGAGCCAGGCCTTTGCCCTCCAGGCATGGGCCGCCGCAACAAGCTCAAGAGCGCCCAGCACCGCCCTTCGATCATCGCCGCGTGCTGGGTCCAGGCCGGTCTGTGGTGATGTCGCCATTTAGGGGAAGCTCAATAGTTCACCGGCACGAGCACAGGTTTCTCGAGAGTTGGCGTCTCACCGCTGCCCATTGCCCATAAGTCGTGCGTCCGCTCGATGACGTAGTTGCCAAGTTGCAGTGATGCCGATAACTGGACCACATGCGAGCAAGGAGAAGGCCCCCGCCCACCCCCACGCAATAAGGATCGAGGGGACGATTTGGATCGAAACTACCGTGAGCGAGAAACCAATCGCGACTTGCGCAAGAATCATGGTGCCAGCGATCCCTGGTGGAGACAACTCGACAATTGCGGCACTGAATTGGGGCGAATCCGACACGACACTGAACCCCCAGACAAGACAGAGTACAGAGACGAGCCAAAGCGGCATGCTTTGAAAGGAGCCAAGGACCACAGCACATGTGCCGCTAACGAACAGTGATGCAATGATGGTCTTCGTGCGGCCAACTCTATCGGCAATTCTTCCACCGATGACACAACCGAAAGCACCTGCGGCGACGCTTGCAAATGTCACGTATTTGGCAAGCAATTGTTCATGCGGGTGCGCCGCGTCGCCGTCAAACCTATCTTGAAGGAAAAGAGCAATCCAGCTCCACATCGCGAAGAGCTCCCACATATGTCCGAGGTAGCCGATGTTGGCGAGGCGAATACTCTTGTTGGTCCAAGCGTAGCGGACGTCGGCGGCGCGGAAGCTCCTTACTGTCGCCATTTGCGGGCCGACGCTTATGGTGCTCACCAACAGTGCGGCAATTGCCGCGGCCAAAGAGGTGACCATGATTGTGGTGTGCCAGTCAACACCGCCCACGGCATCAACCAAGTGAGGGAGCGAGAGCCCAAATACCTGCGCACCGACGAGAAGTCCGACGAGTAAGCCCATGTCGCTGACTGCCCAAGTCGAAGCCAAGCGCATGCCGATCGGATAGATTCCTGCGGCCGAAGCGCCAACGATGACCCTCAGCAGCAGGCTACCTCCGTTGTCCGCAGGTACGGCTAGGGACGCCAAGTTCGCGATGGCACAAACGACGGCGGAGATAGCGAAAATTCGTCGTCCATCGACTCGGTCGGCCGTGCCGGTCAAGGAAAGAACGAGCGCACCCAGAACGAAACCGACCGAGACCGAACTAGTGAGCGCCGCAGCCCACGCATCGGACAGCGCAAATTCCTGCTTCCAAACGCCCATCACTGAGTTGGCAGAAAACCAAGTGCTCATCGCCAGAACTTCGGCGACGCATAGAACGGCTATCGACCATGTACGATTCATGGAGTGGCGACACGACCCGATCCAGAGTCCAGTATGCGAGGTGTAGTGAAGGCGCCCAAGGACATCAAGCTCGAAACCAGACAGCTTCACATACGCACAAAACTCCGACTATCTGATGCATTCAGATGAGTCGTGCGACAGCCACGGATTGCCCACGATGATCTGGTTAGGATTTCCGCGCAGCTCTGATGACTCGATCAGGATCAGGGTGGCCTGCTGATAGTCAGATTTGCTTGGCGCGGAAGGGGCTGCAGCAAGCAGGAGGTCAACCAAATCTCTGCCGACCTTGTCAGAGGCCGAAAACGCCGTACTGAGCCCCGGCCGATCATTTCGGCAAGTTGCCGGGTCGCGTCGTGGAGACTTTCCGGATGCGGGTTCGGAAACCGTTCTTTCAGCAATTCTGCGATGCCGTGAGTATCCGTCATCAGCGGGCATCTTTCGTCCTTACAAAGCGCACCCTTGCGTCAAGAGCGGGCGAACATGTCCACGCACATCCATGCCACATGAGCGCCCAGCAACGCGGTGAAGTCGTGGACGTCGTACTGCGGCGTCACGTTGTTGATGTCGAAATGAACGAAGTTCAGACCCTTGAGGCTGCGGAGCAACTCCAGCCCCTCAAAGGGCAGAGCCCCGTCGCAGAGGGGCGTGAAAACGCCCGGGGCAATCGTCGGCTCAAAGACGTCCACATCGAAGCAGAGATACGTTGGTGAGTCGCCGACCCGCGCCTTGATCTCCGCCGCGATCTCCTCGATGCCGCGCTTCCGGACTTCCCTCATCGTGACCACGCTGTATCCCAGGTTCGTAGCGAACTTTCTGAGACCACCGACCGAGACTGGCTCTCTGACTCCCACATGGAAAGACTTGTGAGGATCGAGGAGCCTCTCTTCCACTGCTCGGGTGAACGACGTTGCCCCGGTATAGCCTTGATAGGGATAGGTATCGGTGTGAGCGTCGATGTGCACGACCGCAAAGTCCGGAAACCTCTTTGACACCGCCCGCAGCTGCGGAAGCGTTACAGTTCCGTCTCCGCCAAACGTCACTGCCGTTTGTCCATCCACCTGGAGAGCTTCAACGGCTGCCTGGATCGAGGTGAACGACGCCTGGATGTCCCCATGCGTCACCGGCGCATCGCCAGCGTCGAACAATCCCGTTGTCGCGAGTACGTCGACTTCGTCATCGAGACTGAACCGGCTCAGTATCCGCGACTGTCGGCGCATGGCTTCGGGCCCCTGCCGAGAACCGCCACGCAGGGGATGATGTCCGCTGTCGAGCGGGACACCCAGGATCGTCAGGCGGGAATGAGCCAGTCGGGCGGCTGGAACCCCCATGAATGTGACCGTTGGCTGAGCAAAACTCATGGCCACCCCTTTCGCGTTGCGTGTCGGCAAATCATGAAGATACGACGGCGAGATATTTATCGACAACGCTCTCGTAGTTCTTTGCGTACCATTCCGGATCGAGGTTAATCTGCTTGGCAATATTGGCGGGATCACCTGGGTTCCATGGCCGCAAATTGGCTGGCACGAAATTGGTCGCCGCAGGATTGATCGGGCCATTGCCGAAGATCTTGTAGAGCTCCGCCTGCTGCTGCGGATCCTGGGTGGAAGCAATGAAGGTCCAGACGTCCTTGCCCGAATGTTGCCCTTTCGGAACGATCCAAGCAGCCGCCTGCAAAAGCGCGTTGTCAAAGCTGTAGGTCACCCGCTCGTTGGTGTCCTTGCGTACGACCGATGCACGGGTGCTCCAGATGTTGCCCATTACCGCCTCGCCGTCCCTCATGATCTGCTGGCTCGACGCTCCACTATCCCAGAAAACGGCATGCTCCTTGATCTGCTTGATCTTGTCCAGAGCGCGATTGACGTCGAGCGGGTAGAGCTTTGAAGGATCTACGCCGTCAGCCAGCAGGGCGACCTCGAGTTGACCCTCGACGTTCTTGCGCAGCATCCGCTTGCCTGGGAAATCCTTGACGTTCCAAAAATCCGCCCAAGTCTTCGGCACCCGGCCGCCGAACTTCGTCTTGTCGTAGGCCAGAACAAACGAGAAGAGGTAGCTGCCAACGCCCCATTTCGTCCTGTGCTCGGGGCGTAGCTTCTTCTCATCCACGATTGACCAGTCGACGGGCTCCAGCAGCCCTTTGTAACCGAGATCCTGAGCGGCAATCAGATTGCGGTCGCATACATCCCACTTGACCGAGCCGCTTTCGACCATCGCCTTGATCTTGCCCGAGCTCGGGCCTGATCCATCGAACACCAACTTGATGTCCGGGTTTTTCGCGCGGAAGGGTTCGCCCCAGACCTTGTCGTAAGCTGCCAGCGCATCGCCACCGAAGTTGACGACGACAACTTCCCGCACTGCCGCCAAGGCACGGTCGTATGGAAGGGACAGTGCGGCGGCGCCGAGGAGCGCCGACCGTAGCAGGGCACGACGGTCAATATCAAAATGATCATTGGTGGCGAACTTCGTAGAACTTTCCATTTCACACCTCCTGTGGTTTCAGACTGCGAGACTTATTAGATGGCCTTCCGAACTCCCACCAAACGGTGGCAGCAGCGGTCATAAGAATCATGAGGGTGGCTAGCGCGGCAACCGCGGGGTCGAGGTTGTCAACGAGGCCTTCCCAGATCAGCTTCGGGAGGGTATGGACCCTTCTTCCAGTGATGAAGATGGCCACGACGACTTCGTCCCACGAGGTGACGAAAGCCAAGAAAGCGCCCGATAGCACGCCGATACGGATGTTTGGCAGAACGACTAGACGGGCGGATTGCAGTTGACTCGCGCCAAGGCTCCGCGCCGCCTGTTCGAGATTTTGGTTCAGCCCCAGCAAGACAGCAGTTACCGAGATGTAGACAAAAGGCATCGCCTTCAAGCCGTGAACAACGATGATGCCGGCGTACGTGTCGAGAAACCCGATGAACGCCAAGGCGCGATAGAACGCCAGCGCGTGGATGATCCCGGGGACGATCAGCGGCGCAAGCGCGAGAATTCGCACGGCTCGCGACAGACGGCCTGGTAGACGCCAGATTGCGACTGCGAGACTTGTTCCCAAGGCCACTGCGATGACTGTCGCGCCGATCGCGACGACGAGGCTGTCTCCAATGCTCCCTAACCACTCGGGCGTCAGCAAGGCCTGATAGTGGCGAAAGGACAGTCTGTCCGTCGGGAACGACAGATACCGCTGTGGCGTCAGCGAAAAGGGCACCACGACGAGAATTGGCAAGACCAGGAACAGGACGCAGAGCCAAGCGCCGCCGGCGACCGGCGAAATCTTGATTCGTGCGCCTAGTCTGGTCATCAGGCAACCTTGGGCGAGTCCACGTCGGACACGCGGCTCAAAACTGCAATGAGCAGGGTAACGGCAACGAGCATGACCACTGCCAACATCGCGGCGACCCCCCATCGCAAGGTCTCGGTCATCTGCAATGAGATGTACTCGGCGATCATGACGACTTTCCCCCCACCCAGGATTGCCGGCGTGATGTAGAAACCGAGCGCCAAGATGAAGACCAGGATGACCGCGGTTGCGATGCCAGGGACCGATAGCGGAAAAAACACCTTCGCAAAAGTCTGACGCTTGTTGGCCCCCAACGAACGCGCCGCGGCACTTAGCGATGGATCGATGCCCCGCATCGCACCAAGCAACGGCAGCACGGCATACGGGACCATGTAGTGCACCATGCCAATCACGACGCCGACTTCATTTCGTACCAGCGCAAGGGGCTGGGCGATCACTCCCGTCGCCATCAGGATCGTGTTGATAAGGCCGTTCGGCTGCAAGAGGGCGACCCACGCAAAGGCTCGGATCAATACCGAGATCCAGAACGCGATCAGGACTGCCGTCAGCAACAAGCGTGCTTCAGCGGGTGGTGCCTGAACAATGCGATAGGCGATGAGGTATGCACACGCCACTGTGATGGCGGTCGTCACCAGGCAGATACGCGCAGTGACCAGCAGGATGCGCTGCACTGCACTCGAGTCAAAGAGCAGCTGGTAGTTCTCCAGCGTCGGACGCGGATAGCTGACGCTCAGGAACAAGACGTTCAATACCGGTACGAGATAGAAGATGCCGACCAGAAGCGCCGGCACCAGCAGAAGCAGCACATAGAAGTTCTCCCCCATCGCGACGCCGAGCCTATGCATCGAGCACAACTCCGTGCTGGGTTGGCCAAGTCAGCAAGACGTCGCCTCCCGCCGCGGGTATACCTCTGTCAGTGGGTACATGCGCAACGATCGTATCGAGAGAAGTGACGTGAACCTGCACGGAGGTGTACTTGCCGAAAAAGAGCTGCGAGATGACGACTCCGCGAAGACCAAGGTCTGTCTCGCGCGGCGCGCCGGCTGGCGCGGCACAGATATTCTCAGGACGGACTGCGATCGTCACCGCCTCGCCGACGGTGCGCCTTGTCCGGGCCATAGCGACAATCAGCGCCCCGTTGCGGGCGCGGACCGCGACGATGTCGCCATCAACACGCTCGACAACGCCGTCGATAAAATTGCTTTTCCCCAGGAATCCGGCGACGAAACGTGAACCCGGCTGCTGATACAACTCGCGCGGGGCGCCGAGTTGCACGATCTTTCCGTCGTGCATCACCGCGACCCGGTCCGCAAGCGACATCGCTTCGTCCTGATCGTGCGTAATGTGGACGAAGGTCGTTCCAACCTGCTGGTGTACTTCCTTGAGCTCGGCCTGCAATTCCTCCTTCAGCTTTCGGTCTAGCGCTGACATGGGTTCGTCCAGCAAAAGAAGCGACGGATTGAAGGCCAGGGCGCGGGCGAGCGCCACGCGTTGCTGTTGACCACCTGACAATTGTTTCGGCAGCCGATCTGCAAAGGTGCGCAGCCGCATCAGGTCAAGGGTCTTATTTACGCGGCTTTCCACGTCCAGGCGAGGCACCCCACGCACATTTAGTGCAAAGGCGACGTTCTCGGCGACGGACAGGTGCGGGAAAAGGGCGTAGCCCTGAAAGACAACGCCAAAACCGCGCCTTTCTGGAGGTACGTGCGTTATCGCCACGTCGTCCCGTAGAACATTTCCGGCGGTCGGCTTGACGAAGCCCGCGAGAATCATCAACAAAGTGGTCTTCCCGGACCCGGACGGCCCAAGCAGGACCAGATACTCCGCCGGCTGAATGGCGAGATCCGTCGGGTGTAGAGCAACCACAGCCTGATAGCACTTGCTGATTCCGACGAGGCCGAAAGACGGCGCGCGCAGATCAGTCGTCATTGCGGCAGAACGAGTCGCAACAATTCCAGCCGAGCCAAGTGGAGCGCAAGAAAGTCGGCTTCCCGCTATGCTGGCTCAGCATCGCGAATGATCGGCATCGTCAGACAGTGCAGGGTGCCGCTGTTGCGCGGAAAAGTCAGGGTGTCGAGATCTACGGCGACGATATCGAGACCGAGACTCTTCAGCAGCTTGTGCCCCCGGCGTTTCTCCTCCTGCACTCCGTCGTCGAACAACACCTTTCCGGGCGACAGGACGACCGTACCCTCGACGTACGTACCAGCTGGCTTGTCGACGATCTCCACTTTGGCCGCGTTCTTCAGCCAGCTGACGAAAGATGCCGGTACGCAGGTCGAGTCAAGTACCGCCAAGCGCACGTTGACCATCGTGAGCGGAACATCGAGGTGGCCGGAGGCATGATGGACATCGACGATACACACGTCGATGTCCGGGTTCTCTGCTTGCACCACGCGCTTGACCTGCTCAGCTCCTGCCCGGTTTCCACGGGGCGTCACACCTATGGCAAGGTGTTTGGGGCCGATCCAGACGACGCTGCCACCTTCCATCGTTGCGTCGGCGTTCAACGTATGCAGAATTGGACAGCCGATTTCCGCATATGTCTGCATGGTGTACAGCTCCTCACCACGGCGGAGGGCGTCGTACAGGCGTCCGATGATGACGCCGCCGGGGACGGTGAACGACGGATCGCGAACATAGATCGACTTCACCAAGCGAGCTCGCTCAGCCGTCTCCTCCTTACGGACGACCACCTCGACGTCGTTGTCGCGCAAAGCCGCCACGAGCCGCTCGTACGCTCGCTCCATTTCTGACAGGTTCGGCTTCTCTGTGTAGCGCCATTTCACGAGCGGTTCGCCGATCGCGCTTATCTCTGGACCCGGGCGATGGACCAGCACCGAGCGCAGCGTGCCGACCTCTGTATTGACGCCCCAACGCCGACCCCAATACGTTTGGACCTCCTCTTCGAAACGCGTCTTGAGGGGTGGGTGGTGATCCGCATAGATACCTCCGAACCGTTTGATCTGGTCCGTAATCGTGACTTGCGGGTTGTCGATGCTCTTGGTCGTCATTTCAATTCTCCTTGGAGGGAAATGGTAGATGAGCGCGTCCAGCACATCCTCGTTGTCCAGTCCGCCTAGCGACAGCTACTACGACGCCCAGGCGCCATTGCAGCGGAAAGCACGGCCATGCCCTCATCGAACACCGCATCCGGAATCGTCAGCGGATACAGGAAGCGCACAACATTGCCATGCACGCCGCAGGTCAGCAAGAGCAGGCCGGCCTCTTGCGCACGCTTGACAACGAGCTTGGTGTAGTCGATATCGGGCGTGCCATCCGGCTTTGCAAATTCGACGGCGACCATCGATCCCACGCCGCGCACGTCAGAGATCCCGGGAACGTCCACCCGCAGTGCGTCCAGATGCGATATCAGCTTCCTGCCGAGCAGCTTGGCACGAGTGCAGAGCTGCTCATCGGCGATAACGTCAAGAACGGCGTGCGATGCCGCGATTGCGAGCGCGTTCGCGGCAAAAGTGCCGCCCAAGCCGCCAGGCGCGGGAGCGTCCATGATCTCGGCGCGACCGCAGACAGCCGAAAGCGGAATGCCACCTGCGAGGCTCTTTGCCATCGTTATCACATCGGGAAGCACGGTGTGGTGCTCCATTGCAAACATTTTCCCCGTGCGACCGAAGCCAGTCTGGATCTCATCTGCGATCAGGACGATGCCGTGTTGATCGCAGATCCGACGCAGCGCGCGCACGAAGTCCGGAGGGAGGACATGGAACCCGCCCTCGCCTTGGATAGGCTCGAAAATGATCGCGGCGACCTGTGTCGCCTCGATGTCCGACTTGAACAGCTGCTCAATCGACCGCAGCGAATCGTCGACTGAAACGCCGTGCAGCGACACTGGCGCTGGCACGTGGAAGATGCTGCCCGGAAACGGTCCGAAGCCGATTTTGTACGGGTCGACTTTGCCCGTCAGCGCCATCCCCATGTAGGTTCGACCATGGAACGCCCCGCTCAGCGCGATCACTCCCGGCCTCTTCGTGTAGGCACGCGCGATCTTGATCGCGTTTTCGACGGCTTCGACGCCGGTCGTGAAGAAGGCCGTTTTTTTGGCGTGCGTTCCTGGCGTTGCGATGTTGAGTCGCTCAGCTAGTGAAACGGCACTTTCGTACGGTACTACCTGATATGCCGTGTGCGCAAAGCGATCGAGTTGATCGCGGATCGCATCGACGATGCGCGGGTGGCGATGCCCGGTATTGAGGACTGCGATGCCCGAGCCGAAATCTATGTATCGCCTGCCTTCGACGTCCCAGATCTCGGCGTTGAGTGCCCGGTCGGCATAGATTGCAAAGCCGATTCCGACCCCGCGCGGCAGTGCGGCCATGCGACGCGCATCGATCATCGCATTGGAGCGCTGATCGACGGAAGTTGGGTGTGCGACTTCGGCGACAGTGCTGGTATTCATGGCAGGATAAATGCTTGACAGGAGTTTCAGTCTAGGACCTACTTGGCCCCATAAGTGGAACCAATTCACTAGTTTTTGAGGGAACCAAGCTCGTGGGGAAGCCGACCGGCCTGCGATCAACCGCAAAACAGCCGCCGGCTACATTGCCTGACTTCGTGCTGCGCCAGTTCGACCGCGCTCGAGACGAGCACGACCACCGTCAGCTGTACCGAATATTGCAGACCGGCATTCGCGCTTCACTCTTGCTGGCTGGTCACAAGCTGCCACCAACCCGTTCGCTTGCCCAAGCTCTCGGTATTGCACGCAACACCGTCGTACATGTCTACGAACAGCTTGCGCTCGAAGGCTACGTTTACGCAGGCGTTGGACGCGGTACTTTCGTTGCGACGGTCGGACCGCGCCTGGTCGAAAGCGACAAACTTGGTCGAACCCTCTCAAGGCCGGCTCGCAACGCGGTCCTCTCGCGGCGCGGCGGATTGCTGATCGACAAAGCCGGTGCCGGTCACCAGCAGTGGGGCGCGTTCACTCCCGGCGTCCCCGAGGTACGCATGTTCCCCGCGCACGTCTGGTTGCGCCTGCAGGCACGCGCCTGGCGAAGCGCTACGCCTCAGCAGCTCACGTATGCAATCGGCGCGGGAGATCCAGAACTGCGCCAGGCAATCGCCGAGTACCTTCAGGAAACTCGGGGCGTCGTCTGCACGCGCGAGCAGATCGTGATCACCAGCGGTACACAGCAATCGCTGCTTCTTGTCGGCCACCTTCTTGCCGACCCTGGCGACTCGGTCTGGCTAGAAGACCCGGGTTACTGGGGCGCACGCAGCGTGTTCCGCGCGCTTGGCTTGAAGCTCGTGCCTGTTGGTGTAGATAACGAAGGGCTGGCACCAAGCGCCGACCAATTGCGTAGCCCGCCTCGAGCCATGTTCGTCTCCCCCTCTCACCAGTACCCAACCGGTGTGCTCATGAGCCACGGCCGCCGCCGGCAGTTGCTCGACTACGCGGCCGTGCACGGCGTCTGGATCGTCGAGGACGACTATGACAGCGAGTTCCGCTACGACGCACGACCGCTGCCCGCTTTGCAAGGTCTCGACGATCACAGCCGCGTGATCTACCTCGGCACGTTCTCCAAAACGCTTTTCCCGGCGATGCGGCTGGCCTACTTGGTATTGCCCGCTGAGTTGGTCGAGAGCTTCGCGCGGGCCTTGAACGAACTTTTCCGCGAAGGCCAGACGCTGCAGCAGGCGGTGCTCGCGCGTTTTCTCGTTGAAGGTCACTACGCGAGCCACATCCGCCGCATGCGGGCTGTATACAGCGCCCGGCGCGATGCGCTGATTCATTCGATCAGCAAGCATTTTGGCAACACGTTGCCGGTGCTTGGGGGCGATGCCGGCTTGCACCTTGCGCTGAGCCTCCCCCGACATCTCGACGATCACGCCGTCGCGAGGAAAGTGTTGCACGCGGGCGTTGCGACCCGGCCGCTTTCGTTCTATTGCATGCTCCGAACTGCGCCTGCCAAGGGCTTGCTGCTCGGGTACGGCACGGTGCGCGAAGAAGAGATCGAGGCTCACTTTTCGCTTCTTGCCAGAACGGCTGAGACGTTTCTGTGAGCCGTCGCATTCTCGGCTCCTAAAGCCATTCTCGAATCCGCGAGACCGATTCCCGCGAAGCGGACGGATGGCGGAAAAACGCGCGTGTCAGTGCGAAGCTAAGCGCGAGACGCGTGCTTCTGGGCATATTGGGATTGGCGCTTCGACCGCGTTACGCGCCTGGCCGCCGAAGGTGATCTTTCAGGGTCCGCACCCCCATCCCTTCACCGGGCTGGGCGGAGCCCCTACTTCAGCTCGATCTCGACAAAGCGGAACTCGAAGTCGTTCACGTTAACAACGTTGTGCGAAACCCCCGCCTCGCGCGCGTAGGACGCACCCGCTTGCATGAAGACGTCGCGGACACCCGCAGGCTCCACCAAACGCAACGTTCCGGTGGTCAGGGGCACGACCACATAGTCGTACGCGTGCACGTGCTGCCCGGTGTCCGCCCCCGGAGAGAAGGTCCACAGGGTAACCATGACGCGGCTGTTGTCAACTTGGATCAATGAGGTGGCGTTCATGGGCGGGTCGGAATCGTTGATGGGCGATTGAATCGCGTATGAAGGCGGCCCGACGTCGCCGAGCTGGGGGACATCAACGGTCGAAGTATCCTCCGTCAACATTCGCAACGCAAAGACTGACTATGCGGCGAAATTGGTGGCAATGAATTTCGGCCGACGGATCAGTAGAACCAGTTGCTCGCGTCTGACCTTTGGATTTCAAGTTCGGGATCGGTAGTAATCTGGTGCCGCCGGGGAAAGCGCGTAGAACTGCTCTTTTGGACGAGTCGCTCGACGCGCTGCTGCGCCGGCTCGATGCCGCGATCGTCGACGCATACGAGAACGAGCACTTCACCGACGAGATCAACGTTGCGACCTCCTCTGGCTCGCGTAAGCCACGACGCTGAACTCAGCAAGAGGTGTTCGCCGGACGCTTACCGTGCCACTGCTCATCGTGCGGTAGACACCCTCGAAACCCTTGCAGCGCGGCTACGAGTCCATTCCTGTTTCTGGTCGAGCGAGACTTCGCGACGGCACAGTCGCGATAGATCATCCGGCGGCTCAGCGGCTGGCCGGCAGGTCGTCCTTGGAAGAGGTAGCATTTCCGGGCACAAACCCGGGCACACGATGGCCGGGAACTCCACAAAGCCTAGCGTTGGTGCGGGTTTCCGGTCGATACTCGATTCCGACCCGAGGCACCATTTGGGGTATTGCGGACATTCCCAAGAGGGGTCAAAGAGTCCCGTAAGTAGCTGATTTTCATAGGTAGATCAGCAATTCATCGCCCCCCGAAGTCCGGAGAACTCCATTGCGTTCCGGCCCGAAACCCGGGTCCCGAGGCGGTCGCCCCGTGACCTGCATGAGACGAAGAAGAGCGGCTGGAGCGAGGTTCACGCGAAGCACTGGCTGCGCGCGATGGAGAAGGACCTGTTTCCGTGGCTCGGCTCGCTGGCGCTGCCCGTCGTGACGGCACCCATCCTCCTGCACGCATTGAGGAAGATCGAGGCGCGCGGCGCGATCAACACCGCCCACGACGCGCGCGAATTCAGTGGCCAGGTCTTCATGTACGTCATCGCCACCGGCCGGCCGGTGCGAGCGCAACGTGGCCGCCGATCTGCGCGGCGCGCTGAAGCCGCTCGCCGTCGAGCACATGGGCGCGCTGACCGACCCGAAAAGGGTCGGCGACCTGCTTCGCGCCATCGCGGGCTATCAGGGCCAGCCGATGACGCGTGCCGCACTACAGTTGCATCCGCTCACTGGACACGGTCGCTATGTGTTTCCCAGCCTTCTCTCGGGCGAACGGCCCATAGCGACAACACCCTGAACACCGCGCTGCGCCACCTCGGCTTCGCGCGCGACGACATGAAGGCGCACGGTTTTCGCGCGACGGCCAGGACCATCATGGTCGAAAAGCTGGGCATCGCTGAAGCGGTGATCGAGGCAGCGCTCGCTCACGCGAAGTCGTGGCCGATGAAAGGCGCATACGACCGCACCGAATTCATGGACCAGAGGCGTGTCGTTGCGCAGCGGTGGGCCGACTACCTTGACACACTGCGCGCCGCGGCAAGATCGTGAAGGTGAAGACTGCTTGAGATGCTGGCCCCGCGCGACATCCAGTGACGGGCTCCAGAACTTCCGGCGTTGCCCGCTGGTTGTTGTCGACGGCCTGCCGAGCGGCGGACCCGACCTGATGCAAGCGGGCGATGACACGCGACAACCCCGGAAGCCGCGAAACCGTGGTCCGCGACGCGGTGCAGTCAGCCCGGCTTGAGCTTTTCTTCGGCATAAAGTGACAACTCGATCATTCGCTCAAGCAATTGCTCGGCGGGTGCGCCGGCAAAGTTCTTGAGAACCAGCTCCTTGACGTACAGGCGCACCAAATAGCGCAGCTGCAAGGCGCGCGTCTTGGTGGCAAAAACGAAGTCGCGATGGCCGCTGTTGACGACGATGAGATTGCGCTCGCCGTCGAACCGCGATCGCCAGAGAGCTCCGGCCGCCTTCTCGAACGTATAGCCGGGAAGGCCCCGGGTGTTGACGACCGCCGGACCAAGCGAAGCCTCCAGGCTGCCGGCGACCGTGACGAGCGCCTCGGCGCTGCGGCTGAGCTCGCGTTGCGTCACGGTGACCTTTACCCGCGCCAGTCCCGGTACGCCGGGCGCCAGATACTCGACCTCCTGATCGGCGCATGCGGCGAGCAGCCCCTCTCCTTCGACGATCTCCCAGGCGAACAACAAATCCTCGTTTACGCGGCGCCGCGAACGATCGCGCGGCAAGGCCCTGAAGCGGCGCCGCTGATTGACGGCCACCGTGCTTGCCGCCGGCGACACGACGACGCCAAAGAGCGGACCCGCATAGTCGAAGAATTGTCGCTGCCCCTCGGACTCGAAGTCAGGCTCCGCGACGCCAAGTTCCGGCTCCTGTGCATCGGACGCCGTGCCGCCCGCGCCAGGCTTTGCAGAGCCGGCGTGGTTGCGTGAGCGCGCCTGCACGTCGAACCAGTCATATTCCTCCGGCGGCAAAGCGAGGAGTGCTTCGCGAAATGCGCGTTGAATCGCCCGCAGCGACTGCTCGCTCGCCTGCTGTTCCTCGGCGCGCTGCTGGGCCTCAATCAGGCCTGACACATGGGCCGCCAAAGGCCCAAGCGAATCAACCAGCGCGGCGTAGCGTTCGTCGTGAATCACGCCACTGCGCGTGCCCGGTGTCAGCGTCAAGAATGGGGCATCGATCAGCCCCTGGAGATGGCGTGAGGACCAGGGCGGCCCCTCCAGCCCCGGCAGTGTTGCGAGGTCTTCGATCACCCGAGTGCCGGCCCGCGTGAGCGCAACCCGGCAGTCCTCGGCCGGGTCGGACAGATACAGCTCGGCGTACGCGTCCCCAAAGGGCGTGCGCAGCGGCGGCAGTTGATGCAAGAGCCTTCCCTCATACGCTCGTGGCTCGACCTCGTACTGCTTTCTGGCGAGCTTGTCGACGACGGTGACGCGGACTCGGGCAGTCCGGATCCGGTCGCGAAGTTCGGAGGCGAGGTACCACTGAATCTTCTCCCCGCTCAGGGTGCGGATGCCTTCGAGCAGCGGGCTGACCTTGAGCTCGGTGCCGCGCTCAGCGAACAGGACACGCCGCGGCGCGACGCTGTAGCGCGCATCGCCCTTGCTCATCGTCATCTGGTAGGCGCGCTGGTCTTGGCCGGTCGAGGTCATCGTCAGCGTGTCGCCGACGGTCCAAAAGCTCAGAAGCCCGATGCCGAACTCGCCCTGTAGGCCGGTCGCCATGCCCTCGGTCTTGAAGCGCCGCTTGATTGAATCGCAGATGTGAGTCGCGACGTACTTAAAGTTGGGCAGCCCCGCTTCATCGCGAGGTACGCCGTCTCCGTCGTCCTTGATCGAGAGATAGTGCGCGCCGTGATCGCGGCCGCGCGTGATCGTCACGGTCGTCGCATGCGCATCGATGCTGTTCTCAACGAACTCGGCAATGGCCTTGAGGGGATTGCTCTGCGAGAGCGCGATGATCCGGATTGCGTTCCAGTCATCGCCGATCTTGAGCTTGCCGCCGTTGTCGCTCCGGCTGGACTTGTCTGCCGGCGATCGTGCTCCGACGCTGCGTCGTCGCTTGACCGCCGGTTTGCGCGTGTGGCCCGGTCGATCAAGATTCAAGTCGCCCCCTTGTGCGCTCAGGCTGCGGCCGCATGGAACACGCGAACACGAGGCGCGATCTTTGCTGTCAGCTCGCGCGTCGCAGTCCGCATGTCGTACTCGGTCTGCAGGTTTAGCCAGAAGCGCGGGTTCATGCTGAAAAAGAGTCCCAACCGCAGCGCGGTATCGGCGGTCACAGGTCGAGTTCCATGCACTAGCTCGCTGATACGGCTGGGCGACACATCGATGTCGGCAGCGAGCTGGCGAGCCGTGATGCCCATTGGCTTTAGGAATTCCTCGAGGAGGATTTCGCCGGGATGGATCTCTTCGAGCAGCTTGGCCATTTTTGCCTCCTAGTGATAGTCCACGATCTCAACGTCGTACGCACCGTCGGTCCGCCATTTGAAGCACAGCCGCCACTGCTCGTTGATGCGGATGCTGTGCTGACCCTTGCGGTCGTGTTTCAATGCCTCGAGCTGGTTGCCTGGCGGAACCCGCAAGGCGGCCAACTCGGTAGCGGCATGCAGTTGAAGCAGCTTCCGCCTGGCCACCCGTTCGATGTTTTTGAACCGAGGCACAGCACGGCTGTTGAAGAGCGCCTCGGTATCCGGGCCCGCGAACGAACGGATCATGGTCAATGATATACCGCAATACAGGTTCCGTAAAGCAGAACGGCACCCGACATTAGCTACTCAGGATGGCAGCGCCGGTGCCGCGAGCTCGCGATGTGCTGCTGGCTGACCTGGAGATTCCCGTCACGTCCCTCGCGGATGTCTATGGCGGAAAGCTGGTCGCCGCAATGGACCGGCAGTATCCTCGCGACCTGTATGACGTGATGCAGCTCTTCGATCACGAGGGCATCACCCCTGCCATGCGGCGCGCCTTTGTCAAAGCGATGAAGACCAAGTGGGGGAGCTGTAACGCATCGGCGCGGCGCGTCTGGTTCAACCTGGAACTGGCTAAGAAGCCGGTGCAGTGCATCGAGTACATCGTCGTTCATGAACTCGCGCATCTGCTGTAGCGCCGTCACAACGAGCGGTTTATCGGGTTGATGGATGTCTGCATGCCACAGTGGCGGCGGGTGCGTGACCTGCTGAATCGTTCTCCGCTGGCGCATGAGGATTGGGGCTATTGACGAAGCGCCAGGCAACGGTTCTTGCCGACGTGAACGCGGCCGGACCGGGAATTGCCACGCCGGCGCCGCCCACAGACCATGAGCAACACCGCTGCCGACCGACGAGTTGTCGTTGAAAGAGGTAGCATTTCCGGGCACAAACCCGGGCACACGATGGCCCGGACCTCCACAAAGCCTAGCATTGGTGCGGGTTTCCGGTCGAACTTCGATTCCGACCCGACCGCGGCCAGCCCACCCGCCGATGACCGACTCTCCCGCCCGCTACTGGACGATCGAAGACACGATCGGCGCGACCCCGCTGGTTCGCCTGGTGCGGCTGCCCGGTGCGGCCAACGAGGAGCGCGGCAACGTGATCCTCGGCAAGCTCGAGGGCAACAACCCGGCCGGCTCGGTGAAGGACCGGCCGGCGATCAGCATGATCCGCCACGCCGAGGAGCGCGGCACGATCAAGCCGGGCGATACGCTGATCGAGGCGACTTCGGGCAACACCGGGATCGCTCTGGCGATGGCGGCGGCGATCCGCGGCTACCGCATGCTGCTGGTGATGCCGGAAGACCTGAGCGTCGAGCGCGCCCAGGCGATGAAGGCGTTTGGCGCCGAGCTGATCCTGACGCCGCGCTCCGGCGGCATGGAGTACGCGCGCGACCTCGCCGAGCAGATGCAGAAGGAAGGCAAGGGGTGGGTCCTCGACCAGTTCGCCAACGCCGACAACCCGCGCGTCCACTACGAGACCACCGGCCCCGAGATCTGGCGCGACACCGGCGGGCGAATCACCCACTTCGTCAGCGCGATGGGCACGACCGGCACGATCACCGGCGTGTCGCGCTACCTGAAGGAGCAGAACCCGGCGGTGCGGATCATCGGCGCCCAGCCGAGCGCGGGCTCGCGCATTCCCGGCATTCGCAAGTGGCCGCAGGAGTACCAGCCGAAGGTCTTCGACCCGAAGGCGGTCGACGAGCTGGTCCTGGTGAGCCAGGCCGACGCCGAGGAGGTTACCCGCCGGCTCGCCCGCGAGGAAGGCATCTTCGGCGGCATCTCGGCGGCCGGCGCATGCTGGGTCGCGCTGCAGATCGCCGGCGAGGTCGAGAACGCGACCATCGTCTTCGTCGTCTGCGATCGCGGCGACCGTTATCTTTCGACAGGAGTCTTTCCGGCGTGAGCTTCGAAATCAGGTTCTGCACCAACTGCGCGACGCCACTCGCGCCGATCTCGCTCGAGGAAGACGGCGGCGCCAAGACGCGGCTGCGCTGCCCGGCCTGCGGCTGGACCCACTGGGGCAACCCGACGCCGGTGCTCGCCGCCGTGATCGAGCTGGTCGATCGCGACGGCCAGTTGCTGATCGCCCGTAACGCCGCCTGGCCGGGCAAGTTCTTCGGCCTGATCACCGGCTTCATGGAAGCGGGCGAATCGCCGCAGGAGGGGATCGCGCGCGAGGTCTTCGAGGAGACCGCGCTCGCGACCGATTCGGTGTCGCTGATTGGCGCCTACGAGTTCCTGCGCATGAACCAGGTGATCATCGCCTACCACGTCAGGGCGCGCGGCGAGGTCCGGCTCTCGCCCGAGCTAGTCGACTACCGGATGGTGGCGCCGGAGAAGGTCAAGTGCTGGCCGGCAGGCACCGGCCATGCGCTCGCCGACTGGCTGCGCACGCGCGGCATCGAGCCGCAGTACATGGTGCTGCCACCCGGCAAGCGCGCCACCGAAGTCGACGTCGATTGAGCGAAGGATCACAGCCATGCAAGCACAGAAGGAACTCGACACCCGCGGCATGAACTGCCCGCTGCCCATCCTCAAGGCGAAGAAGGCGCTCGCCGGGATGTCGAGCGGCGACGTTCTCAAGGTGGTGGCCACCGACCCGGGCTCGGTGCGCGACTTCCAGGCGTTCGCCCGCCAGACCGGCAACGAGCTGCTCGAGCAAACCAGCGCCAACGACGAGTACGTGCACTTCCTGCGCCGCCGCTGAGCGGTCCCGGCTCGGGCGATGCGGTCCTGCGCCGGCGATCGTCGCGCGCGTCGGCGCGCTACAGGCTGAGCGAGCGCAGATAGGCGCGAAAGTCGGCGCCGAGCTCGGGGCTGGCCAGCGCCAGCTCGACGTTGGCCTGGAGAAACCCTTCCTTGCTGCCGCAGTCGTAGCGCTTGCCCTCGTAGCGGTAGGCGAACACCCGCTCGTGCCGGAGCAGGCCGGCGATGCCGTCGGTGAGCTGGATCTCGCCGCCGACGCCGCGCGGCTGGCTGGCGATCTCGTCGAAGACGCGTGGCGTCAGCAGGTAGCGGCCGGCCACGCCGAGGCGCGACGGGGCGACTTCAGGGGCAGGCTTCTCGACGATCCGGCTGAGGTCGATCATCCGGTCGCCGGCCGGTTCCCCGGCGACGATGCCGTAGCGCCGCGTATGCTCGGCCGGCACCTCCTGCACCGCGACGATCGACGCCTGCCGGGCCTCGAACTGGGCGACCATCTGGGCCAGCACCGGCGGCGTGCCGATCATCAGGTCGTCGGGCAGGAGCACGGCGAACGGATGGTCGCCGACCACGTGGCGGGCGCACAACACGGCATGGCCTAGCCCGAGCGCCTTCGGCTGGCGGACAAAGACGCAGTCCATGTCGTCCGGCTTGACGGCGCGCACCAGGGCCAGCAGCTCGGTCTTCTGGCCCTTTTCGAGCGAGTCCTCGAGCTCGAAGGTGAAGTCGAAATGGTCCTCGATGGCCCGCTTGTGCCGGCCGGTGACGAAGATCATCTGCCGGATACCCGCCGCATAGGCCTCCTCGACCGCGTACTGGACCAGCGGCTTGTCGACGATCGGCAGCATTTCCTTGGGAAGCGCCTTCGTGGCGGGGAGAAAGCGTGTGCCGAAACCGGCCACGGGAAAGATCGCGTGTCTGACAAACATCTACTTACAATCGTACGAAGTCCAGGGTCGGTCGATTCTTGCATGCGACCCCGGATCGCCCGTCCCTCCCACCGCCCAAGCCGATGGATCTGCTCGTCGTCGACAGCCTCGAAGCCGATGTCCTGGAATGGCTCGGCACCCGACACAGCATCTGCCATGCGCCGCAGCTCGCCCACGAGCCGCGCGAGTTCCGGCGCGCCCTCTACAACGTGCGCGCGACGATCGTCCCGGCGTCGCTGACGATCGACGCCGAGACGCTCGACTTCGCTCCGGTCCTGCGCGCGGTCGGCCGGATCAGCGCCGGCGCCGAGAGCATCGACCTCGCCGAGTGCGAGCGACGCGACATCGAGGTGGTGCGCAGCCTGACCGCCAGCGCCCGGGCCGAGGCCGAGTTCATGATCGGCGCCATGCTCTCGCTGCTGCGCCGGGTGCCGGTGCGCAGCGCCGACGGCTCGGTGGCCGGCCGCGAACTCGGCGGCGCGACGATCGGCCTGGTCGGCATGGCGCCGGCGGCGCGCTCGATCGCCCAGCTGCTGTCCGGCTTCGGCGCGCGGATCATCGGCTACGACCCGGCGCTGCACGCCAGCGACAGCGTCTGGCCGCTCTGGAAGGTCGAGCCGGCCGGGCTGCGCGAGCTGGTCGAGCGCGCCGACGTGCTGTGCGTGCAGCTCGCCTACTTCAGCCGCTACCAGGGCCTGCTCGGCGACCGCTTCCTGCCCCATTGCAAGCCCAACCAGGTGCTCGTCAGCACCGCCCATTCCGGCCTGTTCGACGAGACCTCGCTGGCCGCGGCGCTGAAGAGCGGGAGGATCGCCGCCGCCTGGCTCGACAGCGTCGAGCCCGGTCTGCTCGACCCGTCCCGGCCGCTGCACGGCATCGACACACTGCAGGTCACGCCGCGCATCGCTGCGACGACCCGCGAGGCGCGCCAGCGCAGCGGCTGGTCGGTGGCGCGCCGGATCGACGAGCTGCTCGACTTCGTGCCGCGCAGCGCGCGCGACTTCACGACGACGGTGCCAGGCGCTCTCGTTGATCTCGAAGCCGCGTCGTGGTCGCTGTGAACTCGGCGACGCGCTTCTTTTCCTGATCGACCACCGCGGCCGGCGCGCGCGCGACGAAGCTCTCGTTGCCCAGCCGGGCGTTGGCCTTGGCGATCTCGCCCTCCAGGCGGTCGATTTCCTTGCTGAGGCGGGCCACCTCGGCGCCGCGATCGATCTCGACGTGCAGGGCGATCCGGGTCGCGCCGGCGACGGCGACCGGTGAGTCGGCGGTTGCCGCCTTGAATCCGGCGTCGTCGAACACGGTGACCTCGGATACCTGGGCCAGCGACTTGAGCAGCGGCGTGGCGGCGGCGACGAATCCGGCATCGCCGGTGGCATAGAGGGGCACCCGCCTGCCCGGCTGCAGGCCCATCTGGCTGCGCAGGATGCGGCAGCTGCCCACCACCTCCTTCAGGGTCGCGAGCCAGGCGTCGGCCGTCGGGTCGACGCGCTCCAACTGGGCCTTCGGGTAGGCGGCGCGGACGATGCCGACGCCGTCGTCGGCGGCCTTGCGGCCGGCCATCGGCGCGACCCGCTCCCACAGCTCCGCGGTGATGAAGGGCGTGATCGGATGCATCAGGCGCAGCACCGTCTCGAGCACGCGCAGCAGGGTGCGCCGGGTGGCGCGCTGCTGCGCAACGCTCTCCGAGCGCAACTGCACCTTGGCGATCTCGATGTACCAGTCGCAGTACTCGTCCCAGACGAACGAATAGATCGCGCCCGCCACCGTGTCGAGCCGGTACTCGGCAAAGCCTTGCTCGACCGCCGCCTCGACCCGCTGCAGTTCGCCGGCAATCCAGCGGTCCGCTTGCGAGAACGTCAGGTAGTTGTGGAAGGGCTGGCCGGGCGCGCACTCGGCCTTGCTGTGCTCGGCGAGGCCGCAGTCCTTGCCTTCGCCGTTGATCAGCACGAAGTTGGTCGCATTCCAGAGCTTGTTGCAGAAGTTGCGATAGCCCTCGCAGCGCTTCGAATCGAAGTTGACGTTGCGGCCCAGGCTGGCCAGCGAGCAGAAGGTGAAGCGCACCGCGTCGGCGCCGAAGCCGGGAATGCCGTTCGGGAACTCGGCCGCGGTGTTCCTGCGGATCAAGGGAGCCAGCTCGGGCCGGCGCAGCCCGGTCGAGCGCTTCTCGAGCAGCGGCTCGAGGGCGATGCCGTCGATGAGGTCGACCGGATCGAGCACGTTGCCTTCCGACTTGCTCATCCGCTTGCCCTGCGCGTCGCGCACCA
>JBDTUG010000019.1:0-26334 GCA_040007855.1 Caldimonas sp.
GGGCAAGAAGCCGAGTGCCGAGCAGTCGCAGCCGCTGCAGGTGCTGATCGGCCTGTTGATTTCCAACGGCCCCGGCGCGATTTCGGCGCAGGGCGCCAAGGGCGCGGTTTCGGCCGACGGCCCGCAGACGCCACAGCGGGTGCAGGTCAACAAGGCGATGGTCGGCTTCCTCACCCACACCGGCTATAGCCACGGCGGCAACGGCTTCGAGGGCATGGCCTTCTTGCTGCACGAGTTCAAGAGTGTCGACCTGAAGGATCCGACGGACCCGAAGCACGGCATCGACCTCAAGGCGATGGCGCTTCGCTTCGCCAAGGCCTACAAGGCCGACAAGCGGGCAGCCAAGGAATCGGGCGGCGAATTGCGCGCGCTGCCCGGCGTGCACCACCCGGTGTTCAAGGGTAAGGCGGTGAACCACGACCCGCGCGAGCGCTTCATCGCCGGGTACATGGCTGAGCACGGCGCCTACAACGTGTTCCACGACTTCTACCGCGAACTGGTGCTGGCGCTGTACGAAGTGGGGGCGACGCCGTATGTCTTCTGCGTCAACGTCGACGCGGTGATCGCCGCGCTGCTGCTGGCGCTGCTGTGGAACGACCACCGCAGCGGCGAGCTGAGCGTGCGCGACCTGGAGACGGCGGCTTTCACGGTATTCCTGTACGGTCGCATGATCGGCGCCGCGGCCGAGATCGACGACCACCTGAATCGCGGCCGCAACATGGACACGCGCACGCCGGAAGCGGCCTGCGGCTACGTGCTCTGACGAAGCGGCGCCCGGGGGCCCCGCGACCATGGCGACGCCCGCCCACCAGTTGACGATGACGGTGCTGATGATGCCGACACCGCCAATTTCTCCGGCCACGTTCATGGAGGCACGATCCTCAAGCTGCTCGACCAAGCCGCCTACGCTTGCGCCAGTCGCTACTGCAGCCGCTACGTCGTCACCCTGTCGGTCGACGACGACGACGGAAAGCCGGTGGCGGTGCCGCCGCTGCGCCCGTTCTCGCCCGACGAGCGCCGTCGCCATGCCGCCCCGGTCGGAGAGCTCGGGGTCGCGTCGACCTTGCCTGAGTCGACGCGGGAGCCCCTCCGATCATCGGCCCGGAGCGCCGGCCGCACGGCTCAGGAAAGGCTGCGCGCCTCCGCCGCCCGCTCTTCCATCTCGCGGCGCAGGTCCTTGCGCACGCTTCTGCTCGGCCACCAGCGCATCCCCCTCGCGGCCGGCAAGTCCAGAGGTTGAGCGGACAGCCGCCCTGGAAGAGGGCGAACGACTGATCTCGGCCAAGGCTGTCACTCATTGACCTACTCTGTAAGGCAACAGGCAGTCAGTCTGAAGCGGCCCTTCTTTGTTTACGCTGACTGGCCGCTCCTGGCCGAGGCCGTGTGAAAACTCAGCCGTGCAGCAATTTCCGGGGCGACAGGCATTTCCCGTGGGACGGCAAATCTATGCCTTCAAAAGCGACGAAGGTTGACTCCAGACGTGGCGACGCCCGATGGTCCCGCGCCAACTCCGACCGGCACGGGCTCGAACTCACCTGGTGCCCCTGTCAGCTACCTCCCTACTTCGACGGATGTCTCACGTCGCAAGGCCTCGCCGCCGTTCGCTACAAGGCAACTACGAGCTCCGCATCGAACGCCGCGTTCTCGTTCACGCCCTGACGAGCGTAGCCGCGAGGGTTGCAGATAACGCGTGTTCCACGCACGCAATAGTCGAAGCTGTCGTGCGTGTGCCCATGAATCCAGAGAGCGACCCGGTCGTCGCCGAGCAGGTATTCGGCTTCCGACACGAAGCAGGCGTTCAACAAGGATCCGGCGAAGCGCGGGTGGATGCTCTTCAACGACGGTGCATGGTGGGTGACGACGACCGTCGGCCCGTCAAAAGGCTCTTCGAGCTTGACTTCGAGCCAGGCAGCGGCTTTGCGGAACAGCGCGGCCGAGTCCGCCGGTGAAAACAAACGGTCCGACGATGAATCGGCGCGGATTCTGCTGAAGTCCCGAATCTTCGCCTTGGCCTCGTCCTCTGCCCGCGAGCGCTGCTCGCCGTCATCGAAGATCGAGAAGTCCGTCCACAACGTCGTACCGAGGAATCGCACGCCGTCGATGATTCGTTCGTCGGCCTCGAAAAAGCGAACGTTCGTGGCCGTGCAGTGCTCTCTCAACACACTGACGGATCCATCGATGCTTCCGCCGTAGAACTCATGATTGCCGGCGACGTAGATGACCGGCTTGCCCAGCTGCTGCGCCCACAAACACGCCTCGGCGGGTCGGGCAAGATCTCCGGCGAGCACGATCACGTCCGCAGCCGTCTCGGGCAAAGCGAAACTTGCGACACTCAAGTGCAGGTCGGAGACGACTTGCAGCTTCATGTGTCGGCGATCACCCTCGGCGCCATGGTCTTGGAAAGATTGTCGATACCCCAGGCCAGTACAAGCCCCGCTGCCCAGGACAAGACCACATAGGCGGCGACCTCGGGTTTACCGCCCGCTCCGACGTACGCCGATGCCGCCATGAAGGAAGCCGGCACGTACGAGAACAACGGAATGCCCGAAGCCAAGACGATCGAAAACGCGAGCGCCGCGACGACGAGCACCAAGGGGACGAGACCGCCGCCCAGCATGCCGACAACGAACAAGGCCACAACCGTCAACAAGATGCCCAGCGTGCCTGCGGCCAGCGGCTTGACCAACCCCGGGACACCGCCCCCAGCGGTGAAATAGGCGCCGGCGGAGATCAGACTGATCCACGCGACCAAGCCCAACACCGGTACGCCGGCACTGAGAAACATGAAGAGCCCGACGAGCAACGAGGCGCTGAAGGCTAGAGCAAGCAATGGATTCATTTTGTCTCCTGGTGATATTAGTCGCAGCGCTCGTCGGCGCTATTGAAGAACCTCTGGGGCCGTCCCAAGAGAGGGCAGCACCGCGACGACTTTGATGTCGCGCGGAATCTTGTATCTCGCCAGTCGATCGTGCAAGGCAGCCTCGATGTCGCGGATCAACGCCTCGGACGCGACGGCAGTGTTCGCGACGACATAGGCGACGAGCGCCTGGCCCCACTTCGGGTGCGACTCGCCGCGGACGAGAACGCTTCCGACACCCTCGACGGTGGCGATCACGGCCTCCACTTCGTCGGGATAGACGTGGTAGCCGGTGTTGATCATTCTGTCGACACGCTTCTCGTAGTAGAGATAGCCGTCCCGGTCCACCCGCATCACATCGCCGAGCGAACACCAACCGTCCGTGTCGATGTAGTCGCTGCTCGTCATAGCGGACTGCACGCGCAGCTCGCCCGACTCGAGCGGCTGTCCCGCGAGCGGCCTCAACTTGACCTGCACTTCGGAAATGGGCCGGCCGCAACTGCGGGCAAGCTCCGGTCGATCGCCCATCATGGCGGCATGGTCCGCGGCGTTCAGGATAGCGATCGGCCAGCCCCCCTCGACCCGTCCATAGACCTGGTTCAACGCCGGGCCGATGCGCTCGACGGCGCTTCGAATCTGCTGACCTGACACCGGGCCACCGCCGTACAGCACATGACGCAGCGACGCCGCGGCGTTGGGCCTCGAGTCCAGGAGATCGACCACACTGTTCAGCATCGCCGGGACGAACATCGTCGCGGTGACGCGGTGTCGCTCAATGGCGTCCAGCACGGCACCAGCTTCGAACGCATCGACGATGACTTGCGGCAGCCCCATCGCCAGAAACGGGAACGCTCCGAGACATCCGGCTCCATGCATGAGCTGCTGCGCGGTGAGGAACACTTCCGATGCTTCGCCCCACCGGCCGTAGCGGCCGGAGCGGTATAAGTCGATACTGGTATCCACGGTGGCGTACCAATTGCGGTACGACATCGGGATGCCGAACAACTTTCCGTTCGTCACCGAGCGCGGATAGACCATGAACGCGTCATCGGCCACGTAGTCGGCAATGGTCAAGCGCGGCTGTGCAGCGATGGGGCGAAGGTCATCATGGACGAGGCCTTCACGCCGGAGGCGCCCGCCGCGCTCTACGTCAGTCAGAACGATGTCGACCTGCGCCGCCGCAAAGATACTCTCGGCCTCCGCTGAAGAGGCACTCGGGTCCACCGGGATGCGCGTTCCCCCGGACCATTCGACGCCGAGAAAGGCCTCGACGGCGGCAAAGCTGTTGCGATACCAGAGGCCGACCTTTGGGCGCGGCCGGCATACAGTGCCCAATGCCCCGGCGACGCACGCCGCGAGGCGGGCGAGTTCACCGCCGTTGCGCGAATGGCCGCTGAGGTCGAGCAAGAGAGGGCGGTCGCCGGCCGCGAGGAGCGCCACGCGTACCGCAACGGGAGTCGTGCTCATCGCTGACTGATGATTGCGCCGATGCGCCGCTGCAATACTTCACGCTGGACTTTTGCGCCGCCGAGCACAGTAGGCAATTCGTCGACGAAGACAACGCGGCTCGGTCGCTCATGCTGCTTCAGGGTTGCTCCCGCAGCCGACAAGATGTCGTCACCTAGAGCAGCTGACTTCGTCGACCCCGCCTTGAGCAAGACCCCGACCACGATAGCCTGCTTGCCCGAGTCGCCGATCCCGACCACCCCACAGTTGGCCACGGCCGGATGAAGCAAAAGCGCTGTCTCGATGACATGCGGATAGACGGTTCCGGCGGAGGTGACGATCTTGTCCTTGTCACGGTCGAGGTAGAACAGGAATCCGTCTTCATCCAAATAGCCGACGTCGCCCGTCCTGAACCAGTCGCCGGCAAAGAACGAGCTCTTTGTCTTGTCCGCCATGTGCCAGTACTCGCTCGTCGACATCGCGCTTCGGACGACGATTTCCCCTGACTGCCTTGCCGACTGTGGACGCCCCTCGCCGTCGACCACCGCCAGCTCGAAGAACGTCGACGCCGATCTTCCAACACTGTCGAGGCGCCGCTCGTCAGTCGATACGTCGCCCACCGTGAGGCGGGTCGTCGGCGCGCCTTGCTCAGTGGAGCCGAAGCCATGACACCATACCGGACCTAGGACCTTGCTGACTCGTTTCAGCAAGTCGGGCGTTGCAAAGAAAATGACGACACGGCGCAACGCGTGATCGATCCCGCTTCGCTGCTCGATCACATCGAGAATCGGACCCAGCATCGGCCCTGGAACGAGGACGCCTGTGACGCGATCGCGAACGATTGCGTCGACCACGGCCGCAGGATCGAAGCTGGAGTCGTCGAGGAGCACGGTCCTCGCACCACGCAGCAGGTACGGATAGAGTGTTTGGAATCCAGTCGCCCACTGGAGTGCATGGAAGTGCAAGTTGACGTCATCTACCCCGACGGCCGGAATGCCCGGGTGCATCGAGTCGAGATGATCGATGTTGTTGGCGATCACGGCGCGCCAGGAGCGATGCGTAGCGGTCCACGGCTTGGGGTTGCCGGTAGTGCCGGTGGTTAGCTGAATAGAGCAGGGCGCGCTCTCATCCACGTCGACTCGGGGTTCGCTGTCGTCGCCCTTCGTGAGACTGCTGTACGTCGTTGCCCAGTCGGGTGCGTTCTCGCCCAGAGCGACGAAGTGCTTGACGCTTTTCATCTTCGCCCGGTGTTGGCCGACTGCATCGGCAAATCGCACGTCGAAAACCAGGACAGAGGCCTGAACTTGTTCGAGCGTTTGCACATGGATCGCCATGTCGAAGTGACTGTGCAGAACGACGCGGACGAGCCCGCGCTTCTCGAGGCCGACCCACAACGGCACGACTTCTAAACGGTTGTGAGAAAGAATCGCAACGCGCTCGCCGGTCGTCACGCCCAAGTTCAGAAGCGCTGCGCCGACAGCGTTCGCTTGTTTATTGAGCCCGCGAAAACTCAACGTTCCCTGCGGCCCCGACACCGCCTCCCGATCACCAAAGCGATGTAGTGATTGCCTCGTAGGGCTTCCGGCTTCAATTCGCATCTCGAGTCTCCTTCAGCGATCAACCGTTCGTGCCCGACATCGAGCGGACGGCGTGCTGAGAATCGTATGAGACCGAGTGCTTTGGGTCTGGCTTGCGAAGGCGGAAAAGATCGACTGCGACGGAACCGTCGAGGGGCTATGCGCGAACGGCTGTCAATGCCGCACCGCGGAAGTCTCTCGGCGAGACTCCGTATCGAGCCCTGAATGCCCGACCGAAGTGTGACAAGTCATTGAATCCGAGCCCAAACGCGACACTGCTGATGCTTCGACCTGCTTGGGCAGGGTCTTGAAGTATCAAGTGACATCTCTCCAGCCGGCGATTCCAGATATGACGGGCGACCGAGGTACCCTCCTGCTCGAACACGTCATTCAAGTAGCGTGTGGACACATGCAACGCTGCACCAATATTTTTCAGCGAAAGCTCGCAGTCTCCCAGGTGCGACTCGATGAAGTCCTTAATCTGAATCCTGCGTGCGACCCTTGTCGTCGTTTCGGAGGGACGTCCTGCTACTTGGCACTCGGCGATAGCAGCTGACACGAGGTCGAGGCTGATAGAGGCCAATCGCGACTGTGAGGCATCGTCCAAACTGGGTAAGACTTCGGGGAGTGATTGGAGAAACCGAGAAGCCACGCGACCCATGCCACGGTCACCGGGAATGCGAACGCCGCTGAAGGCTTCAACTGGCCCGTACCGACTCCGCATGAGCCGGCGAGGCACTTTCAGCACGATGTGGCTAAAGCTGTCCGCAAGGCAGGCTACGTATGGCTGAGCACTGTCGAACAATGCGCAATCGCCTCGCTGCAGGGTCGAAAAGCGGCTGCTCTGGTCCACGTGCATCTTCCCGCTGTCCTGGAGCACGATCAAGAAGTCATCATCGGCGGCGCGCGCAATGTGACCGCTGGTGCGCGTCAGGCGCATGCCGCCAGCCTCCATCTTCGACAATTCAACGTCACCCAGCGCCTGCGTGTGGATCGTGCCCGCGAATGCCCGCTCCTGCGTCGCAGTGCAGTCGAGATTGATGAAGACGTCGCATATCAGGTCATGCCAATAGGAGAAAGACTCGCGACTCGCGACATCCTCTGTCGAGTACCTGCTTGCTGGCATGACGCCCTCGATTCGTTCCTTGCCAGCAGAATGTACGCCTTGTCCTTCGAGGGAGCGACGACCACCGTGCGAACTTCGACGCCTGTTCCGTTGTAGTCGTCTTTTCGTTCCTGCCGGACAGCGTTGGAACATCTGCCATGACCTACGCGTGGCACCTACCTGATTGGGTGCATACCTGATACGACGCCTTCTGCGTCCTGGTCCAATTCGGATGCCTACGTCCCGCCATGCGGTGTCTACCTCACCGATAGCGGGCGGTCGCCGCCGTCCGCTCATGGCCCGAGAGCGGTCGGAGATGGGTCGCCCTCGCTGTCTGCGCAGACCCACGGGCACTGGCGTGTTCTGCAGTGCGGCCATGACGCGGTGCTCGCGATCGACCGCATGGGCGGACGGCAAAAGCACGCCCTCGGGCTTCTTGCGCAGGACGTACTTGCCGCTCGCCGCGTTTAGTCGGTAGGTCGGATTCGACTGTCCGCCGGCGAAACGATCAACATCCAAGGGGCCGCGGAAACCTGCGACGTTTGCCGTGAGCCAGTGCTCGAGAGCGTCGGCATTCCAAGCATCGGCTGTCATGCACAACGCGCTAGAACGACTCGAAGTGGCTGGCGCACATCAGTCGAGGTCGAGTCGGTACACCCTGCCGGCCGTCCGGCTGAATATCGCCGCCTTCTCGTCGGCGGAGGCACCGGCGAGCATGCGCTTGAAAGCGTTCCAGAGACCGGAGTAGCCAATTCCCATCTTCTCGACCGGAAAGTTGCTCTCGACCATGCAGCGGTCGGGACCGAACAGGTCCACGCAGGCCGTCACGTAGGGCCCCCAGAGCTTGGCGAGCTGCTGTGACGACGGCGGCGCATCGCTCGTGCCGTAGTCGTATGCCGCCAAGCGCATCATCACGCCGCCAAGCTTGACGGAGACGTTTCGGCACTTCGCGAGTTCGGTCATTCCGGACTTCCAGACATCGAAGACCTCGGCCTGCTTGTCGGTGTAGGGGCCGTATCCCAGCGGCCCGCCCATGTGGCACATGATGATGTTGGCATCGGGGCAGGACCGCGCCAGGTCGACCGCGTCGGCCAGTTGCGGGTGAAATACCCAGGCATCCAGCGACAGGCCGTACGAGGCCAGGCGCTTGAGTCCGGTGCGAAATTCCGGGCTGAGGTACAGGCCTGGGCCTGGGCTGGTGTGGCTGTTGCCAATGACCGGACTGGCGTCCCAGCCGGCCGCGTGTCTTACGCCCTTGAAGCGCCGTCCACCCGCCGCGATGAGGGCCTCGAGGACGGGGGCTACGCGATCGCCGAGGGACAGGTCCGCGAACCCGACGATGCCGGCGTTGACCCGTGTCGGGCCGTAGATCCCGCTGTCGCTCATCGCCGCGATCCCGGCGCAGAACTCGACCTCCCCGACGGGCTGCATCTCCTTGGGACCGGCCGCCCGGTACATCGCGTGGCATTCGTTGAAGACCGTCGCAACGATGTTGTGCCCGCTCTCGACGTCCGCCAGGAAATCGTGCAGCAGGTATCGGAAAGCGGGGAGATCCCACAGGTGATGGTGCGTATCGACGATCGCCAGATCGGGTTCGAGCACCGTCTCCTGCGGCGCCTTGGCGAGCCATACCGGATCGGGAAGATAGACCTTGCCGAACTTGGTGGGCTGGCTCGGATCCCGTTGACCCGCGAACATGCCCCCAAGCGCCGGCTTGCCGTTCGGATTCCTCTCGGATGCATTGCTCATGGTTCTCGTTCCTCAGGTCATCCGGGCCAGACACACGTCGGCCTCGCGATCAGGGTGTCAACAGGATCTTGCCGATGTGTTCGCTCGACGCCATGAAACGGTGAGCATCGGCCGCCGCCTCGAGCGGAAACGTCCGGTCGATCTCCGCCGACAGCCGATTCGCCACGAACAGCGGCCAGACGGCCCGTTCGAGCTCGGCGCAGATTCGGCCCTTCTCGGCGACGCTGCGCGACCGCAGCGTCGAGCCGGTGATCGTCAGGTGACCGATCAGCACCTTGTAGAAATCCACCTCTGCAAGGCCGCCGGCTGCCAGCGCCACGAACACCAGACGGCCCTCGCGCTTGAGCAGGTCCACTTCGCGGGCGATGTAGTCGCCGCCGACGATGTCGAGGATGACGTCGACGTTGCCGCAGAAGCTTCGCGTGACAGCGTGGAAGTCTTCGTTCCGGTAGTTGATCGCGCGGTCGGCGCCGAGCCGCTGGCAGGCCTCGCACTTTCTTTCGGATCCGGCGGTTGCGAGGACCCGGGCCCCGAAAGCCTTGGCCAGCTGGATGGCGGCAACGCCGATGCCGCTCGTGCCGCCCTGGATCAATACGGTCTCGCCGTCGGCGAGTCGGCCACGCTCGAACAGGTTGGCCCACACCGTGCAGTAGGTTTCGGGCAGGCCGCCAGCATCCACCAACGACACGCCTTCAGGGGCGGGCAGACACTGCACCTCGGGGGCGACCGCGTACTCGGCGTAGCCACGCCCGATCAACAGAGCGCACACCCGGTCGCCGACCCGCCAGCGCTTGACGCCGGCGCCAACGGCTGCGACCTCGCCTGAGATCTCCAGGCCCGGAATGTCGGTCGGCGTGCCCGGCGGCATCGGATAGACACCCTCGCGCTGCATGAGGTCCGCCCGATTGACTCCAGCCGCAGCGACCTTGATGAGCACTTCCTCTAGCCCCGGGACTGGGACCGGCCAGTCGTTGACGACGCGCAGAACCTCCACGCCCCCGGGCCGGTCGATGAGCACCGCGCGCATGCGGTTCGGCAGGTTCATCGTGCGGGTCGGTCGTAGCGGGCGTTATCGGGCGACGAGATCCTCGTCAGGATTTGTCCATGGCGTTGTCGGCGACCAGAACGGCACCGTTGACATAGCTCGCCCGCTCGGAGAGCGCATAGACGATCAGGTCGGCCAGCTCACGGCTCTCGGCCCAGCGCGTATCAAGCATGCCCTGGTTGGCCGTCCACTTGAGGCGCTCGGTCTCGGCGTCTGCCTCGCTGAGGCTGCGCTTGATGAATGTCTTCTCCCACAGGCCGTAGCGCTCCGGCGTGTACACATAACCGGGCACCACGCAGTTCACACGAATCTTGAAAGGCGCGAGTTCGCTCGCGAGCACCTTCGAAAGGCGGATCTCGGCCGATTTGGCCGGCCCGGTGCATGACGACAGCATCGGCGCGCTCGTGACGCGGATACCAGTCGCACCGCTGACGTTGACAATTGATCCGCCGCCCTGCTCCTTCATGAAGGGCACGATGCGCTGGCAGATCCGGAACTGGGCGAAGAAGTTGATCGCCATGCCCTGCAGGAGCTCTTCGTCGGTCACTTCGAGGAAGGGCTTGTAGATACCGGTGCCCGCATTGTTCACCAGCAGGTCGATGCGCCCGCCCATCTCGTCGCGCACGAAGGCCGGCAATTGCTCGATCTGCGCCAGGCTGGTGACGTCGAAGGGCAAGGTGCCCACTCTCGCGCCGCTCGCCTTCTCGATCTCAGTCGCCGCCTCAGCCAGCGCCGATGGGCGTCGGGCAGCGATCCAGACATGCGCGCCTTCGCTCGCCAGGGCGTGGGCCGTCGCCAGGCCGATGCCTTTGCTGCCGCCAGTGACGAAGGCGTGCTTTCCCTTGATTCCTAAGTCCATTGATATGTCCCCTGCTGGTTTCAGGTTCGTGCGGTCGCTAGGCGGAGGAACTCACGGGTCGCCAGGGCTGCCTTGCCATCGACCGCGGCAAAAACTGCCTGCGCCAGCATCGTCCCGGTTCCGCGCCGCCTGCCGCTCGCGGCCATCCGTTTCTCGATCAGTTCAATCGCCGTCGGACGATCGTGGAACAGCTGGGCACGAGAAGACTCCGATGCACTTCGCGTGGTGCGGCTGCCGTCGTCGAGCTCGACTGTCACGTCGGCATCGTACGGGCCACCGTCGTCGTCAGGAACGATCTCCACCAGCGGCACGAGGCGCAGGATCTCGGGATCAAGACGGTGATCTTGCGGCTTGTCGTACTCGAGCTCGCCGTAGACCAGCATGGCCGCGGCCGAGAAGGTCGTGCTTGCGAGCGCCTGCACGACCCGCTCGAACGGACCGTTGAAGGCGGTTCCCGGGTACTCGGCGTAGTGACGCCAGAACTTGACCGATACCTTGCGGATGCGGCGGGGATCGATCCCGGAATCGTGCAGCAGCTTGGCGGCGATCACCACCGACATGTTGTCGCCGAGCGTCGCGAACGGCTTGGCGCAGACTCCGAGGATCATCTCGATGGCCGGCGCTTGTGTCCACTCGATCGGCGTCGCGTCGAGCCCGGCAAGCGCACGCGCCAAGCCCTTACGGCCTTCGAGCCCTTGCGGCGAGCCGAGCACGCCACGCTGGGCGAGTTGGGCCGCAAGCAACCCGCCGCGTGCCGCGTGGCCGACCTGCAAGCGCCACTCGTCGGAGCCGCTGCCGACCGGCTCGAGGACCCCGCCGGTGATGCTCGAGGCAATGCCGATCGCGTTGGTGGCCTGGGTGGGATCGAGATCGAGCATCGCCGCGGCCGACGCCGCCGCACCGATCGTGCCCAAGGTCGGGCTCGTGCGGATGCCACGATCGATAAGTGCTCGGGCGACGCGCTCCTTCGCGCCGAGCCAGGTGGTTGCGCTGTAGCCGACGGCGATCCCGTTGAGCATCGTCCCCAGAGGAGCGTCTGCAAGCTCACCGAGCGCCGTCGCCACAGGGATGATGAACGACCCCGGATGCGTCCAGGAGTCGTTCTCGGAGTCGTCATGGAACTGCGCGTGGACCGCAACGGCATTGGCGAGTACCGCATCGGCCAGCCCGACTCGGGCGCCGTCGACCCAGACCCGGGCGGAACGCGTTGGGTCCGCGATCGGCTCCATCACCGCTCGGACTGCGACGGCGGTGCGCTCGTTCTCGGCGATGAGGGCCAGCCCGATGCCGTCGAGCAGGCACATCGCAGCCTTGTCAGCCACGGCGGTTGGCAGCATCTTGCGGCCCCATTCGCTGGCGAAACGACCCAGCAGGGCGGTTGGTAGTTCAAGGGGCATGGCAGGCCATCTCCAATTGGGTGCGAGGGTCAGGGTTCAGAGGTATTCGTCAGCCAGGGCGATGTCACGGATCTCAGCCACGGGTCCGCTGCGTCGCACCTCGCCGCCTCGCATCACGTAGGCGCGGTCGACGAGCTTGAGCGCCGGACGTGCCATCTGCTCGGTCATCAAGATGGTCGTGCCGCGCCGTTGCAACTGGCGGATCGCCTCACTGATGCGGCCTATCCACACCGGGGCCAGGCCGAGGAACGGTTCGTCGAGCAGCAGGAGCTTCGGGAAGGTGCTCACGGCTCTTGCCAGGGCGACGATCTGCTGTTCACCGCCGCTCAACTGCCCAGCGAGCTGCGTCCCGCGCTCGGACAGCAACGGAAACGTCTCGCGAATCCACCGCAGGTTCGTCTGCGCCTGCGCGGCGGGCAGGCAAGTCGCGCCAGCGAGCACGTTCTCGGTCACTGTCAGCGAGCCGAACACCCGGCGCCCTTCAGGCGAGTAGCCGATCCCCAGGCGGGCCCGGGACGCGCAGGCAACGTCAGTCAGATCCTTGCCGTCGAACGTGATGCTTCCGGACGTTGTCGGTACGAGGCCGATCACGGCGTTGATCAGGCTCGACTTGCCGGCGCCGTTGGCGCCCACCAGCAGCACGGATTCGCCCTGCCGGACCTCTATGGAGACCTCGCGCAGGGCAACAATGCCGCCATAGCGAACGCTCAGGCCATTGATCGTCAGCATGGTTCGTCGTCGCTCACGCCGATGTACGCTTCGATGACTTCCTGCCGCGACAACACCTCGTCTGGGCGCCCTGACGCCAGCAGCCGGCCGGCCTCCAGGACCAGCATGTGCGGGCACAAGCGCCGGATGAGCTCCATGTCGTGCTCCACGATCAGGACCCCACAGCCAAGGATCGATCGCGCATGCGCGACGAAGTGGTCGATGCGGGTCCGCTCGCGACGCTCCAGGCCAGCGGCCGGCTCGTCGAGCAGCAGAAAACTCGGCCGCGCGGCCAGGGTCATCAACAACCCGAGCATCTTCTGCAGCCCGTAAGGCAGCTTGTCACTCGGCTCGTCGAGGTGCGCCGACAAGTCGAACTCCTGGAGCAGGGAGTCAAGACCGATGTCGGCGGCGGAGTCACTGGCGCTGAATCGCGCCGCGCGAGCGAGATTCTCTCGAGCGCTGGCGCTGCGGAAGGTGTTCGTCTGCTGGAAGCTGCGCACCACGCCGCTGCGGCTGATCGCATGGAATGGCTTCCCGGTGATGTCGGTGTCACCCAGGGCGATGTGGCCGGACGATGGCTGCAGCAGGCCGCAGATGACGTTGATCAAAGTGGTCTTGCCAGCCCCGTTCGGACCAATCACACCGAGCACCTCGCCCGGAGACAGCGCGAAAGAGATGTCGTCAAACACCCGGACGCCGCCGAAACGCATCGAAAGGCTTTTGACGCTCAGCGCGTCGGCCCTTGCCGGCGATTCGGTCATTGCGACGCCACTCGCGTTCGTGCTCATCACTGGTCGCCTCGCACCAAGGCGTTCCGACCGGCACTCCGACGGCGCAAGGTACGCATCAGCCGCGCGCCGGTGCCTACAAGGCCGCCCGGAGCGAGCGTCATGACCAGGATGATCAGCAACCCGAACAGCCCCGTGGAATACTGTCCCTGACTGCTGAACAGGTTCGACATCCAGATGAGCAAACCACTACCGAGCACTGCACCGAGCAGTGAGCCGCGGCCTCCGACGATCACATAGGCGATGTAGTTGACCCCTGAGAACGAGGAGAACGAGCTCGGATGGGCGGTGAGCAGCATGTTGACCAGTGCGAAGCCGCCCATCCCGGCGACTCCCGCCCCGACGATGAAGCCGATCGTTCGATACCGCCAGACGACGAGGCCGAGGCTCTCAGCGAGCGTCTCGTTCTCCTCGATTGCCGCGAACTCTGGTCGAAACCGCTGGGTAACGGCCAGCGTAATCAGGATCGCCAGGATGGCGGTGCCCAAGGTCACGAACACAACCATTCGATTGGTGGCCAGCTCCAGACCGAGCAGCGTGACTGGCGGGACACCGGCGATCCCGTTCGAACCACCAGTCAGCGCCGGCGTCTCGAACAACGCGAGCTGCATGATTTCGTTGAAAACGAAAGTGACGAGAACGAAATAGACACCCTTCAACCGCAGCACCAGTGCGCCCAGTGGAAACGCCACGAGCGCGGGTACGGCAAAGCTGAGAGGCAGAAGCAGAAGCACGTCGGTCGTCCCCCTCTTCGCCGCGATTGCGGCTGCGTATCCGCCGATGGCCATGAATGCGGGCACCGCGAACGACAGCAGGTCCATCCGCAGCATGATGTAGACGCTAAGGGCCGCGATCAGGCCGATCAGGAACTGGTTTGTCAGCGAGTAATAAAACTGGTTTGTGCTGAGCAATGGCACAAGCACGAGGGGCAGCAAAAGCAACGCGGCCCACAGGTCCGGGCCAACCCTCAGCCGCCCCGGGAGGCTCACGCTCATGCCCTCCTGGCCACGCGGCCCATCAGACCCGTGGGACGGACAACAAGGATCACCAGGACGAAGACGAACAACGCCAGCGCCCCTTTCGAGCCGCCCAGATAAACGCTGGAGTAGGCCTCGAATATGCCGACGAGGAAGGCGGCGATGGTCGCTCCGCCAATGCTGCCCAGTCCTCCGAGGATCACGACCATGAACGACTTGGCCAAGACGGAGTCGCCGACATGCGGATCGAGTGCCAGGATCGGCGTGACCAGCGCCCCGGTAAGGCCGGCCAGCCCGGTGGCCAACGCAAAGGCCATCGGGAAAAGTCGCGCCGGATGCAGACCCTGCGCACTGGCGACGGCGCGGTCGTCGGCCATCGCCCTGAGAGCCACGCCGAAACGCGTTCGGAACATCAGCAAATAGACACCGGCGATGACCAGTGTGCAGACCACAAACACGATCAAGTTCGCGTAGGGAATATAGAACCCGTGCTGGCGAAACGAGCCAGCAACAGGAAAGCGGAACTCGGGCGGTTCCGGACCGAAGATGGCGGTCGTGCCGGTCGTCATGATGAGATAAATCCCCAGCGTGATCATCATCGTCGCAAGGTGATCGTTTACGCGCGGCTCGATCAGGAAGTACTCGACGCCGTAGCCGAGCGCAGCGCAGAAGAGGGTGGCAAAGACAACGGCAAGCGGGAACGGCACGCCGACGAGATGCGACAGCGAGTACGCCGCATAGCCGCCGACGATGTAGAAGCCTCCGTGCGAAAAGTTGATCACCCCGAGAATCCCGAAGATCAAGGTGAAGCCGAGGCTGAGCAGCGCGTACTGCGTGCCCAGGCTCAGCCCGATCAGCCCGATCAGCCCGGTCGAGATGATGCCGTCCACGCGGAGTTCCGAGGAGCGACTACTTCGCGCCCGACACGTCCAGAGGTATCACGCCGAGGTTCTTGCCGTCGACAACCAAGCCCATTCCGACCGGAAACGCGAGCTCCTGGTTTACACCGAAGTTCGACTGGCCCGACCACACGCCCTTGCCAAGATACGGGTCTTCGGGCGGAAGCTTGCGAAGCGCGGCGGCAATCTTCTCCACATCGCTGTCCGTGCCGGCGGCAGTGATTGCCTTCAGCGCCATCCGTGTCGCCGCCGCTGACGTGTACATCAACGTGTTGTCCGGTGCTGCCGCCTTCATCACCCGCTGGTAGTCTGTCAGCATTGACCGGACCTTGGGGTCGTCCGTCGCGACCAGCTCGAGCCAGTAAAAGCCCTTGATCTTTTCCACGCCTCCGGCCGCGCGAATGATTTCCGGACTACCCGGCCCTCCGAGTCGCCCGATCACGCCGCTGAAGCCGGCCTCCAGCAGTTGCTTGACCATCGTCGCAGCGTCACCTGGCGGCGACGACGCGGTATCTACCGCATCCGGACGCGCGTTCATGATCCGGGTCACTATCGGGGCGAAGTTCGTCGTGCCGCGCTGGTAGTACTCCTCGGCAGTCTTGATGCCGTTGGCCTTGTAGGCCTCTGCATTGACGCTTGCGACATCCGTGCCGCCCTGGTCATTCGGCGCGACAACAATGACCGATCCGATCTTGAAGCGCTCCTTGGCAGCCTTGACCATCGGCGGTGCCCAGATGACAGGCCCGGCCAACTGGTGGAAGGCCAGAGGGAATTGCGGACCGATGGCGTCCTTGGCGTAGGCGCTATTGAAGGTCAGCTGCTGGTTTCGGTTGGCGACCGGCTTGATGCCGGTGGCCTCGGGCGAGCCGACCGGTCCGATGATCACCTTGACGTTCTGGCTGGCCAGGTAGTTGGCACCGGCGGCTGCACCGTCAGCCGTGTATTTCGAGTCATAGGTGAGCACCGTGACCTTGCACTTTCGATTGCCGACCTGCAGGCCGCCCGCTTCGTTGGCCGTCGCAGCGACGAACTCCGCCCCCGATCGCATCGCGATGCCCCAGGCCGCCGCCCGCCCGACATTGGGCCGAGTGCACCGATCTTGATCTCGCAATCCTGCGCCGCAGCCGGCACAGCGGTCAGCGTGGATCCGAGCAGCAGCGCTGCGAGCAGCGCCGGCCGGGTGAGATGGTCAGAAACTCTTGACATGCTTGTCTCCTTTGTGTGATTTCCGATGACAGCCTCGATGCCGCTGCGATGCTCGTGCTTGGTCGCCGCGCTCCTACATTCCGATCAGATCGGCCTTGTCGATCACGTTCTTGACGATCCGGATGGTGGCCGCATCGATCATTTCGCCGTTGTAGGTCACCGCACCCAGGCCTTGCGCCTCCGCGTCCCGGTAAGCCTTGGTCATCGCCCGCGCCGCATCCACCGCTGCTTGCTTCGGAGAGAACGCCTCGAGCGCCGGTGGGATCTGTGCTGGATGAATCGCCCACTTGCCGACCATGCCGATCAGTCGCGCCCGCCGACACTCCTCGGCGTAAGACGCCGTGTCGTTGAAGTTGCCCATCGGGCCGTCGATCGCGTCGATGCCGTTGGTACGCGCGGCAATGGTGATCTTGTGGCGGCCGTAGTGCCAGATGTCGCCCGGATAACCGGAGGGCCCGCCGATCGACGCCAGGTCGATGCCCTGCGATGCGGAGTAGTCGCCGACGCCATAGATCAGCGCTTCGAGTCTGGGCGACGAGCGCGCGATGTCCTCGACGTTCATCATCGCCTCGACTTCCTCGATCAGCACCTCGATGCCGATGGGGCGATCGATCTTGAGCTTCTTCTCGAGCTGAGACAGCAAGGTATCGACGAAGAGCACGTCGCTCGCTCGCAGCACCTTCGGAATCATGATCAGGTCAAGGTGCTGATGGGCACCTTCGACCACCGCAATGATGTCCTCGAAAGCCCACTCCGTGCCCAGGTCGTTGATTCGCACGCACGTCGTCTTGCCGCTCCAGTCCAACCCCTTGAGCGCATCGACGATTTTCGAACGCGCCGCGACCTTCGAGCTCGGCGCCACCGCGTCCTCGAGATCAAGGAAGACCATGTCCGCCTTGCTTGCAGCCGCCTTGGCCATCATCTTCTCGTTCGAGCCCGGGACGGCGAGCTCCACGCGTCGCAGCCGCTTTCGCCTCTGTGTCATTGCTTGTCTCCTTTCAACCATTCAGCCCACTACACGGCGCTCGCGCAGCGACTGCATGCGCGCCGCGTCGATGCCGATCTCCGCCAGCAGCTGGTCGGCATGCTCTGACAGCAGCGGCGCTCTTCGCCAAACGCCGCCCGGCGTCTCGCTCATCTTCACGGGCACGCCGGCTACGGCCATGCGTCCCGCTGCGCCGGGATGGTCCAGCTCGACGAGCATGTTTCTCGCCGCGAAGTGAGGGTCAGTCGCGATCTCCGCCACGGTGTAGACCGGGCTGAAAGGCACTTGGCCTCCGAGCTCGGCGAGCAGCTCGCTCTTGCTTCGCTGGCGGGTGAACTCGGACACGATGCCGTAGACCAGATCCGAGTGCTGGCGGCGGGCGGCCTCGGTCTTCAGGCGTGGATCGTTCGCCATCTCGGGGCGTGAGATCAGCCCGCACAGCTTGGTCCACAAGGCGTCGGTGTGGCAAGCCAGGGTGATGTGACCGTCCTTGCAGGGCACGATCCCGAACGGTGTGAGGAAAGGATGCCGCTGGCCTTCCGGCCCGGGAACCTTCTGTTCGTAAGAGTGCTGGTAGACGATCCGCTCGCAGAGCGCAAGCACGCTGTCTACCATTGAGACGTCGACGAACTGGCCCTGACCTGTCTCCCTCGCGCGGTAGACGGCGGCGAGCACGCCGAACGCGCAAAGGATCGCAGGAACGATGTCGCCGACCCCTGGGCCGATCTTCGTCGGCTCGGTGGCAGATTCGCCGGTGATGCCCATGATGCCACCCATCGCTTGAGCGATGACGTCGTAAGCGGGCCAATTCACGTATGGACTGCTGCCGGTACGCGGGTCGCCGAAACCGCGCACTGCGGCGTAGACCAGGCGCGGATTGGCCGCGTGCAGCGTCTCATACGACAACCCGAGCCGGTCCATCACGCCTGTTCGGTAGTTCTCGATCAGTACGTCCGCGCCCTTGACGAGCTCGATCATGATGTCGAGTGCTTCGGGCTCCTTCAGATTCAGCGCGATCGACAGCTTGTTGCGGTTGACGCTCTGGAAGTAGCCGCCGAAGGCGTGCAAGGTGTCGTCCGGCCGATAGGGGCCGACACTGCGCACATAGTCGCCCTCGAGCGGCTCGATCTTGATGACCTCAGCGCCGTGGTCCGCAAGGAGCATTGAGGCGTACGGCCCCGCGAGCATCAGCGTCATGTCGAGCAACGCATAGGCCGCGAGCATCCGCAGGCTGAATTTGGTCTCCAGGCCGCTCGATGGCCGGGCGATGTTGCACACCGTATCGGCGCCTGCGTCCTGGTGCAGCACGATCCGCTCGACGTCGGCGGCGGCGAAACCATGCTCGGCACGCAGTGAACGAATCGCCTCGATCGCGGCATGCGTCTGGTAGCAGGACGCGTGATACTTGAACAGGTTGTCGAGCAGGTTGTAGCGGTCCGGGTCGGCATCGAGGGCCGCGCCCGGGTCGAAGCTGTCAGTCTGAGTCGCGGCAAAGCCCTGGGCACATTCGATGATGTCGAGGCGACTCGTGAAACCGCGCCCCGCCAGCTGCGCCGCGAGCAGCCCGCTTTCGCAGGCCTTGCCCGCGTGCAGTGGCTTGCACATCGTTCCGAACATCGACTTGAGCCCAGCCGCCTGCGTGCCGGCGATGCCCAAAGCCGTCATCGTCTGCTCGTGCCCCAGGCCGAGCAGATGCGCGCACGCGGCGGCGGCGCCGAAAGTGCCGACCGTGCCGGTCACGTGGAAGCCGCGTGCATAGTGACCGGGCGCGACCATCGCGCCGATCAGGCAGGTGGTCTCGTAGCCGGCGACGAATGCCGCGATCAAGTCTTTGCCGTTTGCGCCGATGCCTTGCCCAAGCGCAAGGGCCGCGGGCAGCACGGCAACTGTCGGATGGCCTGTCATGCGAATGTTGACGTCGTCGTAGTCGAGCGCGTGCGAGGCCGCGCCGTTGACCAGCGCCGCCTGGCGAGCGGAGACGCGTCCCTCCCGGCCGACCAGGCTGGCTTGACCGTGGCCGCCCTCCTCGCCCACCTGATCGACCAGCATCGCGACCAGCGGCTCGTCTACGGCGCGCAGGGTGACGGCGATCCAGTCGAGAACGCACTGGCGGGCCACGGTCACGACGGCCGGCGGCAACGCGTCGTACCGGATCGCCCTGATACGGCGCGCCAGCGCCTCTGTAGCCTTCGGTGCCGTATCCATCGTTTGTCTCAGGAGCGAGCGCCGCCTGGCGCCGAGGCGTTTCCCTCGAGCACCGAGCAGGTCAGGCGCCGCAGGTGCTGCATCATTTCAGCCGGCGCTTTCGCATAGGCGGTCCGACGCGAGGTCTCCAGCCCTGTCGAGCGGCGCAGCCGCACCCGCATGTCGGCGAACTGCAGCAGTGCCCCGTACGAGTCGAGCACGGGAACGCCGTCGATCTCGCGCAGCCCGTTGCGCACCAGCATTGTGTTGAGGACACCCTCGGCCGGAATCAGCACGTCGACGTCGTGTCGCTCGATCAGCCGTCGCGCCTCGGCGCTGAAGCGCTCGAGCAGCGGACCGCGTCCGACGAACGCCTCGTCGAGCTCGAACTCGTTCATCGGCGGGTCAAGCGTCGTGATCGCCCGCACGCGATCGGCAAAGCCGTACTGCGCGACCAACCCGCGCAGGATGCGCACCATGCTCCGGTCGATGGTGACCAGGCCGAAGGAGGTACCGATGGTCGACGCCACCAGCAGCGCTGTCTCGCACGAGCTCACGACTGGGATGTCGACCGCGCTGCGCGCCAGGTCAAGGGCGGGATCGACGAAGCAGCTGATGGCGACGGCGTCGTAGCCCTCGATCTCGGCGCGCACCGCGTTTTCCACGAACTGAGTGAAAACGAGGTGATGAGCCCAGCGGAAGCGCGTCATCTCGACCGGCGCATGCCGGGCGCGTAGGTCTCCGGCCGCACGCCGTGCAGGTGGACTTCGAAGTCGCTGCCACCGACCCGGGACGCGTGCTCGCCGAGCATCGCCTTGTAGCCTGGCAGTCGATCCAGGTCGGTCATGCTCTGATGCCAGATTCGCGTCGTCATCGCCTGTCTTCGAGCCTCACGTTTGGCCTTTTGGTGAAACGTTTCACCCTCATGAAACGTTACATGGCATGCTCTCGTCCGTCAAGGCATCCGAAGCAGCTTCGGATCAGGGTCTGTACCGATCAGCGCAGCGGTCGGCAACGAGGGGAAGCGATGGGGAGGTCGACAATTCGAGATGTCGCTGCGGAGGCGCGGGTGTCACTCGGGACCGCTTCGCGTGTGGCCAATCAGCGCACCGGCGTGAATCTCGAAATGAAGCGGCGTGTCGAGCGAGCCATCAAGAAGCTCAGCTACACGCCCGACGCATCGGCGCAAAGCATGCGCCTCAAGTCGACGCGGACCATCGGGATCCTGATCCGCGACTTTTCGTCGCCGGCGTTTGTGAGCTTTGCCAATGTGGTTCAGAGCATGCTTTTCCAAGCCGGCTACGTGCCTTTACTGGCCGGTTACGACGATCGGCCCGAGCGCGAACTCGAGATCCTTCACGCGTTCGCCCAGCGCCGAATCGACGGCCTCATCGTGACAACGTCAAATGATAGTAACGCGAAGCTGGCGCGCGCTCGCGTCGAGCTCGGCATACCGACGATTCTGTTCGACCGAGATCCGAACGAAGCGCAGGACGTCATCGCGATCGAACACTGCGAGGGCGTGAAGCAGGCCATGCGCTACCTTTTTGGTATGGGGCATCGGCGCATTGCGCTGGTCACGGGGCAACGCTCGGTTCGACCGGGCCGGGAACGGATCCACGGCTTTGAGGAAGCGTACGCCGAGGCCGGACTCACTTCGGATCCGAACATGATCTGCGACTCCAACTTCTCGGCGGACTACGCGTTCACCCAGACCACGGCACTGCTCCGATCCAAAAAACGTCCGACGGCGATCATCGTCGGCGGCGTGAGCATGCTGCCAGGCGCGCTACGCGCGATCAGATCGATCGGACTACTCGTCCCGGCCGACATCTCCATCATCGGTGCGACGGATCCGGAGCTGTCAGAGCTTATGACCCCGCGGATCACCGAGCTCCGCGTCGACTATCCCGCGATGGGACGCGCCGCGTCTGCTCTGATACTCGGGCGTTTGCAGGGAACGGTTGAAGGAACGCCGCGAGTCCTGCGCTTCGAGACTTCGCTGCTCGAGCGAGAGTCTTGCGCCCCGCCGGCCGCTCGCCGACGGGCTGCATGAGCACCTGATTGGAGAGGCGATGCCGTCCAAAAACTACCGTCCGATCCGCTCGGCACTTTATCTGCCGTCAATCAACCAGCGCGCGATTGAAAAGTCGCGCACGCTGGCCTGCGATGTCGTGATCTTCGATCTCGAGGACGCGGTTGCCCCGGACCAGAAGGCGGCCGCGCGCGCCAATCTGGTCCAAGCCTTCCCGAGACAGGAGCCGACCGCCAGAAGCCTTCAAGTCATCCGCGTCAACGCGATCGACTCTCCTTTCCTCGACGACGACCTCGCGACCGTGGTCACATGTCGGCCGGATGTCATCCTTGTGCCAAAGGTTTCGACGGCGGAAGACGTTATCGAGTTCACGCGTCGGGCCGCCACGCACGGCGCCGGGATGGTCCCGGTAGTGTGGTTCATGATCGAGACCGCGCAGGGGCTGACCCGTCTGGGTGACATCGTCGCGGCAGGCCTGCGTTGCCAGCCGCGCCTGGAGTGTCTGGTCCTCGGCACCAACGACATTGCTCGCGAGACCGGGGTATCCGCCGCTGAGCAGCGCCGCTATCTGGTGCCATGGCTGATGAGCGTTGTGCTTGCCGCGAAAGCGAACGACATTTCCGTGCTCGACGGCGTCTGGAACGAATTCAAGAACGTGGCGGGCTTCGAGAACGAGGTCCGGCAAGCGCAACAGATGGGCTTCGACGGCAAGACCGTCATCCATCCGAGCCAGATCGACTTCGCAAACCAAGCATTTTCGCCGTCGCCGGAAGCGATTGCCGAAGCACGAGAGATCGTTGCCGCATTCGCCGATCCTCTCAATTCGGCGCGCGGCGTTATCAACATGGATGGCAGGATGGTCGAGCTACTGCACTTGGCGACGGCGCGCCGCACCTTGCAAATGATCGAGGCGATTCAGTCTTCTGCCGGTGCTGGCTAAGTGCGTCGATGCGACGCAGTCGGCCGAAGAGTGAAATGACACTGAGGAAACGTTGACGATTCCGCTCCGGCGATGCTTGATCAACGTGGTGACTACCTCGTCATCAACCAAGGAAGGGTCAAAGCCGAGTCTGCGCAAGAGACCGGCCAGCTCCAGATCGCGCCAAGCCGCCATCGACGCCTCGCGAAACCGCACCCCGGCTCGCGACGTGCCGGCCGGCCGGCGCGAGGGCCGCTTGCCAAGTGCCGTGGAATGCCAGCCTCTGCGAGCGTCGGAAGATCGGGCAGCGACAGACTCCGCTTGTCGCTCATGATCGCGATGCCACGAAGCTTGCCGCCGGGGATGTGCTGCCCGTGAAGACGCGCTGATTAGTCCTCAAGTCCCCGCATGTGAGTTGGCGACGATGTCCTTCGAACGCGGCACATCCTGCTGATCGACAATGGCTTACTTACCGTCATCGAGGGCTAGCAGGAGCCTGAGGTCGTGCGAAGACCTGTCAGCGTACATGGCTGAATGCGGTCGACATCGCGGCGAAGTAGGATTGCGTTGGCGGGATTTATGGCGGGAAAATTCGCCGACCGGCTGCAAACCCGCGCCGATATTGACTTATCGGCGGACACCGTCTCCGCCACATGCTCGTCCCAGAGCGTCCATTCCCGTCCTGATCCGAACAAGTTCTGCCTCTCTACGCCCGGTAAGTCGGGAAATCACCACGGGTTCATCCGGTGGGCGAAGCGCCGACCCTCGGCCTCCACATTGCCAGAAAAGCGCGCCGCGCGGCGTTCACCCTCGGGTCCAGGAGCGGTGCCGTTCTTTGATCCTGATCATTGTTCCGCTGTGCATTCCAGTGATCATCTTCGGTGCCGGAGCGGTCACGGACGTCGAAGCCGGGATGTCGCCGCGCGGGCACCATTCACTTCTCGCACTCCTGGGCGCACTCTTCACCTTCATGGCTCTTCCGACTCCCATCGCCACTGCTGCCCTGCGCATCGCGACCGAATGAACGGCGGGTCTTCTCGCTCCATGAGCCGGCCCGTTCCGTGGTTCCGCTTCGCCTCGCCGGCGGCGTTCTATCCGCTCGCCGGCAGGCTGGTGCCGTGGTTCACCGCGGCGGCCGCGATCCTGGCCGCGATCGCCCTGTACCTCGGCATGCTGCGCGCGCCGACCGACGCGACCCAGGGCGACGCCTACCGGATCATCTTCATCCACGTTCCCGCCGCCTGGATGTCGATGCTGCTCTACGTCGTGATGGCGTTCTGGGCCGTGATCGGCTGGGCCTTCAACGCGCGCCTGGCGTCGATCGTCGCCCGGGCGATCGCGCCCACCGGGGCGATGTTCACCTTCCTGGCCCTGTGGACGGGCGCTCTCTGGGGCAAGCCGACCTGGGGCACCTGGTGGGTCTGGGACGCGCGCCTGACCTCGGAGCTGATCCTGCTCTTCCTCTATGGCGGCTTCCTCGCCCTGGTCTCGGCGATCGACGACACGCGCCGGGCCGATCGCGCCGGCGCCCTGCTCGCCGTCGTCGGCAGCGTCAACGTGCCGATCATCTATTTCTCGGTGATCTGGTGGAATACGCTGCATCAGGGGGCGAGCGTCAGCGTCGCCGCGGCGCCGAAAATGGCCAGCGTGATGCTGCTCGCGATGCTGCTGATGACGCTGGCCTTCTGGGCCTACGCGTTCGCCGTCATCTTCGTGCGTTCCGGGGCCATTGCCCTGGAACGCGACAATCACGCGGCATGGGCGAGCGACGCAGTCGGCCGCGCGCCCGCCGGTCAAGGAGCAACGTCGTGAACTGGAACAGCGCCCCCGAATTCTTCGCCATGGGCGGCTACGGCACCTACGTGTGGGGCGCGTATGCGATGACGATCACCTGCATGGCGATCGAGCCGGTGCTGGTCGTGCTGCGCCATCGCCAGGCCCGGCGCGAGCTCACGGGAGCGCCGCGATGAAGCCGCGCCAGAAGCGCCTCGCCGTCGCCGCCGGCATCGTCTGCGCCGTCGGCGCCGCCGCGGCGCTGGTGCTGAACGCATTTCAGAGCAATCTCGTCTTCTTCTACTCGCCGTCGCAGGTGGCGGCAAAGCAAGCCCCGACCGCGCGCACGTTCCGGATCGGCGGCATGGTCGAGAAGGGAACGCTGAAGCGCGAAGGCACGAAGGCGAGCTTCCTCGTCACGGACACGGCCCAGTCGATCACCGTCCGCTACGAAGGCATCCTTCCCGACCTGTTCAAGGAAGGCAAGGGCGTCGTCGCCCAGGGTCAGCTGCAAGGCGACGTGTTCGTAGCCCGCGAGGTGCTCGCGAAGCACGACGAGAACTACATGCCGCCCGAGGCCGCCGAGGCGCTCAAGCGCGCACAGTCGGGCAACCCCAAGCTCGCGGAATCGATGAGCGCCGAGCCGATCCGCAAATGATTCCCGAACTCGGTCACTTCGCGCTCTGGATCGCGCTCGGCGTCGCCGCCGTCCTCGGCGTCATGCCGATGCTCGGCGCGGCGCGTGCCCGGCGCGACTGGATGCTGCTGGCGCGTCCTTCGGCACGGCTGCTGTTCGGGTTGGTCGCGTTCGCCTTCGTCTGCCTCGCGATCAGCTTCGTCGGCAACGACTTCTCGGTGCTCAACGTCGCGACCAACTCCAACAGCACGTTGCCGCTGCAGTACCGGATCGCCGCGGTCTGGGGCAGCCACGAAGGCTCGATCCTTCTCTGGGTGCTGATGCTGACGTTCTGGACGCTCGCGGTCGCGACCTTCAGCCGCCACCTTCCCGAGCCGGTGATCGCGCGCATCCTCGCCGTGATGGGACTGCTGTCGTTCGGCTTCCTGCTTTTCATCCTGGTGACGTCGAACCCGTTCGACCGTCTCATCCCGGCGGCGTCGGAAGGGCGCGACCTCAACCCGCTCCTGCAGGACCCGGGCATGGTGATCCATCCGCCGATGCTCTACATGGGCTACGTCGGCCTCTCGGTGGCGTTCTCGTTCGCCGTCGCCGCGCTGATCGGCGGCAACCTCGACGCCACCTGGGCTCGCTGGACGCGTCCTTGGACCACGGCGGCCTGGATCTTCCTCACCATCGGCATCGCCCTCGGCAGCGCCTGGGCCTACTACGAGCTCGGCTGGGGCGGCTGGTGGTTCTGGGACCCGGTCGAGAACGCCTCGTTCATGCCCTGGCTGGTCGCGACCGCGCTGATCCATTCGCTCGCCGTCACCGAAAAGCGCAACAGCTTCAAGAACTGGACCGTGCTGCTCGCCATCCTGGCCTTCTCGCTCTCGCTGCTCGGCACCTTCCTGGTCCGCTCGGGCGTGCTCTCGTCGGTGCACGCGTTCGCCACCGATCCGCGTCGCGGCCTGTTCATCCTCGCCTTCCTGGTCATCGTCATCGGCTCGTCGCTGGCGCTCTACGCCTGGCGCGCGACCAGCGTCGGCCTCGGCGCCCGCTTCGCGCTCCTCTCGCGCGAGACGCTGCTGCTCTCCAACAACGTCCTGCTCGTCGTCGCCTGCGGCGCGGTGCTGCTCGGCACGCTCTACCCGCTCGCGCTCGACGCCATGAACCTCGGCAAGATCTCGGTCGGCCCGCCCTACT
>JBDTUG010000020.1:0-26202 GCA_040007855.1 Caldimonas sp.
GCGTTGCTGCGGTAGAGCAGCGCGATCTCGTGGCGCGGCGTGCCCTCGCGGTGCAGCTGCTGCGCCTCCTCGACGAACCACTGCGCCTCGGCGAAGTCGCTCGGCGCCTCGTGCACCCGCACCGGTTCGCCCGGCCCGGCCTCGGTGCGCAGGTTCTTGCCGAGCCGGCGCGAGTTCTTCGCGATCAGCTCGTTGGCGGCGTCGAGGATGTTGCCGTAGGAGCGGTAGTTGCGCTCCAGCTTGATGACGATCCGCACGTGGTACTCGCGCTCGAACGCCGCCATGTTGCCGACCTGGGCGCCGCGGAAGGCGTAGATGCTCTGGTCGTCGTCGCCCACGGCGAAGAGGGCGCAGCCCTGCTCCGGCGGGCCGGCGAACATCTTCAGCCAGGCGTACTGCAGCTTGTTGGTGTCCTGGAACTCGTCGACCAGGATGTGGCGGAAGCGCCGCTGGTAGTGCTCGCGCAGCGCGGCGTTGTCGCGCATCAGCTCGTAGGTGCGCAGCATCAGCTCGGCGAAGTCGACCACGCCCTCGCGCTGGCACTGCGCGTCGTAGGCCTCGTAGACCTGGGCCAGGACGCGGCTCTGCTCGTCGCGCACCTCGATGTCCCTGGCGCGCAGGCCGCCGTCCTTGGCGGCGGCGATCGCCCACGTCACCTGCTTGGGCACGTGGCGTTCCTCGTCGAGGTTCATCGCCTTCATCACCCGCTTGACGGCCGAGAGCTGGTCGCTCGAATCGAGGATCTGGAAGCCCTGCGGCAGCGCCGCGAGCTTCCAGTGCGCGCGCAGGAACCGGTTGCACAGGCCGTGGAAGGTGCCGACCCACATGCCGCGCACGGGAATCGCGAGCATGGCGTCGAGGCGGGTCAGCATCTCCTTCGCCGCCTTGTTGGTGAACGTGACCGCCAGCACGCCGCCGGGCGAGAGCTGCCCGGTCTGGATCAGCCACGCGACCCGTGTCGTCAGGACGCGCGTCTTGCCCGAGCCGGCGCCGGCGAGGATCAGCGCCGGCTCGGGCGGCAGGGTGACGGCGGCGAGCTGTTCGGGGTTCAGGCCTTCGAGCAGCCTCGACGGCGGGCGGGGTTCGGAAACGGGCATCCCGCTATTGTCCCGCCTCGCTCCTGCGGCAGCGGCGCGCCGGCACGGTGACCCGACGGGTTGCTGTCCCGGCCGTCGGCTCCTGCCGGCCCTGCCGTCTCATCCGCGCCCTAGCTAGCTAGCTAGGGCCTGTTCACTAGTCGTAGGCCGCAGGCGAGCGTCGTTGTGACAGGCTTTGCGGCTTGTCATGGTTGATCCAGAACTGAGCGTTCTTGTCCGCCAGGATCTGGGCGACGCGCTGCATCGACGCGCGGGTCTGCTCAGGGCTGGTGTTCATCGAGGCGACGCGCCTCTGCTCCCAGTTGTCGCGGAAGTGGGCGAGATCGCCACTGAGTACCACCCATCCGGTGCGGCGCAGCCGCACGAGCAGCGACTGGTGTCCCGGTGTGTGTCCGGGCGTCGACAGGATGGTGACGCTGCCGTCGCCGAACACGTCGAAGTCGCCGTTGAGCGCCCGCAACGGTCGCTCCTGGCGGAACGGTGCCGGCTTGCCCGGGGCGAAGGCCCAGTCGAGCTCGGCCTTCTGGATCAGCAGCGTCGATTGCGGGAACAGGTCGACGTTGCCCACGTGGTCGCCATGCGTGTGCGATACCGCCAGCCATCGTATGTCGCCCGGCGTCGCGCCGACCTCTGCGAGCTGGGCGGTGAGCGTCTTCGCACGCGATGCGGTGCCGACCGACGTGGTCAGCGGCTTGTCGACCATGCCGTCGGGATAGCCCGTGTCCCAGAGCAGCCATTCCGTGCCATGGCGGATCAGGTAGCAATTGTCGGAAAGCTCGAGCGGCCTGCCCACGTTGACGCCCGGTGACCAGCGCGACTGATCGAGCGCGGCGTTGTGGCCGCAGTCCATCACGTACAGCCGATCGACACCCGCGACCGGCGCTGCCGGACCGGTACAACCGGCTGCCATGGCAAGCAGCGTGGCGGCAAGAGCTGTCCCTATGCGCATGACGATCTCCGTGTCCGATGTCCGAGCACTCTAGAAGCACCGCAACGCCAGCGCAATTCGGGCGGTTGCGGACGCTCGTGTCACTGTGTACCGCCCTTCGACTGCCGCTCCTGTTCGCCGCCACCGCTGCGTACAAGCATGCACCGATGCACGGGCTAACCGGCTTCCTGGCTTTCCTGAGCCCTCAGACGCAGCGATGCATGCACAATTGCCCGCAGAACCGCACAGCAAGGAGACACCGTGAGCCTCATTCATCGCCGCTGCTCCGGCAGCACCGCCCGCTCGGCCGTCTCCTGGACTGCCGTCGTCCTCGGGCTGGCCATCGCCGCCGTCGCCCAGGCGCAATCCACCACCCTCGCCTTGCCCGCCACCGCAGTCCACTTCACTCCCATCTATGTCGCCGCCGACGCGGGCCTGTGGAGCAAGCGCGGCCTCGAGGTCAAGCTGCCGCTGATTCCCGGCCCCGGCGCTACCAACGCGGTCGTCGCCGGCAGCGCCGATTTCGCCAGCACCGCCGCCACCTCGGTGCTTCGCGCCGCGGCCCGGGGCCAGCCGATGCAGATCATCGCCAGCACGCACGAGGAGTACCTGCTCAGCCTGGTCGTCAGCGCCAAGACCGCCGCCGAGCGCAAGATCGACAAAAAGGCCGACCTGGCCACCCGGATGCGCGCGCTGAAGGGCGCGACGCTCGCGATCGACGCGCCGCTCGGCCTGCCGCACGGCTTCATCAAGTACATCTCGGCCAAGGTCGGCATGGACGCCGATCGCGACTTCGTGCTCACGCCGATGGCGCCGCCGAACATGGTCTCCTCGCTCAAGTCGGGAGCGATCGACGGCTTCCTGTTCAGCGAGCCCTTCGTCGCCCTCGCCGTGGCCGACGGCGCGCAGGTGATCGTCGACAACCCTCGGGTCGACATGCCCGAGCTCAACCCCTACTCGAGCAACGTCATCGCCACCCGCGCCGGCTTTTGCGCCCAGGCGGCCGAGACCTGCCGCAAGCTGGTCGCCGGCCTGAACGAAGCGCTGGCGATGATGCGCAATGAGCCGGAAAAAGTGCAGACCATCCTGCGCGCCCGCTTTCAGCAGCTTCCTCCCCAGGTGCTCGACGCCTCCGTCCAGCTGATCCGCTCGACCTCGCCCGCCGACACCACCACCCACGCGGCGGCGCTGGCCAACACCCAGCGCGTCGGCCTCACGGCGGGAACGCTCAAGCCCGAGGAGAAGCGCGAGGACCTGAGCGCGCTCTTCACCAACGAATACATGAAGTAGCGGGAGCGTCGCGATGGACCTGCCTTCCGCCAGCGCTGACCTTGTCACCGCCGACCTGGTGCCGCCGCGCCTGAGCGAGGTCGTGCTGCGCACCTCGCACTACGAGCAGATGAAGTCCTGGTACCAGCAGGTGCTCGGCATGAAGCCCTATTTCGAGCACACGCCGCCCGACTGGGACAGGAAGCGCGAGCAGCTCAGCGAGCGGCTGCCGACCGAGCTGCGGCTTTGCTTCCTGCGCGTGGCCACCGGCTACCCGTTCGCCCAGGTCGTGGCCTTGTTCGACTACCCGAACCAGCAGCCCTCGGCCACGGCCAGCGGCCTGCACCACATGCAGCTGCGTCATGGCAGCGTCGAAGACCTGCTGACGCGCTACGAGCGGCTCGCGACGATCGGCATCGTTCCCTACAAGAGCTTCAACCACGGTCCGGCGACCTCCTTCTACTACGAAGACGTCGACGGCAACCTGGTCGAGCTCTCGGCGGCGAACTACGCGACCGAGGCCGAGTTCCTCGGCTTCATGAAGTCGGCGACCTTCGCCGCCGATCCGGTCGGCCACGCGGTCGATCCGGCCGAGCTCGCGCGCCGCTGGCGCGCCGGCGAAGCCGCCCTGGCCATCGTTCGCGTCGCCCACTGAATGGCGACCCGCGACGCTGCAGCCGCGCCGCGGCGCGTGCCGGTCGTCGTGGTTGGCGGCGGGCCGGTCGGCCTGGCCCTCGGCAACGAGCTCGGCTGGCGCGGCATCGGCTGCACGATCTTCGAGCGCGCTACCGGCGGGACGCCCGACTTTCCGACTTGCGAATCGATCAACGCGCGCACCATGGAGCACATGCGCCGCTGGGGCATGGCCGAGGCGATGCGCGACGCCGGCTTTCCGCCCGACATCCCGCGCAACGTCCGCTTTGTCACCCGGGTGCTGGGCCACGAGCTGCTGTGCTTCGAGCGGCCATCGAACCGCGGCTTCCAGACCAGCCTTGCCCAGGTCACCCCCGAAGGCGGCATCTGGTGCCCACGCATGCTGTTCGAGCCGGTGCTGCGCCGCGAGCTCGGGCGCTACCCGGGCGTGAGCCTGGAGCAGGGCTGCGAAGTCGCTGGTTTCACGCAGGACGAAGACGGGGTCGACGTCGAGGTGCTGCGCCTGGCCGACGGCACGACCGAGATGTGGCGCGCCGACTACCTGATCGCCTGCGACGGGGCGGCCAGCACCACGCGCAAGTCCCTCGGCATCGCTCTGGCAGGTGCGTTCGCCGAAGGCCACAACGTCACCGTCTACTTCGAGTCGTCGGCGTTGCGCGAGCGGCTCGCTTCGCGGCCGGGGGTGATGATGGACATCGTCAACCCTGACGGCCGCGCCAACCTCTCTTCGGTCGACGGCCGCGATCGCTGGCGGTTGATCGAATACGCCCAGCCCGGCCAGGCGCTCGACCCGGAGCGGCGCATCCGACAAGCCCTGGGCGAAGACCTGCCGCTCACCGTCATCGCCGCCAAGCCGTGGGCCGGCCATCGGGTCGTCGCCGAGCGCTTTCGCGACCGTCGGGTGTTTCTCGCCGGCGACGCCGCCCATCTGCTCTGGCCGCGCGGCGGCTTCGGCATGAACACCGGCATCGGCGACGTCGTCGACCTCGGCTGGAAGATCGGCGCCGTGCTCGCCGGCTGGGGCGGCGATGAGCTGCTCGACAGCTACGAGATCGAGCGCCGACCGGTGGCCAGCCGCAACGTCGACGAGGCGGCCAGCAACCGCGCCGAAGAAGCCGGCCTGCCGGTGCCGCCCGACATCGAGGCTGATACGCCGGCCGCCGCCGAGGCGCGCAAGGTGCTCGCCGACATCATTCGCGAGCGCCGGGCGAAGGAGTGGAATTCGATGGGCATCCAGCTCGGCTACGCCTACGACCGCTCGCCGATCTGCGTGCCCGACGGCACCGTAGCGCCGCCGGCCAGCGCCACCGACTACGCCCCGTCGACCCGGCCAGGGGTGCGCGCTCCGCACGCCTGGCTCGAGCCCGGCCGCTCGACCCTCGACCTGTACGGCCGGGGTTTCGTGCTGCTGAGCTTCGGCGCCGGCCACGATGCCGCGACCCTGCTCGATGCCGCGCGCCAGCGCGGTGTGCCGATGCAGCACATCGAGATCGACGATCCGGGAGTCGCCAGCCTGTATGAACGCCACCTGGTGCTGGTGCGCCCCGACGGCCACGTCGCCTGGCGCAGCGACGGCGCGCCGGCCAACGCGCTCCGCGTCATCGACCGGGTTCGGGGCGCCGCCGCCGCTTGACCGCGGGCGGCGGCGCCGCCGGATCGGTGATGCGGTACCGGCCCGCACTCTGCGCTGAAGCATCGTCGCCCGGCCAGACTTCCAGGAACTGCAGGATGCGCTCGCGCCCCTGGTACACGTGCTCGAGCATCAGGCTGTGGGCGCGTGCCGGCTGGCGGCGCAGGATCGCGTCGAACAGCAGGGTGTGCATTGCGAGCGCCTCGCCCACATAGGCGAACACGGCGTCGACGTTGTCGGTGGTGGTCGGGATCAGGCCGGCCGAGGCCATGGGAATGCTCTGGATCTGGCCGATCAGGGTACCGACCAGCGGATTGCCGCAGGCCTCGAGCAGCACGCGGTGGAAATCGGCGTTGAGCTGGGCCCAGCGATCGACGTCGGCGGTGGCGTGCGCCGGCTGGTCGAGCAAGGTGCGGGTCGCGACCAGGTTGGCCTGCACGGTCTCGGCCACATCGCCGGCCAGGCCGCGGCTGGCGGCCAGCTCGGCGGAGAAGGCCTCGAGCCGGCCGCGCACGTCGATCGCGTCGATGACGTCCTGGCGGCTGAACGAGCGCACCTGGAAGCCGCGATGCGGGTTGTAGACCAGCAGCCGCTCCTGGGCGAGCGACTGCATCGCGATGCGCACGGGAGTGCGCGACACGCCCATCATCTCGGCGAGCTGCTTTTCCTCCAGCCGCGCGTTGGGCGCGAAGCGGCCGCGCATGATCGCTTCGCGCAGCCGGGTCAGCACGGTCTCGAGCTGGGTCGGCGCGGCGGGGCGGACAGCAGACATGGGGCGCCGGCTCAGAGGGCGCCGGCGCCGCTCTGCCAGGCAAAGGCGTGGCGCTGCAGCCGGCCAAGCAGCATATCGCCGAGCGAGACCAGCAGGGTCACGACGACGATGCCGGCGAACACGCCGACCGGATCGACGGTCTGGCGCGCCTGGTTGATGGCGTAGCCGAGGCCGCGGTCGGCGACCAGGAACTCGCCGACGATGGCCGCCGAGATCGCGCGCGGCACCGCGATCTTCAGGCCGGCGAAGAGGTGCGGCAGGATCGCCTGGCGCGACACCTTGGCGGTCAGCTGGCGCGGCGTCGCGCCGAGCACCCGGGCCATGTCGAGCAGGCGCCGGTCGATGCTGCGCAAGCCGGAGAGCGTGGTCACGAAGGCGATGAAGAAGACCATCGAAACGACGATCACGACCTTGGGCGTGATGCCGATGCCGAACCAGAGGATGACCAAGGGGATCAGGGCGAACAGCGGCACGCCCATCGCGACCAGGATCCAGGGCTCGAGCGCAGCGGCGGCGCGCGGCGACCGGTCGAGCACGACGGCCACGCCGAAGCCGAGCAGCCAGCCGATGGCCAGGCCGAGCCCGGTGGCCAGCAGCGTGGCGCCGACGTCGGGCCAGAGCGTGCCGTTGAAGGCGCTCGCGACGATGCGCACGGCCACCTCGAAGGGCTCGGCGATGTAAGCGGTGCCGAGCAGACGATGGCCGAGCTCCCAGACGGCGAGCAGCAGCACGAGCAGGCCGAGCCGTGCCGGCAACAGGGCTGCGGCCCACCGGTCTTCGCCGACACCGGCAGTCGCGCTCGCCTTCATCGCACCTGGGCGCGGATCGCGGTGTAGAGGGCGACGAAGCGCGGCTCGGTGAGCAAATCATCGACGACGCGCGGCCGGGCCAGGTCGACGACGTGCTCGCCCATGATGGCGGCCGGCGCGCGCTTGAGCATGAGCACGCGGTCGCCGAGTGCGACGGCTTCGGCGATGTCGTGGGTCACGAACACGATCGTCGTCCGCTTGAGGGCGCACAGGCGCTGCAGGTCGCCCTGCAGCTGGGCCCGGGTCTCGGCATCGAGCGCGCCGAAGGGCTCGTCCATCAGGATGATCGGCGGCTCGTAGACGAGGGTGCGGATCAGCACCGCGCGCTTGCGCATGCCGCCGGAAAGCTCGTGCGGGTAGTACTGCTCGAAGCCGGCAAGGCCGACCATGGCCATCATCTGCGCGGCGCGGTCGCGGCCGGCCTGCTGCACCGGCCCCTGGAGCTCGAGGCCGAACAGCACGTTGTCGGTCAGGGTGCGCCAGGGCAGCAGGTTGTCGTCCTGGGTCACGTAGCCGACCTGGCGGCCGAGACCGGGGCGCAACGCCCGGCGCGTGCCGTCGGCCAGGATCTCGCCGCGCAACACGATCTCGCCTTCGCTCGGCGCCTCCACCTGGGCGATCATGTTCAGGATCGTCGACTTGCCGGAGCCCGAGGGACCGAGCAGGGTGACGAACTCGCCTTCTTCCACGCTGAACGACAGCGCGCGGATCACCCAGGGCGCCTCGCCCTGGCGCTGGCCGGCGGCGAAGCGTTTGCCGAGGCCACGAACCTCGAGCAGGCTCATGCCGCGACTCCGCTTGCCGTGGCGCCCGCCTGGGCCGGCCGCCAGCGCAGCAGGCGGCGCTCGAGCGCGCCCATCGACAGCGTGGCCAGAGCGATGATCAGTGTGATCGCCGCCACCGTCGCGAAGATGTCGGGCGTGCTGAAGCTCATCGCGCCGTACTGGATCAGGTAGCCGAGGCCACGGTTCGACGACACCAGCTCCGAGATGATGACGCCGCCGATCGCATACGGCGTGGCGATGCGCAGGCCGGCGAACACGAAAGGCACGAGCGCCGGCCAGACCACGTGACGCGAGAGCTGCGCTTCGCTGGCGCCGAGCACGCGCGCCATGCGGATGAGCTTCTGGTCGGTGGCCTGCACCCCGGCCTGGGTGCTGTAGAAGACGATGAAGAAGACCACGGCGACGGCGAGGGCGATCTTCGAGCCGAGGCCGATGCCGAACCAGAGGATGAACAGCGGTGCCAGGGCCAGCTTGGGCAGGCCGTAGCCGGCCGCCAGGAAGGGATCGAGCACCGCCTGGAGAAAGCGGTGCCGGCGCAGCGCCAACGGCAGCAAGGCGCCAGGCAGGCCGCCGCCGACGAAGCCGAGCACCGCTGCGCTCAGGGTGTAGCCGGCATGGCGCAGCATCTCGCCGCTGGCGGTCATGGCGATCAGCCGGCGCAGCGTCTCCCAGGGCGGGCTGATCCAGTAGGCGCCGAACAGCAGGCTGGCCAGCTGCCAGAGCGCAAGCAGGGCCAGGCCGGCGAGCACGCGGTCGGTCGTGGCCCGGCGCCAGCTCATGCGAGCGACCGCTTGCGAGCGACAACGCAGAATGAAGCCATTCCGGCAACCCGAAGGCACAACCCCGCCATGAGCGATACCGACGCGCTGCTCCAGCGCCTGCAGGACGAGCGCGCTTGCGAAGCGCTGATCCACGCCTTCTGCTTTCGGCTCGACCACGGCGAGTCGGCCCAGGTGGTCGAGCTGTTCAGCGAAGACGGCGTGTTCGACCGGCGCGGCGAGGCCCTCCAGGGCCGCGCGGCGATCGCCGCGGCGATGGCCGCCCGCCCCGCGAACATGACGACCCGACACGTCTGCGCCAACATCATGCTGGCCCACGTCTCGGCGACGCAGATCACCGGCGTCACGTATTTCCAGTTCTTCCGCCACGGCCCGAACGCGGCGCCGGGCTCGTCGAGCGCGCCTGCGGATCTGCTCGAGGTGGTCGGCGAATACCACGACAGCTTCGAGCGCACGAGCGAAGGCTGGCGGATCGCGCGCCGCCTGGCCAGGGCGGTGTTCGAGCGCAAGCCGTGAAGCGGCCTGCGTTCGATCCGGTCGCTGCGAATCGAGGCCACTAGGGGCGGATCGCCGACAAGGTCGTGCCGGCCATGATCTGCTCGATGTCGCAGACGACCTCGAGCAGGGCCGGCCCGGGATGGGCGAGCATCTCGGCGACGACCGCCTCCGCTTCGCCTGCCGCCGAGACCCGAAAGCCGCCCGCGCCATAGGCCGCTGCGAGCATCGCGAAGTCGGGGTTGTTCAGGTCGGTGCCGTTCACCCGGCGCGGGTACTGGCGCTCCTGGTAGCTGCGGATCGTTCCGTAGGAACGGTTGTTGGCAACGACGATCTTCGGCGCCAGGCCGCGGCCGACGATCGTCGCGAGCTCGTTGCCGGTCATCAGGTAGCCGCCATCGCCGCAGAACGCGATCACCTGGCGGCCCGGGTGACGCAGCGCAGCGGCGAGCGCAGCGGGCACGCCCATGCCCATCGCACCGCAGGCCGCGGCCAGCATCGTCTGTGCGGGTCGCAGGCTAAGCAGGCGATGCGGCCAGGTCGAGAAGTTGCCGGCGTCGAGCGTGACGATCGCGTCGGGCGCGAGCCGGGTGGCGATCGCCTGCACGACATGGCCGAACACGTCGGCGGGCGGCGTTGCCTGCGGCGACCAGGCGCGGGCCTGGTCGCGCGCCTGCGCCGATTGCGCCAGCCAGTCGTGGCGCGCTGGCGCGCCGGCCGGCGGCGCGTCGAGCATCGCCTGCACGAAGGCATGCGCGCCGGACACGATCGCGCGCTCGGTGCGGAACTGCGTCGCCATCGCCGCGCCATCGGGATAGACATGGACCAACGTTTGCGGCGCCGGTGCCTGGCGCGGGAAGGTGTAGCCCTGCGAGGTGACGTCACCCAGGCGCGTGCCGATCGCCAGCACGAGGTCGGCCTCGGCGAGCAGGGCCGAAAGCGGCGGGCTGACGAAGAAGCCCAGATGGCCGAGCCAGTTCGGATGCTCGTTGGCGAACTGGTCCTGGTTCTTGTTGGTCACCGCCACCGGCAGCTGCCAGCGTTCGCTGAAGCGACGCAGGTCGGCGCGAAAGGCCGGCGAGCGCGACTCGGCGCCGACGATCACGACCGGCCGGCGAGACTGGGCGATGAGTGCCGCGACGGCCGCGACGTCATCTGTCGAAGGCTTCGGCCGCGACCCGCCCAAGGGCCGCGTCGCCACGGCGGCACAGGCCTCGGAGAGCACGTCTTCCGGCAGGACGACGATCACCGGCCCCGGCGTGCCGCTCTGCGCGATCGAGAACGCCTGGGCGATCGTCGCGCTCATGCGGTCGGCCTGCATCACCTCGGCCACCAGCTTGGCGACGCCGCCGTACATGCGTCGATAGTCGACCTCCTGGAACGCGCCCCGCCCGAGCAGCGGCCGATCGACCTGGCCGACGAACACGACCAGCGGCAAGGCATCCTGCTGCGCGACGTGGACGCCGATCGTGGCGTTGGCCATGCCCGGGCCGCGGCTGACGAAGAGCACGCCGGGCGCGCCGCACAGCCGCGCATCGGCGACCGCAGCGAGCGCCGCCGCACCTTCGTGGCGGCAGGTGACGAGATCGATCTGCGGCCGGTCGAGCAAGGCGTCGAGGGCGGCGAGGAAGCTCTCGCCGGGAACACCGAAGGCGCGGTCGACGCCGTGCGCCACCAGGGCATCGGCCAACGCGTCGGCGGCGCGGTAAGTCATCGGCGGGTCCGGAAGAGTCTCGAAGAATTATGCATGCACGCTTCTCGAATTCAGGCCGTTTCACCGAGGAGAAGCGAGGCTTCGGCCGCGCTGTGTATGCTTGGGCCACTCTGCCTAGAAGGACCGACCCATGGCGAAAATCGTCCGCTATCGCACGCCCCAAGGCGCTGCCTGGGGCGTGGTGCAGGGGCCGGGCATCCTGCGCCTCGCGCATCCCGATGGCGGCTCGGCAGACGACATCGACGACCTGTTCGAACGCGCTCGGGCGCGGATGAATGCGCCGCCCGGCGACGAGCCAGCGGTGGCGTACTCGGGGGCCGAGTTGCTTGCGCCGATCGCACCCGCCGCGACGATCTGGTGCGTGGGCCTCAACTACCGGGCGCACGTGGCCGAGGCCGGCCGCGAGCTGCCCAAGCAGCCCTCGCTCTTCATCCGACGCAGCGGCAGCATCGTCGGCCAGGGCGCGGCGCTGCAGTGGCCCGAGGTCTCGGAGCAGCTCGATTTCGAAGGCGAGCTCGCGCTCGTGATCGGCCGCGGCGGGCGCTTCATCGAGCGCGCCGACGCGCTGGCTCATGTCGCTGCCTACACCTGCTTCAACGACGGCAGCGTTCGCGACTTCCAGAAGCACTCGGTGACGGCAGGCAAGAACTTCGAGGCGAGCGGCGCCTGCGGGCCGTGGCTGGTCAGCGCCGATGAAGTCGGCGACCCCTCCGACCTGGGGCTGGTCACGAGGGTGAACGACGTCGCGATGCAGGCGGCGCGCACCAGCGCGCTGATCTTTCCGATCGATGCGTTGATCGCCTATGTGTCGCAGTTCGCGGCACTGCGCCCGGGCGACCTGATAGCGACCGGAACGCCGGAAGGGGTGGGTGCGGGACGCACGCCGCCGCGCTGGCTGAAACGGGGCGAGGAGGTCGTCGTCGAGGTCGAGCGGGTCGGTAGCTTGAGCAATCGCGTGGCTTGAGTCAGGGCCACATCGACACCCGTCTCTCGATGGCGTTCGCGCGCGCTCCGCACGTGATGCGTCCGCTCGCATCGGCGCGCAGGCGAGCGAGCTCGACGGCCCGGCGCAGGCCTGCCGGGGCGCTGGCCATGCACGAAGGCTCAGCCCACTCGCCGCTCCCAGCGGCCGATCACGCGCTGCGTCACCATCGCCTTCGTCGCGCTGGCGAACGACAGATAGTGCGGGGCGACGAGGTGGGCGTCGAACGCCGCGGCGTCGACGTACCGTTCGTACAGGAAGACCCGCCCCGGGCGCGCGGCGTCGGTGCACACGTCGAACTGGCGGCAGCCCGGCTCGTCGTCGCGCGAGCGGGCGGCGTTCTCGAGCATCAACGGCAGGAAGTCATCCCAGCGGGCAGGGTCGATCGTGAACTCGACGGTGACGACGTACATTGGATCTCCATCAGGTGAACGGCGGTCTCGGGCCGCTCGGGTTACGTAGAGGCTCGCGCATGGAAGGCTGCAAGGTCAAGGGGCATCCGGTCCCGCCCGCGCTCGTCGGCGAGCTCGAGGACAGCGGCGCGCTGCTGGCCGACCCGCCGGCGCTGCGCGAGCGCCTGGCGGCCGACGGATATCTGTTTCTGAAGGGCGTGCTGCCGCGCACCGACGTGCAGGCGGCCCGGCGCGAGGTGTTCGAGCGGCTCGCCGCAGTGGATGAAATCGGGCCGCCGGCCGAAGCAGGCATCGCCACCGGCAACAGCCGGCGCGCCGAGCTCGAGCCCGATCGCGGACGCTTCTGGAAGTCGGTCAGCGAAGGGCTGCGCCTGCGCGCCCTGAGCCACGGCCAGGCGATGGCGCGCGTCATGGCCCTCGTCTTCGGCGAGCCGGCGCGGCCGCAGGACTATCTCTTCCTGCGCCCCGGCGCGCCGGGGCGGGCGACCGGGCTGCACTTCGACTACCCGTTCTTCGCGCGCCATCACGAGCAGCTGCTCACCGCCTGGTTGCCGATCGGCGACGTGCCGGTCGACGAGGGGCCGCTGGTCATCGTCGAAGGCTCGAACCGCTTCGCCGACATGATCGATCCGATGCGCGGCTTCGACATTTCCGTCGACCCCGCCCGCAAGGCCGATCTCGGCAGCGACGCGATCCGCTTCGCCGAAGCCCGCGGCGCGCGCCTGCTGACGCGCAACTTCGAAGCCGGCGACATCGCCCTGTTCGGCATGACCACGGCGCACGGCTCGCTCGACAACCACTCGGCGACGAACCGGGTTCGCCTGTCGTGCGACCTGCGCTGGCAGCCGGCCTCGCGGCCGCTCGACGCGCGTTACTTCGGCGCCGACCCGCCGGGCACCACCGGCGCCGGCTACGCCGAGCTGAACGGTGCGAAGCCGCTGACGCAGGACTGGCACGTTCGATGAGCCCGACGCCGCCTCAGCGGCCGCCCGAGACGTCGATCGTCGTCCCGTGCACGTACGAGGCCTCCGGGCCGAGCAGCCAGATGGCGGCGCGCCCGATCTCTTCGGCCCGGCCCAGCCGGCCGAGCGGAATCGTCGGCGCCACCTGCCGCCTCGTCTCGTCGCCGCCGAGCGTCTCGAGGATGTCGGTGTCGATCATTCCCGGCCGGATGCCGACGACGCGGATACCCTCGGCGCCGAGCTCCCTGGCCAGCCCGGTGGTGAAGCTGTCGATCGCGCCCTTGGTCGCGGCGTAGACGACGGTGCGCGGCAACCCGCCGAGCCGCGCCGCCGCCGACGAGATGTTGACGATGACGCCGCCACGGCCGCCGTGGCGGGGCGACATGCGCCGGATCGCCGCGCTAGAGGCATGGATGCAGGCGTACACGTTGGTCCTGAACAGTGCCTCAACGGTCTCCTCGGTGTGCTCTTCGAGAGGCAAGACGGCGCCGACGATGCCGGCGTTGTTGATGAGCGCCGTGACCGGGCCGAAGCAGCGATCCGTTTCCGCGAACAGGTGCTCGACCCCCCGGAGCCGCGAGACATCGGCACCGACCGCAACGGCGCAGCCGCCGGCGGACTCGATCTCGGCGACGACGCGCAAGGCCGCGTCGCGGCTCTTCGCGTAGTTGACGACCACCTTGTAGCCGGCGGCGCCACCGAGGCGGGCGCAGGCGGCGCCGATGCCGCGCGAGGCGCCGGTGACGACCAGCACCCCCGGCGCGGCACGGGCGTCGTCGTCGGGCGGAGTCATCGGCGGCCTTTCACGGGCGCTGGCCGAGCGCTTGCGGATTGACGATGTAGGGCGGCGTGCGGCCGGCGGCCACATCGAGCGCAGCGCGAAAGGCGCTCTCGGCGAGCCGGCGCATGCACTCGTCGGTGAAGCAGATCCCGTGCGGCGTGACGATGGTGTTGTCGAGCTGCAGCAGCGGGTTCGATGTCGGCGTCGGCTCCTCTTCGAAGACGTCGAGGCCGGCGCCGGCGAGCCGGCCGCCGGCGAGCGCGTCGCAGAGCGCGCGCTCGTCGACGATCGGCCCGCGCGCGGTGTTGATCAGGTAGGCGCTGGGCTTCATCAGGGCGAGCAGCCTTGCGCTCACCAGGCCGCGGGTCGATTCGGTCAACGGGCAGTTCACGGCCAGGAAGTCGGCCTCGCGAAAGAGCGTCTCGAGATCGACCAGGCGGACGCCGAGTTCCCTGGCGAGGGCCGGATCGGCGACCGGGTCGTGCGCGATGCCGTTCATTTCGAGCGGGCGGGCGAGTCGGAACAGCTCGGCGCCGATGTTGCCGAGGCCGATCGAGCCGAGCGTGCGCCCGGTGAGCCCGGTGCCGATGTGGTCGAGCTTCTCGCCCCAGCGGCCGCTCCGGGTGAGCCGGTCCTTGACGAGCACCTTCTGGGCCAGCATCAGCACGAAGGTCAGCGCCGAGGTGGCGACCGGGCGGCGCACGCCATCGGGGGCGATCGTCAGCAGCACGCCGGCCGCCGTGCAGGCGGGAACGTCGATCGTGTCGTAGCCGACGCCGAAGCGGGCGATCAGCTTCAGGCGGCGATCGGCGCCGGCCAGGCTCGCCGGCGTCACCCGCGTCAGCATGGCGCAGACCGCGTCGTAGCGCGCCGCCTGCGCCGGCGTGACTCCGCCCGGCTCCTGCGTCATGTATTCCCAGGCGATGCCGTCGGCGTCGAGCAAGCCGAGCACCTCGCGGCCGAAGATCGGCTCGCCATCGGAGGAGAGGACGTCGGCGGTGATGCCGACCCGAAATTCGCTCATCGAGGGCGCTCCCGTTCAAGCGGTCATTGCATCATGCGCGGCAGCCACAGCACCAGCTCCGGCATGAAGGCGACCAGCAGGATCACCAGGAGCCAGGCGACGATGAAGGGCGTGAGCATGCCGAGCGACTCGTTATAGCTGATGCCGGCGATCTTGCAGGCCACCATCGCCAGCACGCCGACCGGCGGCGTGACCGAGCCGAGCACGAGCAGCATGATCGTGACGATGCCGAAATGGACCGGGTCGTAGCCGAGGTGCGCGATCAGTGGCTGCATGATCGGCACGACGATGATGAGCGCCGGCACCGGCTCGAGAAAGGTGCCGAGCAGAAAGAAGAACAGGATCAGCACCAGCATCGCCAGCGAGCGGTCGCTGGTGATCGCGAGCATCAGCTGCAAGGCAGCCTGGCCGACGCCGGCCCGGCTGAGAACCCAGCTGAAGAGGCCGGCGCCGGCGAGCGTGACCAGCGCGCTCGCGGTCATGGCCGCGGCGGCCGAGAAGTTGCGGTAGAGCGACGCGAAGCCGTGCCGGCGCCCGAAAAGGCCGAACAGCAAGGCATAGAGCGCGGCGACGGCGCCGGCCTCGGTCGGCGTGAATGCACCCGACAGGATGCCGCCGATGATGATTACCGGCATGATGATCGCCGGCAGCGCGCGCGTCGCGGCCTGCCGCCGTTCGCCCCAGTTCGACCGCGGCGACGGTTTGGCGCCGGCGCCCGGCGCCATGAACCAGGCCAGGGCGAGCATCGCGAAGCCGGCCAGCACCCCGGGAATCGCGCCGCCCAGGAAGAGCGCGCCGATCGAGACACCGGTGACCGAGCCGTAGATCACCGCGATCACGCTCGGCGGGATGATCGGCGCCATCATCGACGCGCAGGCCGTGACGGCGACGGCGAAGGCCGGCTTGTAGCCCTCGCGCTTCATGGCCGGGATCATCATCGAGCCGATCGCCGTCAGGTCGGCGAGCGCGGAGCCTGAAATCGCGCCCATGAACATGTTGGTCATGATGTTGGCCTGCGCGAGGCCACCGCGGAAATGGCCGATCAGCGCCCTCGACATGTTGACCAGCCGCTCGGTGATCCCGGACACGCTCATCAGCTCGCCGGCGAGCACGAACAGCGGCACCGCGAGCAGCGAGAAATTGTCGAGCGCCTCGTAGAACTGCTGCGCCAGGATCAGCACCGGTAGCTGGCCGTCCTGCAGGATCGCGAGCACCGCGGCCAGCCCCATGCAATAGCCGATCGGCATGCCGAGAACCATGAACAGGCAGAACAGCCCGAGCATCAGGCCGATGGTCATGGCGTCATACGGTCAGGTCCCGATGCGGCTCGCCGGCGGGCTCGCGATTCCAGGTAAGCAGCATGAGAAGCGCTTCGAGCCCGGCACCGACGGCGAGCGCCATGTAGACGGTCCACTTGGGCACCTCGAGCAGCGGTGAGCGCTGCAGCCAGGAGCGGTCCATCAACTGGATCGCGGCCCACAGCAGGATCAGGCTGAAGGCGATCGCAAGCGCATTGGCGACGCTCACGACGACCTTGCGGCCGGCCGGCGGCAGCATCAGCTCGAGCATCTCGAGGCGGATGTGCTCGCGCGATGCGGCGACCAGTGCCGAGCTCACCATGACGCCCCAGACCAGCAGGCCGCGGACGAGCTCCTCGGCCCAGAACAGCGACTCGTTGAGGACGTAGCGGAAGAAGACCTGGAGCAGAACGAGCAGGAAATAGCTCGCCAGCAGGCCGGCCGACAGGGCCGTCAGGGTGGCGCGCAAGCGGCCGACGAAAGCAGCTTCGCGCCGAGGCACGACAGCGCCCGGGCCGGGCACCGGACCCGGCACTGGTCAGGCCTTGGCGGCGGCTTGCGCGGCCTCGACCAGCGCTTTGCCCTTCGGGCCTGTCTTGGCGACGAAATTCGTCAGCACCGGACCCATCTTCGAGCGAAAGCTCTCGATGTCGGGCGCTGCGTCGGCCTTGACGCGGGCGGCCAGGGCGTCCCACGCGGCCTGCTGCTCCTTGATGTTGGCCTCCCACATCTCCTGCTGCACGGCCTCGACGGCGCTCTCGCGGATCACCTTCTGCACGTTGGCGGGCAGGGTCGCCATCTTCTTCGCGCTCGCCATCATCGAGACCTCTGTGAAGATGTGATGGGTCTTGGTCGCGAAGCCGGCGACCTCGTAGATCTTGGCCGTGACGATGTAGTCGGCCGGCACCTCGATCGCATCGATGACGCCGGTCTGCAGAGCGGTGTACATCTCGCCGGCCGGGATCGGCGTCGGGTTGGCACCCATCGCGCGCGCCATCTCGACCCATGTCGGAATTTCCGGCACGCGCAGCTTGATGCCGCGCACGTCGTCGGCCTTGTGGATCGGCTTCTTCGCAAGGAAGACCCGAAAGCCCGAGGCGCCGAGCGACAGGATCTCGACGCCGAGGGTCTCCCTGGCGACCTCCGAGACCTGCTTTCCGGTCGGCCCGTACATCACGCGCTTGACGTGCTCGAAGTCGTTGAAGAGAAACGGCAGCGAGATGAAGCCGAGCTGCGGCTGCCAGTTGGCGAGCGTTCCGAGGTCGCTCCAGCACATGTCGAGCGTGCCGAGCTGCAGCGCTTCGGCGGAGGTGCGCAGGTTGAACAGCTGCGACGCCGGCCGGATGTCGATCGTGACCTGGCCGGCGGTGCCCTCCTTCACGCGGGCGACAAAGCTCTCGGCCGCCTTGTGGCCGATGTGCGAGATGGGCAGGTGGTGCGAGAACACCAGACGGATCGGGGCGGCTTGCGCCCGCGCGACGGCGGGCAGGGCCAGAGCGGCGATCGTGCCCGCGCCGCAGCTCAGAACGGAACGTCTAGACAGACTCATCTCGTCTCCTTGCCGACCGCGCGACTGCACCTGCAGCCGTCTCGACAAGCATTGTCGGTCGATCATGTTAGCGCTAACATGAGTGCCGTCAATCACGGGGAAACGCAGGGAGATGATCAACGAGCAGGATGTGGAGCGCTACCGGCGCGAGGGTTTCATCGTCGTTCCCGACGTGGTCTCGGCCGAAGACATCGCCGAGTTGCGCGCCGTCACCGAGGAGTTCGTCGAGGCGTCGCGCCAGGCTCGCGAGCACACCGACGTGTTCGACCTCGAGCCAGGCCACCGCGCCGAGGCCCCGCGCCTGCGCCGCATCAAGACGCCGGACAAGCACCACCCGGCCTATGCGCGCATGGTCCGCCATCCGAAGATCGTCTCCGTGCTGCAGAAGCTGTGGGGCGCGAACGTGCGCTTCGACATGTCGAAGCTCAACCTGAAGGCGGCCGGCTTCGGCTCGCCGGTCGAGTGGCACCAGGACTGGGCCTTCTACCCGCACACCAACGACGACCTGGCGGCGGTCGGCGTCATGCTCGACGACTTCACCGCCGACAACGGCTCGATGCTGGTGATCCCGGGCAGCCACACCGGCAAGATCCACGACCACCACGCCCAGGGCCATTTCGTCGGCGGCATCGATCCGGCGACGAGCGGCATCGATTTCTCGAAGGCCGTCATGTGCACCGGAAGGGCCGGCTCGATCACGGTGCACCACGTCCGCCTGGTGCACGGCTCTTCGGCCAACGTCTCGGGCAAGCCGCGCCGCTTCCTGCTGCACCAGTACCGCGCCGCCGATGCCTGGCCGCTGATCCATGTGCCCACCGCGTGGGAGCCGTGGAACTCGCTGCTCGTGGCCGGTGAAGACACGCTCGAGCCGCGGATGACGGCGGTGCCGGTCCGCCTGCCCTACCCCGCTGCGCCGAACCAGGGCTCGATCTACGAGAACCAGCGCGACCTCGGTACGCGGTTCTTCAAGGATGCGGCCGAAATGGTTCAGTAGCCTGGCGCCAAACGCGCCAAACGCGCCAAACGCGCCTCGCGCGCCTCGCCTGCGCTGCGGCCGCGGCGTCTACATCGCGGCGGTGAAGCCGCCGTCGACCGTCATCACCAGGCCGGTCACATAAGACGCCTCGTCGGAGGCGAGAAACACCGCCGCCGGCCCGATCTCCTTCAGGTCGCCCCAGCGCCCGGCGGGCGTGCGCTTGCAGACCCATTCGTTGAACTCGGCGTTCTCGATCAGCGGCGTGTTCATCTCGGTCGCGAAGAAGCCCGGCGCGATGCAGTTGACGGTGATCCGGTCGGGCGCCAGCTCGACCGCAAGCTGCTTGGTGAGCGAATGCACCGCGCCCTTGCTCGCGACATAGGCCGAGATCGTCGGCCGCGCGTTGATTGCGCTGATCGAGCCCGTCATGACGATGCGGCCACTCCGCCAGCGCTTCATCTCCGTGGACGCTGCCTTGCACAGGACCCAGACCGATGTGAGGTTGGTGCCGACGACGCGCTCGAAGTCGGCGCGCTCGAAGGTGCCGATCGGTGCGCGATGGTTGATGCCGGCGTTGGCGACGAGGATGTCGAAGCGCCCGTGCCGCGCGGCGAGCCGGGCGACGCACGCCTCGGCGGCGCCCGAATCGTTGACGTCGAACGGCGCCGCCTCGCCGGACAGGCCCAGCGCCTTCAGTTCGGCAATCCGCGAAGCGAGGGCACCGGCGTCGCGCGCGTTGAGCACCACGTGGGCGCCGGCGCCGGCGAGCGCTTGCGCCATGGCCCAGCCGAGCCCGCGCGAGGCGCCCGTGACCAGGGCCACCTTGTGTGTCAGGTCGAACATCGGAATGCCTTTCTTGCGAGAGTTGCTGTAGGCAGCTCGGGTTGCTTCGTGGCGTTTCGACCTCGCCGCTGCAGGGCGCCGCCGCGCCGTCTCAGCGCGCCGCGCCGTCGATCTGCCCGACGAGCTGACTGAAGGCCTGCTGCAGCAGGCCGCTGTCGGTGCCGCCGGCGATCATCGTGTAGCCCATCTCGCGGGCCCGCTCGATCCACGCCGCGTCGGTCGCCATGAAGCCGGCCGCCTTGCCGTGATGCCGGCACACCTGGGCCACCTTGCGCATCGCGGCATCGAAACGCGGGTCGGTGAACTGACCGGGGATGCCCAGGAAATTCGAGAGGTCGAAGTGGCCGACCCAGAGCACGTCGACGCCGTCGACCGCGGCGATCTCCTCGACGTTCTCGAGCCCGCGCTCGGTCTCGATCTGCGCGATGACCATCGTGCGCGCATGCGCCTGGGCGATCTTCTGCGCGACATCGCCGGCGAGGTAGTCGCATTGGGCGAAGCCGAAGGCCGCGCCGCGCCGACCGACCGGCGGGTAGCGGCAGGCCTCGACGACCCCGCGCGCCTGCGCCACCGATTCGACCATCGGGATCATCACGCCGCGCGCCCCGAGGTCGAGCGCCCGGGCGAGCCAGGTGTACTCACCGCGCGGCACGCGCACCATCGGCTCGATCGGCAGGCCGCGGCACGATGCGAACAGCCATTTCAGCGTCTCGTAGCCGAGGCCGGTGTGCTCCATGTCGTAGAGCACGAAGCGGCAGCCCGCGTTGGCCAGGATGCTCGACATGCCGGGCGAGAAGAACTCGAAGACCATCGCGCCAGCGACGGTCTTGCCGGCGAGGATGTCTTTCTTGATGGCGTTCGGTTTCATGGATGTCTCGTCACAGGGCGCGGGCCGGTCCGGCCGGAAGGGCGGCCGCGTCGGAGCTGGCGGCGCCGGTGCGCGACGGCCTGGCCTCGTCGGCTGCATGGGCCGCGTCTTCGCGCTCGAGCCGCTGCCAGAGCTCGCGGACGAGCCGCATCAGGAGCTGCGACTCCTCCCAGCGGTCGGAGAGCTCGTAGCCGTCGGCGCCGGTCATCGCGTATTCACGCGGCCCGAGCTCGCACAGGAAGGTGAGCACGGCGTCCGGCGGGGCCCGCCGGCGCCAGCTGCGAAAGCCGTATTCCCACCAGCCCATGAAGAGATCGAGCCAGTCGCGCTGGTGCGCAAAGCCAAGCTGCACCTGGATCTGCTCACGACTCGCCACGCGCCCGTGGAAGCCCCAGCACTGGTCGATGACGCGATGCATCAGGCGGTGGTTCTCCTCCGAGACCGGCCAGGCGAACTCGCGGCCGACGACGTAGTGCGAAAGATCGCCGGTCAGGCGCAGGTCGGGGAAGCGGTCGAGCAGACGCAGCGTGAAATAGAGGTCGGTCGTCATGCGGTCGCGGTGCGTCTCGAGGTGCACGGCGACCCCCGCGGCACGCCCCGCCTCGAGCCAGCCTTCGATCAGCGGCACGCACTCGGCGACGCTGTGCGGCCGCACGTCGGCCTGCAGGTTGACATGGTCGGCGCCGAATTCGGCGACGTGATCGAGGATCTGCCGCAGGTCGGCGACGCTCTTCGGGTAACACTGGGCCTGCCACGTCAGGCCCCATTCGCGCAGCCGGGCCGTGACCTGGCGCGCGTAGTCGCGGTCGAAGAAGCGCACGCCGGCGCCGTCGAAGCCGGCGCCATGGATCATCTCGAGCTTGGTCTCGAGCGTCCATTCGGCGCCGTCCGGCCGGCGCCGTTCCATCGCCCACATCGACTGGTACACGCGCAGTCGCTGCATCAAAACGCCCTCTAGGGTTTGCCGAAAAAGCGCGGCACGAAGAGCACGAAATCGGCCCAGTAGGTGATCACGAGCAGGGTGAAGAACAGCGGCACGTAGAACGGCAGCACCGCGCGCGAGATCTGCGCCAGGCTGATCTTGGCGATGTCCATCATGATGAAGAGGATCACGCCGAACGGCGGCGTCAGCGTGCCGATCAGCAGGTTCACGATCAGGATGATGCCGAAGTGCACCGGGTCGATGCCGAGTGCCACGATCAGCGGGAACAGCGTCGGCGTGGCGATCAGCAGGATCGCGGTCGTCTCCATGAAGCAGCCGATGACCAGCAGGCCGATGTTGATCATCGCCAGGATCACGTACTTGTTGGCCGAGACCGACATGGCGAACTGCGCCAGCTTGGCCGGCGCCTGCGAGGTGGCGACGATCCAGCCGAACGGGACCGCGCAGGCGATGATGAAGACCAGCACGCCGCAGGTCACCAGCGTCTCGCGTGCAGAGCCGACCAGGTCCTTCCAGGAGAGCTCGCGCTGCGCGAAGCCGAGCGCGGCGGCGTAGACCACCGTCAGCGCACCCAGCTCGGTAGGAGTGGCGACGCCGGCCAGCAGGCCGACAGTCAGAAAAATCGGCGCGGCGAGCGCCGGCACGGCGCGCACGAAGGTGCGGCCCAGGCGCGGGAACGACATCGGCTTGGTGGGCGGCGCGACGATGCGCCCGGTGCGCACCAGCCAGTAGATCATCCCCATGAGCGCGCCGCCCATCAGGATGCCCGGAAGAAAGCCCGCCAGGAACAGGTCGGCCACCGAGACCTGCACCATCACCGCATAGACCACCATGATCACCGAGGGCGGGATGATCGGGCCGATGATCGCCGAGGCGGCGCTCACCGCGGCGGCGAAGGCAGGATCGAATCCTTCCTTGCGCATCGCGTTGACCTCGACCACGCCGAGCCCGGCCGCATCGGCCTGGGCGACGCCGCTCATGCCGGCGAAGATCATGCTGGCGAGCACGTTCACATGGGCCAGTCCGCCACGGACGTGGCCGATCAGCGCATCGGCGAACTCGAAGATGCGGTCGGCGATGCCGGCGCGGTTGAGCAGGTGGCCGGCCAGCACGAACAGCGGGATCGCAATGAGCACGAAGCTGTCGAGGCCCGAGGCGAGCCGCTGCACGACGAGGGTCAGGGGGATCGGCTGGGTCCAAGCCAGCGTGGCGATCGAGGCCAGGCCCATCGCGAAGGCGACCGGCATCTCGATCGCCACCAGCAGCGCGAAGAGGCCGAACAGGCAGAGCAGCGTCATACCGTCTGGCTCGCCGGTATCTCGGTCGGCGGCGCTGCGGGCTTGCCACCCCGCAGCACCCGGAGCTCGCACAGGAGCAGGTAGAAGGCCGTCAGCGCCATCGAGGCAGACGACAGCGTCAGCGGCAGCGAATAGAACCAGCTGCGCGGCAACTCGACCGGCAGGGAGATCGTGCGCGAGCGCCCCTCGACCTCCATCACCGTCAGGCCCTTCGTGACCAGCACTGCCAGGGTCACGAGCACCAGCACCCAGACCAGCAGGCGCAAGGCGGCGCCGAGACGCTTCGGCAAGTGGCTCGCGAAGGTCGCGATCAGGATATGGCGGCCCTGCTTCAGGCCGATGCTGGCGCCGACGAAGACCATCCAGATGAAGGCGTAGGTGGCGCTCTCCTCGACCCAGGCGATCGGCCGCCCGAGGGCGTAGCGCGTGAACACCTGGACGCTGATCGCGCCGACGATGAGCGCGATCAGCGCCAGGCCGAAGACCTGCTCAGCGGCGCCGATCCGGTCGAGCGTCCGCTTGTAGAGCGCGAGCATCCGGCTCAGAGTTTCTGGATCTGGTCCCAGAGGCCGGGCGCCCAGGCGCCGTCCTTCTCCATCCGCGACACGCCTTCCTTGGCGCGCTGCTGGATCGGTGCCTTGTCGATCGTGGTCACGGTCGCGCCTTCGGCCGCCATCTTGCGGACCACGTCCTCGGTCTCGAGCTGGGCGACCTTGCGGGTGTTCTGCACCGCCTCCACCGCGCAGTCGGACAGCACCTTCTGCTGGTCTGCCGGCAGCGCCGCATAGGTCTTCTCGTTGATCGTGATGTGCGCCGACGACATCAGATGGTCGGTGCGGATCACGTTCTTCGCCGCCTCGTGGAACTTGGCCGAGTAGGCCGACGAGATCGGCCCTTCGGCGGCCTCGACGACGCCGGTCTTGAGGCCGAGGTAGATCTCGCCCCAGGCCAGGCGCGAGGGCCGCGTGCCGAGTGTCTCCCAGAGAGTGAGGTAGGTCTTGATCTCGGGCACGCGCATCTTCACGCCGTTCATGTCGTTCAATGAACCGATCGCCTTCTTCGAGAACAGGATGCGCGGCTGGGTCGGCGCCGCGGCAAGAATGCGCAGGCCCTGTTCCTTGCGCAGCTTCTCGGCCATCGCGGCATAGGTCGGGCTGTCGAGGAAGCGCTGCATGTGGTCGGCATCGCGGAAGGTGAAGCCCCAGGCGAGGATCGCGTAATCCTTCACCCAGTTCGCGTACCAGTCGAGGACGTCGCCGTAGATGTGCACCGAGCCCTGCATCATCTGCTCGATGACCTGCACGTCGCTGCCGAGCTGCTCGCCCTGGATGAAGTTCACCCGCACCTTTGCCGCCGGCTTGTCGTTGACGCAGGCGGTGAAGCGCAGGTTCTGGCGGTCGAGGATGGAGCCGATCGCATCCGAGCCGCCGAACGTGAGGGTGGTCTGCGCCTGCAGCGGTGCGGCCGCGGCCAGCGCCACGGCGAGCAGGCCGAGGCGAATCGTCGTCTTGGTCATGGTGTCTCCTTGAGGGATCGCGCCGCCGCGCCTTGCGGCGAGGGTCTTGTTTTCGAAGATCATGTTAGCGCTAACATGATGCTCGCCGCCGGCACAGTCCTTGTCAAGCGTCGTCTGGTCGGGTCTTCGCCGCCATGCCCGTGAGTCCGCGTTCGCGTTCGTCTCCCGCCGCTGCGGTTCGCATGGCGGATGTGGCACGCGCCGCCGGCGTCTCGATGATCACCGTGTCGCGGGCGCTCAACGAGCCCGGCAAGCTCGCGCCGGCGACGCTTGCGCGCGTGCGCGCAGCGATCGACCAGCTCCACTACGTGCCCAACCTGACGGCGGGCAGTCTGGCTTCGAGGCGTTCGCGCATCGTCGCGGCGATCGTGCCGACCATCGCCAACTCGATCTTCTCGGCCACCGTCGATGGACTCGCCCAGGCGCTCAACGAGGGCGGCTATCAACTCCTGCTCGGCCAGAGTCACTACCGGGAGGCGCAGGAGGCGGCGCTGGTCGAGGCGTTTCTCGGGCGCCGTGTCGACGGCCTCGTGCTCACCGGCGTGCGCCATGCGCGCGGCGTGCGCGCCCGCCTGCAGCGCGCCGGTGTCCCGGTGGTCGAGACGTGGGATCTGGTCGCCCAGCCGATCGACATGGTGGTGGGCTTCTCGAACCAGCGTGCCGGCGCGGCGGCGGCGCGTTACCTGGCGGGCAAAGGCTACGGCCGACTCGCCTTCGTCGGCGGCACCGACGACCGCTCGCTCGCCCGCCTGGAGGGCTTTCGCGAGGGCGCGCGGGCCTGCAGGGCGGGCCGGGTGAGCGTCGTCGAGGTGCCGCCGTCGTCCGCGCTGGCCGACGGCAGCGCCGCGCTGGTGCGCTTGCTGCAGGCGTCGCCACCGGTCGGCGCCGTCTTCTGCGTCAACGACATGCTGGCCGCCGGCGCGCTGTTCGAGTGCCGCCGGCGCGGCATCGCAGTGCCCGGGCGGATGGCGGTGATGGGCTTTGCCGACCTGCCGATCGCCGCCGCCACCGAGCCGGGCCTGACCTCGATCCAGGTTCGCTCGGAGGCGATGGGGCAGCGGGCCGGCGCGATGCTGCTGCAGCGCCTCGAGGGCGGCAACCGGGGGGTGCGCAGCGTCGATCTCGGCTTTGCCGTCGTCGAGCGCGCCAGCGCCTGAGACGGCTCGCGCGCGTGAAGTTGCCCGGGGCGATCCCCGGCACCGCGCCAGTCTGCGGACAAGCCTCGGGCGACGAAAGGCGACGCCAGGAGGCCTCCCGTAGAATGCGGAAACGGGCGCTCTTGCGAGTGCCCGTTTTTGCGTCTGCGCGAAAGGCGGCCGGGATGGAAATCTTCGACTACGACAACGTCCTGCTGCTGCCGCGCAAGTGCCGCGTGGAGAGCCGCTCCGAGTGCGACCCGGCACAGGAGTTCGGTCCGCATCGCTTCGCCCTGCCGGTGGTGCCGGCGAACATGAAGACGGTGGTCGACGAGCCGATCACCGAGTGGCTGGCCGCGAACGGCTTCTTCTATGTGATGCACCGCTTCGACGTCGACAACGTCGCCTATGCGAAGGCGATGCGCGACAAGGGCCTGTTCGTCTCGCTCAGCTCGGGCGTCAAGCCGCCCGACTACGAGGTGATCGACCGGCTGGCGAGCGACGGCGTCGGCGCCGACTACATCACCATCGACATCGCCCATGGCCACGCCGACACCGTGCACCGGATGATCGACCACATCAAGGCGAAGCTGCCGAAGGCCTTCGTCATCGCCGGCAACGTCGCCACGCCGGAAGCGGTGATCGACCTCGAGAACTGGGGCGCCGACGCGACCAAGGTCG
>JBDTUG010000021.1:0-25699 GCA_040007855.1 Caldimonas sp.
GCAACGCCTGGCTGCATGTCAACACCACCGGTGACTTCACCAACCAGGGCACGCTGCAGGCCGAGGGCGGCGGCAGGCTCGACGTCGCGACCCTGCAAGGCAACCTGGGTGCCGGCGTTGCGCTGAGTGGGGCTGGCCAGCTGAGGCTGGCCGGCACCTACACGGTCGACCAGGCGATCACGGTCGGCGCCGGCAATGCGCTCGTCCTGGCCGGCGACGCCACCCTGGCCGCGCCCGGCCTGGTCAACGGCGCCGGCGCCACCGTCAACCTCACCGGCATCTTGCACAACGCCGGGCAGACGCTGCAGCTCGACGACACCAGCGGCTCGTGGACCTTGGCCGGCGGCACGATCCTCGGCGGCACCGTCACCGGCAGTGGCAGTGCCAAGCTGATCGGCACGTCGACCGGTGGCACGCTCGACGGGGTCACGCTCGACGCCGACTTCGACGTGACCGCGGGCCAGGCGCAGGCGTCGATCCAGAACGGGCTCACGCTCAACGGGACGATCACGCTGAGCGACCAGGACCGGCTGTACTCGCTGGGCACGCAGACGATCGGCGGCAGCGGCGAGATCGTCTTCGGTGGCGACGCGACCAGCAGCGCGCTGGTCCTGAACCAGAACGACACGACGCTGACGGTCGGCTCGGGGGTGACGATCCGCGGCGGCTCGCTGTCGGGTGCCGGTCCGCTCGACGGCAACACCGTCTACTACGGTGCGGTGATCGGTCGCAGCGGCCGCTGGGGCGGTGCCACGCAGGGCGCGGCCCTGGTGCTGCAGGGCACGCTCGACGCCGACGTCAGCAACGCCTGGCTGCATGTCAACACCACCGGTGACTTCACCAACCAGGGCACGCTCTCGGCCCGTGACGGCGGCTCGCTCGACGTCCAGGTCGCCGCACTCACCAACTACGCTGCCGGCGTCCTGACCGGCGGCCAATGGACGGTCGCCGGCAGCGGCAGCTTGCGGGTGGCGCTGCCCGGGATCGTCACCGTCAATGCGGCGACGATCGCGATCGACGGCGCCCGGGCGCGCTTCTACGCCGGCACAAGCGCGGTCAGCGCGCTCGCCGGTCTCACCGCCAACGCGGCCGGCGGCAGCCTGCGCTTCGACAACGGGTTCGACTTCACCACGGCCGGCGACTTCAGCAACGCCGGCCAGATCGTCGTCGGCTCGGGCAGCCTGTTCGCCTTGTCCGGCGTGCTGACGCAGACGGGCGGCAACATCGATCTGCAAGGCGGCACGATCGGGCAGCACCAGCCGCCGGGAGGGACAGCGCTCTCCTTCGACGGTGGCGACTTCGTCGAGATGGCCGACAGCCCGACGCTGCACTCGGACGGCGAGCTCACGGTGAGTGGCTGGTTCAGGACCGACGGCTTCCCGCGCCAGTGGCAGAACATCTTCTTCAAGGGCGACGCTCCCGACCCGAGCGGCAACGGCGCGCAGAACCGCGAGTACGGGCTCTGGGTCAATCAGTCCGGCTACCTGTACTTCGCCTCGACGCCGGTGAGCCGCAGCGGTGTCGGCGCCGACATCCTGCAGACGGCCGCGGGATCGATCCGGGCCGGCCAGTGGTACCACTTCGCCGCCGTCATCAGCACCGCCGGCGACGCGATGCAGATCTACGTCGACGGCGAACTGCTGGCCCAGCGCACGTACGACGCGAGCGGCATCCGCGACACCGGTGGCCCGTTCCGGGTCGGTCAGGCGCCGGGCTGGGACAACTACTTCGACGGCGAGATCGCCGACCTCGCCGTCTGGAACGTGGCCCGCGACGGCAGCGCGATCCGCTCCGACATGTATCGCAACCTCGGCGGCGACGAAGCCGGCCTCGCGGCGTACTGGCAATTCGACGGCACCGGCCCGGAGGTGGCCGACCGCACCGGAAACGGCAACACCGGCACGCTCGGCAGCATCGTTGCCAACCGGCCGACCTGGACGGCCGACAGCCTGTCGTTCGACGGCACTGGCGACATCGCCCAGGTCGCCGACGACGCGGCGCTGCGTCCGGCGGACGGCCTGACCCTCGAAGCCTGGATCGAGACGTCGAGCACCTTCGGCTCGGACTCGCGGACGATCGTCGCCAAGACGCTCGGCGGCGGCAACTTCGCTTCGTACTCGATCTGGTACTCGGGCGGACAGCTTCGGGCAGGAACCAACAACACCAGTGCGTCGGCCTACCTGAGCTATGTCTGGACGCCGACCGCCGACACCTGGCATCACGTCGCCTTCAGCCACGACACGGGCGGTCAGAGCCTCTATCTCGACGGCGTTCTGGTCGCCTCGAGCGCGGCGACGCTGACGGCCGGCTACGACAGCCACGCGCTGACGATCGGCGGCGACAGCCAGTTCGGCACCCTGACCGAGCCCTGGGCCGGCCAGATCCGCGACGTCCGCCTCTGGAACGTCGTGCACAGCGGAGCCGAGATCGTCGCCCAGATGAACACGGTCCTGACCGGCAACGAAGCCGGCCTGGCCGGCTGGTGGCCGCTCGACGACGGCGCCGGTCCGACCGCCCGCGACGGCACCGCTAACGGCAACGTCGCCCTGCTGGGCGGCACGCCGACGCAGGAGCCGGCGCGGGTGCCGGTCGCGCCACCGACGACGACGACCCGGTCGCTGCAGTTCGACGGCATCGACGACCGGGTGACGGTCGCCGATGCGCCGGAGCTGCGGCCCGAGACCGCCCTGACCGTCGAAGCCTGGATCCAGGGCCGGGCCGACCTCGGCAGCGCCTCGCGCTTCATCCTCAGCAAGTCGACGAACAACGGCGGCAACTCGTACCTGATCGGCTATTCGGGCGGCAGTCTCTACGCCGGCATCAACAGCGGCAACACCAACGCGCTGTACTACAGCTGGACGCCGACGCCGGGCGACTGGCACCACGTCGCCTTCAGCTACGACGCGAGCGGGCAGAAGCTCTACATCGACGGCGCCGTGGTGGCGTCGAACACCTATACCGCGACCATCGCGTACACCGCCGATCCGCTGGTGATCGGCGCCTACACCGCCTTCGGCCAGTTCGGCAACTTCTGGTCGGGCAACCTGCGCGACGTCCGGGTCTGGCGGGTCGCCCGAACCGCGGCCGAGATCCAGGCGGCAATGAACGTCGTGCTCGACGACGGCGACCCCGACCTGGTCGGGAACTGGCCGCTCGACGACGGCAGCGGGACCGTTGCCCGCGACGCCAGTGCCGGCGCCCATCCCGGCACGCTGACCGCGTTCGGCCCGATCTGGTCGCAGACCGGGCCGATCGGCGTCGTGCTGCAAGGCGGCTCGCTCAGCGGCAACGGCCTGATCGCCGCCGACGTGAGCAACGCCGCCAGCATCGTCGTCGGCGGGGTCGGCGCCGCCGGCGCTCTCACGATCGCCGGCAGCTACACGCAGAGCGCCGCCGGATCGCTCGCCCTCGAGCTCGGCGGCGTGCAGCCCGGAACGCAGTTCGACGTGCTCTCGGTCGAAGGCGCAGCCAGCCTCGACGGCACGCTCGCCGTCACCCTCACCAGCGGTTTCTCGCCGACCGTCGGCAACTCGTTCGAGGTAGTCGATTTCGCCTCGCACAGCGGCGCGTTCGCGAGCATTGGCGCGCCGTCGTCGCTGCGCGCCAATTACACCGCGACCGACCTGACGCTGGTCAGCGACGCCTCGGGCATCAAGGTCAATCCGACCTTCGGCCTGACCACGACCGAGGCCGGCGGCAGCGCCTCGTTCAACGTCGTCCTCGACGCTGCGCCGACCGGCGACGTCACGATCGCGATCTCGTCCGACAACCCGGCCGAGGGCACGCCGTCGACGAGCACGCTGGTTTTCACGGCGCTGAACTGGGACACGCCGCAGGTCGTGACGATCACCGGCCAGGACGACGATGTCGACGACGGCGATGTCGCCTATCACATCGTCCTCGGCCCGGCGGTCTCGACCGACCTCGCCTACAGCGGCTTCGATCCGAGTGACGTGACGCTGACGAACCAGGACGACGACGTCGCGGGCATCGTCGTGACGCCGACGTCGGGACTGGTCACGACCGAGAGCGGCGCGACCGCGGCCTTCTCGGTGACGCTGGCGACGCGGCCGACCGCCGACGTCGTGATCGCCCTGTCGTCGAGCGATGCCGGCGAGGGCCTGGCGTCACCGGCCAGCCTGACCTTCACGGTTCTGAACTGGAACGTCGCCCGAACGGTCACGGTGACCGGCGTCGACGACGGCGCGGTCGACGGCAGCATCGGCTACAGCATCCTCACCGCCGCCGCGGTCAGCGCCGATGCCCGCTACAGCGGCCTCGACGGCGCCGACGTCGCGGTCGTCAACCAGGACAACGAAAGCGTCGACCTGCAGGTCGGTGCGCTCTCGGTTGCACCGGCGACGGCGTTGCTGTCGGGGCAGACCGTGACCGTGACCTGGACCGTCGGCAACGGCGGCCAGATCGGGACGCAGGGCGGCTTCTCCGACCAGCTCGTGATCACCAACACAACGACTGGCCAGACGCTGCTCACGAGGGCGCTGCCGTACAACCCGGCGACCGCCGGCAACGGACCGATCCTCCCCGGCGAGACGCGGCCGCGCCAGGTCGTGTTCCGGCTTCCCGACGGCGCGGCCAGCGTCGGCGACCTGCAGTTCACCGTCATCGTCAACTACGCCGGCGACATCGTCGAGGCCGATCCGACGGCCGGCGCCAACAACACCGCGAGCGTCGCCCGGACGGTCTCGCTCGCCGCCTATCCCGACCTGACGGTCGACCAGCTGCGCCTCGATCCGGCGAGCGTTCTGAGCTCGGGCGGTCCGATCGTGCTGCTGTGGAACGACGTCAACGCCGGCGATGCCGCCACCGCGTCGGCCTGGTCGGACCGGCTCACGGTTACCAACACCGGCACGGGCGAGGTGCTGTTCACACGGCTCATCGCCTACGACCCGGCGCAGCCGGGCAATGGGCCGCTCGCGGTGGGTGCCTCGACCTCCCGCCAGTTCGCGTACACCCTGCCGGAGGGGCTGCGCGGGGCCGGCGACATCTCGTTCCAGATCAGCGTCGACGCCAGCAACCAGGTGTTCGAGGTCAACGCCGGCGGCACTGGCGAGTCGAACAACACCGGGATGGTGACGGCGACCTCGGCACTGGCGACCTATCCCGACCTGCAGGTAGCGTCGCTCAGCGTCGACACGCCGGCCAATCTGGCTGCGGGCGGGACGATGACGATCCGCTGGGCCGACAGCAATACCGGCGCCAAGGCCACCCAGGGCTCGTGGTTCGACCAGGTCCGGATCACGAATCTCGACACCGGCGAGCTTCTCGACACGCTCACTCTCGGCTACGACGAGGCAGCCACGGGCAACGGCCCGATCGCCGGCGGCGACGCGCTGGCGAGGCAGCTCGACTACCTGCTGCCGAGCGGGCCGCGCGGCGCCGGCCAGATCGGCATCGTCGTTGTCGCCGATGCATTCAACGGGCTGTTCGAGCTCAACGCCGCGGGCGCCGGCGGTTCGAGCAACGCAGAAACCAACAACACCGCGACCCTGACCGTCGTGTCGGCGAGCACGCCGTCGCCCGACATGCGGGTCGACAGCCTCGCGGCGGCGCCCGGGTTGCTGTCGGGCGCGCCGCTGCTGCTCACCTGGAACGCGCTCAACACCGGCAGCGGGGTGGCCGGCCAGCGCTTCTTCAGCCACGTCGTGGTTCGCAACGTCGCGACCAACCAGGTGCTGGCGACGGCCGACGTGGGCTACGACCCGGCGGCGCCCGGCAATGCCGCGATCGCCGCGGGCGGGTCGGTGGCGCAGCAGTTCACGACCACGCTGCCGCCCGGCGACGCCGGCGCCGGCGATTTCCTGTTCACGGTCACGGTCGACTACTTCAATCAGCTCGCCGAAGCGAACACCGACGGTCCGACTGGCGTCGGCTCGGCCGAGACCAACAACGTCGCGACGCTGACCGCGACCGCCCTGCTCGCGCCGTACGCCGACCTCGTGACGACCGGGGTGGCGGCACCGGCGCTGACCGTCGCCGACCCGGCGTCGGTGACGATTTCGTGGACCGTCACGAATGCCGGCGACGCCGCCACCGGGGCGGCGAGCTGGTTCGACTCGATCATCGCCTCGCCCGACGGCAATCCCGACCACGGCACCGTGATCGCCCGGTTCGCCCACGACGGCACGCTCGACGCCGGCGCCGGCTACAGCCGCAGCGAAACCTTCACGCTGCCGCCGCGCTTCCAGACGCATGCCCATCTGTTCGTGCGCACCGATGCCGACGCGGTGGTGTTCGAGAACGGCCGCGAAGCCAACAACGCCGGCGAGGCGGCGAACCTGTTCGACGTCGTCCCGTCGCGCTACGCCGACCTCGCCGTCTCGGCGATCGCCGCCGACCTGAACGGCAGCAGCGGGATGCCGCTGAACGTGAGCTGGACGGTCGTCAACCAGTCGCCGAACGCGATCGGCACGACCAGCACATCGGCCTGGAGCGACGCGGTCCAGCTCGCCAGCGACCCGCTCGGCCAGCACATCGTCGCCTCGCTCGGCAGCTTCGACCATGTCGGTGCCCTGGCGATCGGCGGCAGCTACAGCCGCAACGTGACGACGGTCATTCCGCAGGGCATGTCGGGAACGTTCTACGTCGTCGTGCGCACTGGCGGTCCGTTCGAATTCATCTACACCGACAACAACACCGGCGTGTTCGGTCCGGTCACGATCGCTCTCGAGCCGGCCCCCGACCTGCAGCCGACGCGCATCGTCGCGACCACGCCGGGCTCGACCGCAGAGCTGACCACCGCAGTCGCCGGCGACAAGATCGACGTCACCTGGACGGTGCGCAACGTCGGCGGCAGCCCGACCCACGGCGATTGGATCGACGGGATCTCCCTGCGCGAAGTCGGTGGCACCCGCGTGTTCGGGATTGGCGCCTTCAGCAGCCCGGCGCCGCTCGATGGCGGCAAGTTCTACACCCGGACCGAGCAGCTGACTCTGCCGAGCAAGGTCACCGGCGTGTTCGAGCTGGTTGTGGCCACCAACGCCGGCTTCGTGCCGATCTTCGAGGCCAACTCGGCCAACAACTCGCTCGCCGATCCGCAGCCCCTGACGCTGACGATCGGGCCGTTCCCCGACGTCCAGGTGTTCTCGATCGACAACTCGCCGGCGTCGGCCAATGCCGGGGGCACGGTCGCCCTCGACTACACCGTGGTCAACCAGGACCCCGCCGCGACCGCCCGCGGCCACTGGACCGACAAGGTCTACATCTCGCTGCAGGACCACTTCGACAGCAGCGCGATCCTGATCGGCTCGTTCGCCAATCCGTCGGCGCTGGTGCCGGGCGAGAAGTACTCGGTCAGCACCGGCGGCATGGTGGTGCCCAAGCGGCTGGGCGGCCCGGCCTACCTGATCGTCCAGACCAACGGCGACGCGGCGCTCGACGAGTTCGGCCACGTCGCCAACAACACCGCGGTCCGGCCGATCACGATCGTCCCCGAGCCGCCGGCCGACCTGGTCACCAGCGGCGTGGTCGCGCCCGAGCAGGCGATCGACGGCTCGACGATCCCGGTCACGTACCACGTCAGCAACCTCGGCCTCGAGCCCACTGACCAGTCGCGATGGAACGACACGGTCTGGCTCACCCGCGACAGGACCCGGCCGAACACGACCAAAGGCGACGTCCTGCTGGCGACGATCCCGCACGTCGGCGTCCTCGGCAACGACCCGAGCATCCTCAATCCGCCGACCGGCTACGACGTCACGGTGCTGGTGACGCTGCCCAGGCACATCGTCGGCGAGTTCTTCATCACGCCCTGGTCCGACTCGTTCGACGTCGTCCACAAGAGCACCCAGGACATCAATGTCAACCCCGACGATCCGGGTCGCCTCAACAACGACAACTACAAGGCGCGGCCGATCACGGTGCTCCTGACGCCGCCGGCCGACCTCGTCGTCACCTCGGTCGCGCCGCAGGCGGTGGCGGTCGGCGGCGACGACTACACGGTCCAGTGGACGGTGCAGAACCAGGGCAACAGTCCCACCGAGGGCAGCGTCCTGTTCGACCAGGTCTACCTGTCCGACAAGCCCGACTTCGTGCCGCCGAACTCGCCGCAGGGCGTCGGCAACCAGTGGTACCTCGGCTCGGTGCGGCACGACGGCGCGGTCGCGTCGAACGACAGCTACACCGCCAGCCACATCTTCCAGCTCACGCCCGAGATCTCGGGACGCTACGTGATCGTGGTCGCGAACACCGGCGAGTATCCGTACGACCCGACCTGGGAAGGGCCCTACACCGGCAACAACCTCGGCGTCGGCGACACGGTCGTCACGCCGCTGCCGCCGGCCGACCTGCGGGTCACCTCCGTGGTCGGCCAGGCGCCCAACGATTCGGGCGAGCCGACGAGCGCGACCTTCACGGTCCAGAACTTCGGTGCGACCGCCTGGTCGGGAACGCGCTACTGGCGCGACCTGGTCTATTTCTCGCGCTACGACACGCTCGACACCAGCCGCGACATGCTGATCGGCGAGGTGCCGCACAGCAACGACGTGCCGTTGGCCAGCGGTGCGAGCTATACCCAGTCGGTCAACTTCACCCTGCCCAAGGGCATCGGCGGCACCGACGCCGATCCGCAGACCTTCTACATCCACGTCCGCGCCGACCCGACCGGCCACCTCGTCACCAACAGCCGCAGCAACGACGGCAGCCGCGCTTCGTTCACCACTGCCGGCTACGAGGACTCGAGCAACAACAAGGGTATCGGCACGATGCCGGTGGTCTACCGCGAGCCCGATCTGCAGGTGACCGATCTTGTCTCGTCGGTGCCGGCACCGAGCTCGGGGGACAGCCTCGCCGTCACCTGGACCGTCGCCAACCTGGGAACGCGCGACACGCGGGAAGGCTACTGGACCGATCGGATTTTCCTCTCGACCGACGCATCGCTCGACTCGAAGGACATCGAGCTCGGCTCGGCCGAGCACCGCAGCCTGTTGCGGATCGGCGACGCGTACACGGCGACGATCGACGTCCGCCTGCCCGACGGCATCGGCGGCCCCTATTACCTGCTGGCCTTCACCGACTCCACCGCGTCCGGCCGGATCGGCGTCCCGGGCGTGTTTTCGAGCGGCGGCATGGGGGCGGTTCCGGAATTCCAGGACGAGGGCAACAACATCACCGCGATCGCGTTGCCGGTGACGCCGACGCCGCCGCCCGATCTTCGCGTCACCGCGGTCACTGCCGTCGGTCCGGATCCGGCGCAGCCAGGGCACGTCCTGAACGGCCAGACCTTCAGCCTCGACTACACCGTCACGAATACCGGCAGCGGCGACACCCCGGATCGCCAATCGGCGTGGGACGACCTGATCTACCTCTCGCGCGATCCGCTGCTGACCAGCGCCGACCTGTTCCTGGCCAGCGTTCGTCACACCGGCGGGCTGGCGGCGGGCGCGAGCTACTCGGGAAGCATCGACATCAAGGCGCCGAAGGGGCTCACCGGCCCCTGGTACGTGTTCGTCCTCACCGACCCGGTGGTTGATGCGCTCCGCGATCCCGACGGCGTCGTCTACGAAGGCGGTCGCGACGACAACAATGCCACCGCCACCGCGATCCCGCTGCTGATCGAGCCGCAGCCGCCGTCCGACCTGGTTGTGCAGTCGATCGAGGTGCCGACAACGGCGCTCGCCGGCGATCCCCTTCACTTGAGCTGGACCGTCAGCAACGACGGTGTCAATCCGGCCACCGGCAATTGGCGCGACACCGCCTACCTCTCGCTCGACAACGTCTGGAGCATCGACGACAAGCGGATCGGTGGCGTCGACTTCACCGGCAGTCTCCTGCCGGGCGCGGCGTATGTCGCGACGCTCGACGCGACCATGCCGGTGGCGACGCCGGGCACCTACCGCATCATCGTCCGCAGCGACATCTTCGACGACATCACGGAGTCGAACGAGGTCAACAACGCGACGCCCGCGGCCGACATCACGAACGTCAGCGTTCCCGAGCTCCACCTCGGCGTGCCGCTCAACACCAGTCTCGACACCGGCGAAGACCGGCTCTACCGGATCGATGTCGCGCAGGGGCAGACCCTGCGCGTCGACCTGACCTCGGCGAGCGGCGATGCCGCCAACACGCTCTTCCTGCGCTACGGCGCGCTGCCGAGCGGCTCGGTCTACGACGCCGGCTACCAGGGCGCGCTGCAGGCGGACCAGTTCGCCGTGATCCCGTCGACGATCGCCGGCACCTACTTCGTGCTGGTCCACGGACAGAGCGAGCCGGGCCCCGGCACCGCGGTGACCCTGCTGGCCCGGGCGCTGCCGTTCGGCATCACCGACATCAGTCCCGACAAGGGTGGCGACGGCCGCTACGTGACGACGACCATCCTCGGCGCGCAGTTCGACCCGCAGGCGATCGTCAAGCTGATCCGCCCGGGCTATGCGGAGTACGAGCCGGTCAGCTACCAGGTGGTCGACAAGACGCGGATCGTCGCCGTGTTCGACTTCAGCAACGCGCCGCACGGCCTGTACGACGTCGTCGTGATCAATCCCGACGGGGCGACCGCGCGCGTGCCGTACCGCTATCTGGTCGAGGAGGCGCTGCCGCCCGACGTCAGTATCGCCCTCGGCGGCACGCGCGTCATCTGGGCCGGCGGTACGGGCATCTACGGCTTCACGCTGACCAGCCGCACCAACGTCGACATGCCGTACGTCGACTTCCGCTACGGCGTCCCCGGCCTGCCGCTGAACAGCGTCGTACCCTACCTCGCCTTCGCGACCAACGTCTCGGGCGAGCCGCACATCGACGGCGTGCCCTGGGCGAGCATCGAGACCAACACCAACATCGACGGCCAGCTGCTGACCAGCGGCTACGCGGTCGACCTGGCCGATCGCGCCAACACGACCTTCGGCTTCACCGTCCGCACCTATCCCGACGGGCTGCCGCCGGGGGCCTACTCCGAGCAGCCGGGCGTCACCGCTTTCGCCTTCAACATCATGGGCGCGGCGACGCCGCTGACGCGCGACGAGTTCATCGCCCAGCAGCGCGACATCGCGGCGACGCTGCGCACCCACATCCTGGCCGATGCGACGGCATCTGACGCGCTTCACAACCTGGCCGCCGACGCCGTCTCGTGGACCGACCTCTACCTCGAGGCGCTGACCCAGGCGGGCCTGCTGCGTGCGGTCGACGAGCCGCCCGAGGTGCACCTCAATCCGCTCCTGGTGAGCCTGCAGTCGACCCTGGCGGCCGGCATCCTGGCCGGGCCGGCCGGCCAGCAGATCATCACCGACGGCAACCTGCCGGCGTTCTTTGCCAAGGTCCGCCAGTGGTACGGCGAGGACCCGACGCTGACCACGCCGTACGTCCAGACCCTGATCGATTCGGTCAGCCCGAACGAGCCGACCACCTACTTCAGCTTCGATCCGCCGCCGGCGAGCGACTTCGACCTGGACGCTGCGGCGCCGACCCACTACGAAGGCTTCCACGTCTACGTGCCCTGGGCGAACGACTGGGACTTCCCCTGGACCCAGCACACCAACGACCAGACCCATCCCGAGAACGCCAACTTCCTGAACGTCGCGGCGCCCAACTTCGCGCCGTTCTTCGCCGGCAGCGGCGGCCTCGGCCTGGCCGCCCTGAACGGGCCGCTGGCGTACGGCGAGCGCCAGTTCGTGCCGCTCGGCCAGGCCGAGCCGTACACGATCCAGTTCGCGAACGGCGCCAACGCGGCCTCCAGCGTAGGCGAGGTGCGGATCGTCAGCCAGCTCGACCCCGGCTTCGATACGCGCTCGTTCCGCCTCGGCGACCTGCAGCTCGGCGACCTGAAGGTCCACGTTCCGGGCGGCGTCGGCACCTTCCAGCAGGAGTTCGACTTCACCCAGACCAAGGGCTTCGTGCTGCGCGTCAGCGCCGGCATCGACATCCTGTCGAGCACGATGACCTGGCTGCTTCAGGCGATCGATCCGCTGACCGGCGAGGTCGTCACCGATCCGGCCAGGGGCCTGCTGCCGCCCGACGACGCGGCCGGCGCCGGTCGCGGCTACGTCAGCTATACGGTCGTGCCGAGCGACGACCTGGCGACCGGCACGAAGCTCGAGGCGTCGGCGCGCGTCCTCTTCAATACCGCGCCGCCAATGGACACCGCCCGCCTCGGCTACACCGTCGACGGCAAGGCGCCGACGACGACGCTGAGCGTCACGCCGGTCGTCCAGGGCGGCAGCGACTATCAGGTGAAGTGGCAGTCGGTCGACGAAGACGGCGGCAGCGGCGTCAAGAGCGTGACCGTGTTCGTCTCCGAGGACCAGGGCAGCTACGAGATCTGGCAGAGCCAGACCCGCGCCGAGTCGGCGATCTACAACGGCCGCGCCGGCCACACCTACCGATTCCTCGCCCTCGCCACCGACAACTCCGGCAATTCCGAGCTGCCGCCGGCCGGCCAGCAGCTACCGAGCGACGGCAGCTCGGCGCAGCTCGGCACCCTGCCGACGGTCACGACGAGCTCGCCCGACTTCGGCCAGGCGCCGCCGGCCAGCACGCAGCCGCCGGCCAACCCGCTGTTCGCCGATGTGCTGCAGGGCATCCCGTCGAGCCTGCCGGGCAACCGTTTGCCCGAGTTCACGCAGGTGCTGGCGCCGTTCACCGGACAGGCGTTCGCGACCGGCTTCGCGGCGAGCGCGCCCGACATCGCGCCGATGGCGCTGCTGGTCCTGGCGGACGGCTCGGTGCTGGCCAGCGGCGGTGCCTCGCGCAGCGACCTCTATCTCTTCTCGCGCGACGGCGGCACGGCGACGACGCCGTTCGCGACGCTCGCCGATCCGGTCTACGACATGGCGCTCGACGCCTCGGGCAGCGCGATCTTGGCGGTTACCGGCGGCGGCGCGCTGCTCAAGCTCGATGCCGCGACCGGCGCCGTGCTCGGCCGCTACGGCGACAGCCTGACCCAGAGTCTGGCGATCGAGTCCGGCACCGGGCTGATCTACGTCTCGTCGGGCAGCGGCATCGAGGTCTTCAATCCGGTGACTGGCAGCTTCAGCCATTACAGCGACATCCGGGTCGGCAACCTCGCGTTCGCGCCCGACGGCACGCTCTGGGCCGTCACCTGGCCGCACGACCAGTCGCAGGTGATCCGCTTCAGCGGCACGCCGCTCAAGCCGCACGCGATGCTCGAGCTCGACGCGGACATCGACTCGATCGTCTTCGGGCAGGCCGGCACCGCGCTCGAGGGCCTGCTGTTTGTCAGCCATTCCAGGGGCCGGAGCGGCGCCGCGGGCACCGAGCTGACGATGGTCGACCTGGCCACGCTGCGCCAGGTTGCGCTGGCCAGCGGCGGCACCCGCGCCGAGCAGATCCGCATCGGCGCCGACGGCAGGATCTTCATCAGCCAGTCGCATCAGATCGACGTCCTCAACCCGATCCGACCGCCGCATGTCGCGCGCACCAATCCGCCCGCCGATGCGGTGGTGGCGCTGCCTCTGGCGACGCTGACCGTCACCTTCGACGACGACATGCTGCTCGTCGACCCGGCCGATCCGCATTCGGTGCTCAACCCGGACAACTACCGGATCGTCGGCAGCGCCGCCGGCGAGGTGCCGGTGCTCGGCGTCAGCTACGACGCGGCCAGCCGCACCGCGGTGCTGCGTTTCGATCCGCTGTTCGCCGACCAGTACACGGTGCAGGTGTTGCCCGGCGTGCAGAGTCGCCTCGGCCTGAACCTCGCCGAGGCCTATAGCACCGACTTCACGGCGATCAGCGACCTCAGCTCGGTGCTCGGCCTGCACTTCTCGGGCGCGCGCAGCGACCGCCTGGCCGGCACGATCTCGTACGACGTCACCGTCACCAACCTCGGCCAGCACCCCCTGCTGCTGCCGGTCATCCTGCAGCTCCTGCCGCTCGCCGACTACCAGGGCGCGCCGCAGGGGGCGCAGGGCCGGGCCGCCGATGGCTCCTGGCTGATCGACCTGAGCGACACCCTGCCGGCGAACGGCGTGCTGCTGCCCGGGCAGAGCAGCAGCGGCCGGACGCTGACCATCTTCGTCGACGGCCGCCCGGTCGCCTTCGATCCCAGCGTCTCGGGCGTGCTGGCCGGCGACCGCGCGCCGGAGTTCGGCTCGACCGCGCCTCTCGTCGCCACCGCCGGCACCGCCTACCAGTACCAGGCGGTCGCCGCCGACCCCGACGCCGACCCGGTGCGCTACCTGCTGGCGACGGCGCCGTCGGGCATGAGCGTCGATGCCCTGACCGGCGTGGTCAGCTGGCTGCCGGGCGTCGCCAGCCCGGCCCAGGCGCTCGTCACGCTGCAGGTCTACGACGCTTTCGGCGCGCACGACTCGCAGACCTTCACCATCCAGGTCGCCGGCGTCAACCAGGCGCCGGCGCTGCTCGGCATCGCCCAGACGATCCAGGGCAGCGAGGGCCAGCTCCTGCGGGTCCAGGTGCAGGCGAGCGACGCCGAAGCGGACACGCTCGCGTACTGGGCCGATCACCTGCCGCCCGGCGCGTCGTTCGACGCGGTTTCGCGCTCCCTTGTCTGGACGCCCGATTTCCACGCCGCCGGCACCTACACCGGCGTGCAGTTCTTCGTCAGCGACGGCCTGCACGTGGTAAGCATCGCGACGACGATCGTGATCGCGCCGACGCCGCAACCGCCGGTGTTCGTCACGCCAGCGCCCTTCACCGGCAGCGAAGGCCAGGTGCTGCGGATCCAGCTCAACGCGACCGACATCGACGGCGCGCCGATCACCTTCCGCAGCGTCCTGCTGCCGCCCGGTGCCACGCTCGACGGCGCGACTGGCGTGTTCGAGTGGACGCCCGACTACACCCAGGCCGGCGTCTTCAGCGTGCCGATCGTTGCCAGCAATGGCCAGTTCCAGACGACCCGGCTGCTGAAGATCGCCGTGCTCAACGTCAACGCGGCCCCGGTCTTCGCCAACCTCGCGTCGTTCCGCGTCGCCGAAGGGCAGGCGCTGTCGTTCCGCACGCTCGCGGCCGATCCCGACAATCCGACTTTCGAGGCGCCCAACCGCGGCAGCGACGGCACGCTGGTGCAGAACGACGCGCAGCGGACGACCGTGACCTACGCGGTCGCCGATCTGCCGGCCGGCGCCACCTTCGATCCCGAGACGCTGCTCGTCGACTGGACGCCGGGTTTTGCCGACGCCGGCCAGCACGTTCTGACGATCACTGCCACCGACGACGGCGACGGCACCGGCGTGCCGGCCGTCAGCATGCAGACGGTGACGATCGATGTGGTCAACACCAACCGGGCACCGGTCGTCACCCTGATCGGCAACCAGAGCGTCGAGCATGACGCGACCTTCACGATGACCGTCACGGCGGCCGATCCCGACGGCGACCCGACGCAGCTGTCGGTGGTCGGCCTGCCGGCCTTCGGCAGCTTCGTCGACCACGGCGACGGCACCGGCGAGCTGACTTTCGCGCCGCGGCTCGACGACCGCGGCAACTACACGATGACGGTGTCGGCGCGCGACGACGGCGACGGCAACGGCGCGGCAGCGATCCTCGCCGGCTCGCAATCGTTCGTGCTGACGGTGACCGCGCCGAACGTGCCGCCGCACATCCAGCCGATCGGCAACAAGGTCGCGGTGGTCGGCCAGCACCAGCAGTTCACGATCGTCGCGTTCGACGGCGATCAGGATCCGCTGAGCTTCAGCGCGACCGGCCTGCCGGCGGGCGTGGCGCTCGCCACCAGCGGGGGCGCCTACGGCCAGGCGCGAATCGACTGGACGCCGGGCGTCGCCGACATCGGCCGCTACACGGTGCTGGTCGATGTCGCCGACAGCGGCAACGGCGTCGCCGGCGACGTCCAGGTCGACCAGCAGACCTTCATCCTCGACGTCCGCACCAGCAACGAGTCGCCGGCCTGGGTATCGATCGGAGACCTGACCGTGGCCGCCGGCCAGACCCTTGCCGCGCCGCTGCTGGCGGTCGATGCCGACGGCGACGCACTGACCTATTCCTCGTCGAACCTTCCGGTCGGCGCGAAGCTCGATCCGGTCAACGGCGTGCTCAGCTGGTCGCCCGGCCTGTTCCAGGTCGGCCGCTACGACGCGGTGGCGATCACCGCCAGCGACGGCAGCCTGTCGGTGACGCGGGCGATCTCGATCACCGTCACGCCGGTCAACGAGGCGCCGATCCTGATCGCCCTGCTGCCGCAGGCGGGCCGCGAGAACGCGCCCCTGCAGTTCACGCTCGGCGCGGCCGACCCGAACAGCGATCCGCTGACCTTCAGCACGACCGCGCCGCTGCCGGCCGGCGCCGTCTTCGACACCGCCACCGGCCGCCTGCAGTGGACGCCCGGGTTCGAGCAGGCCGGCGACTACACGCTGAGCTTCGGCGTCGTCGATCCGGGCGGCCTGAGCGACGGCATCGACGTCGCGCTGCATATCGACAACGTCGATCGCGCGCCGACCCTGCAGGTCGACAACCATGCCGTGCTCGTCGGCCAGCCGTTCGCGCTGCAGCTGCAGGCGGTCGATCTCGACCTCGGCGCGATGCTGTCGTATTCGGCGACCGGGCTGCCGTTCGGTGCCACCCTCGATGCGCAGACCGGCCTGTTCGCCTGGACGCCGGCGCCGGGTCAGGTCGGCGACTTCGCGGTCCAGTTCACGGTCAGCGACGGCGAGCTCTCGGTCAGCCGGCCGGCGGTGTTCCGCTCGACGCTGGCGCCGGTCGCGCCCGCCGTCCTGGTCGAGCTGACGCCGAGCTTCCCGGGCGTGCCGCTCTCGCCGGTGGTCGTCCACGTCGCCGCCTCGAGCTTCGCGCCGGTGACCGGCCTGACCCTGACGGTCGCCGGGCAGGCGCTGACGCTCGACGAGCACGGCCGCGCCACCTACATCCCGGCCCTGCCGGGGCGCTACCCGATTACCGCCAGCGCGACCGATGCCGACGGCCGCGTCGGCAGCACGACGGCGGTGCTGAAGGTGCGCGACCCGGCCGACACCGTCGCGCCGGTGGTTTCGCTCGCCGTGCCGGTCGGCGGTGCGCTGTTCACGACCGCGGCCGACATCGCCGGCAGCATTGTCGACAGCAATCTCGACGGCTGGGTGCTCGAGCGCGCCGAGCTCGGCTCGAACGTCTTCACCACCGTCGCCGAGGGTCACGATCCCGTCAGCGGCGTCCTGTACAGCTTCGACCCGGCGACGGTCGCGAACGACAGCTACCGGCTGCGCCTCACCGCCATCGACCTCACCGGCCGCAGCAGCTCGACCGAGGCGCTGATCGAGGCCAACACCGCCACGAAGCCGGGCGGCTATGTGCGGTCGGCAAGCGACCTGACGGTGACCCTGGGCGGTGCGACGATCGCCCTGGTCCGCTCCTACGACGCGCTGGAGCGCGACGCGAGCGGGTCGTTCGGCAACGGCTGGCGGCTGGCGAACCGCGACTTCAACCTGCACACCAGCGCCGCGCCGACCGCCCGCGAGGCGTTCGGCGACTACACGCCGTTCAAGCAGGGCACCCGGGTCTACCTGACGCTGCCCGACGGCCGGCGCACCGGCTTCACCTTCGCGCCCGAGCGGCACGAGACGCCGGGCCTCACCTATTACACGCCGGGCTTCGTCGCCGATCCGGGCATCGACTTCCAGCTCGACTCGGCCGATGCGGTGTTGGTGCGCAGTCGCGACGGCTTCCGCGAACTGCAGAGCGCGCGCGGCTACAACCCGGCCAGCGGGGCCTTCGCAGGCGCCGCCTACACGCTGACCGGCGCCGACGGCACCGTCTGGCACCTGAATGCGCAGGGACAGGTCGACGACCAGGTCCTGCCCGGCGGCGCGCACCTGTACTTCGGCGACAACGGCATCACCGCCTCGACCGGCGAGGCGGTCCGCTTCGTCCGCGACGGCGCCGGCCGGATCGTCTCGGTGGTTGGCCCGGACGGCGCCCGCGTCAGCTACCAATACGACCCGAACGGCGATCTGGTCTCGGTGCACAACACCGCCAGCCGCGAAACCAGCCGCTACGGCTATTCGCCCGGCGAGCCGCACCTGCTTTCCCTCGCGACGGCGCCGGCCCCCGAGCCCGGCGACGCGATCCGCTACGGCGCTGCCACCGAGGTCGTCGCCCTGGCCGCCGACCTCGGCGCCGCGAGCGCGTTCCTGGGCGGCGAGCACGTCGGCGCGCTCGCCGCCGGTGCGACCGACCTTCTGTCGCTGGCCCTTCGGCCGCTCGAACTCCAGGGCACACCGAGCGGTTCGATCCTGCTAGGGATCGAGGTGACCGCGACACCGGGAAGCGGCCTTCAGCCGGCGATCGCCCGGATCGCCGGGCTGACGCCGCTGGTCGAGCGCAGCGTCGCCGGCAGCAGCTTCGCCCTGTATTCGGTCAGCCAGGTCGGCCTGACCCTGCTCGAGATCGCCGCCGCCGACGCCGCCGGCGCCGGCGGCTACAGCGTGCGCGTGTTCGTCGCCGGCGACGCCAACCAGGACGGCAAGGTCGACGGCCAGGACAACGTGCTGGTCGGCCAGTCGCTCGGGCTGACCTCGTCCGATCCGGGCTACGCGGTGCCGATCGACAGCAACCGTGACGGCGTCGTCGACGCTTCCGACCTGCAACTGCTCGCCGCCAACTTCGGCTTCCAGGCGCTCGGCCCGCCCAGCGTCGAGAGCGCGGCCCTGCTCACCCATGCCGACCTGTCGGTGACGATCGACCTGGCCGAGCATGCGTTCGATCCGTCCGGCGACGAGCTGACGTACCGGATCGTCGGCAGCGTCGGCGGCACCGTGACCCTCGATCCGAGCGGTCACATGGCGACCTTCGCGCCGCTCGCCGGCTTCACCGGCGATGCCTCGTTCTCGTTCCAGGCGGATGACGGCTATGCGGCGTCGACCTCGGCCGCCGTCGCGGTCGACGTCAGCGACGCGCCGCTGATCGACATCGACTTCAGCGACCGGCAGCCGCGCCTCGACCTCGGCGGCAATGTCAGGACGAGTCTGATTGGCACCTTCGCCGACCAGGCCGGGGTCGTGCTGCCGGCGTCGTACCTCCAGTTCGAGACGACCGATCCGGGCATCGCCAGCGTCTCGGCCGAGGGCGTGCTGCAGGCGCTGGCCGGGGGCACGACGATCCTGCTCGCCTCGAGCCACGGCATCACGGCGGCGACCGCGGTCACGGTCGGCCTGCCGCATGACCTGCTCGGTCTGAACCTCTATTTCGACGGCCTCAACGCGTACCCGGCGGCGGTGACGCTGAGCAGCAGCGGCGGCAGTCGGCAGTTCAAGGTCTACCCCGAATCCGACACGCTGCTCACCACCAACCTCACCGCCGGCGCGTCGGGCACGCACTACTACGTGAGCCGGCCCGGCGTCATCGAGCTCAGCGCCGACGGCATGGCGACCGCGGTCGGCGAGGGCGAGGTCACCGTCACGATCATCAACGGCGCCGCCGAGTCGGTGATCCCAGTGCTCGTGCGGGCGCCGCTGCCACCCGGCCCGGCGATGCTGGGCGACGACGGCGGCATCGTCCAGGCGAGCGACGGATCGTCGGTCGCGGTGCCGCCCGGTGTGCTGGCCACGCCGGCGGTGGTCAGCATCACCAACCAGACGCTGGCCGACCTGCCGCTGTTGATGCCGGAAGGCTTCCAGTTCGGCGCCGCATTCGAGCTCGACGTCGGCCCCGATCCGCTGACGGTGCCGCTGCAGCTCGCGATCAGGGTCGACCCGTCGATCCTGCCCGGCTCCACGGTCTACTTCTTCGCCGCCGGCGACTACCTCAATTCGGACGGCACGACCCACCCGATCTGGTGGCAGGTCGAGAAGGGCATCGTCGGCGCCGACGGCTTCGCCCGCACCAGCTCGCCGCCGTACCCCGGCGTCAATGGCAACGCCCAGTACATGGTCGCCTACGGCGGCAGCAACATCGGCGAGGCCGGGTTCAGCACGGCCGAGCTGATCGGCATCAACTTGGCCGTGACGCTGACCGTGGCGACGATCGCGTCGGTCGGCTTCGGCCCTATGGGCGCGTTCGCCATCGGCAGCATCGCCGGCATCCTGGCGACGATCGCCCTGCCGTCGGCTCCGGAGCCGACGCCCTTCGTGATCCAGCTGATCCCGCCGGTGGGCCTGCCGGTCACAACGGCCGCCAGCTACCAGATCGATCCGGGCGCGGTCAACAACTACCAGACGGATATCCCGCTGTCGCAGGTCGCGTCGCCGACGGCGCCGCAGATCACCGGCCTGAGCGTCGACATGCCGGTCGATTCGGGGACCAACCAGGTCCTGCACCAGATCGTCCTGACCGGCAGCAACTTTACCGGGGGGCAGTCGGCGACCGACGTCACGGTCACCTTCTCGCTGGGCGGCCCGTACGGCAAGCGGATCAACGTGCATCCGGTCTCCGGCAGCGACAGCGAGCTGCGCGTCAACGTTCCGGACAGCGTCGTCCTCGGCCTGGCCGAGATCTCGGTGACCCGGATCGACGGCTCGCCGTCGTTCTCGGGTGGCCAGGTCTCGACCGTCGAAGTGCCTTCCGTCAGCAACGGCGCGACCATCGATTCCAACGGCACCTACGTCTTCGTCGCACTGCCCGAGGCACGCTACACCGCGACCGGCGTCGAGGGCGACCTGGCGGTGCTCGACGGCGATCCGGAGCACCGCGCCGCCGGCACGCTCGGCAACCTGATCGCCCGCATCCCGCTGCAGGGCGAAATAGCCAACCCGTTCCCGCGCGACGTCGCGGTCACGCCCGACAACACCCGCGCCTACGTGACGCTGCGCGGCACCGGCCGGGTCGCGGTGGTCGACACGATCACGCTGCAGGAGATCGACGTCGCGGCGACGCGCACGCCGCTCAACCTGCCGGTGCACAAGATCGCCGCGCCGTTCGGCGTGGCGATCGACACCGAAATGCACGCGGCAGCGCTCGCCGATCCGATCGACATCCGCGGCACCGTCAGCGTCGATGCGCCGTGGCACCTCGAGATGGTGTCGCTCAAAGGCGGTCCGGCAATCGCGCTGGCCGACGGCAGCGGCCCGCTCGACAGCGGCGTGCTCGTCAAGCTTGACCCGCAGCTGTACGCGTCGGGCTTCTACCGGCTGCGCCTCACCGCCACCGAGTCGAACGGAAAGGTCTACACCGACGAATCGCTGATCGTCCAGCTGATGGGCAATCCGACGTCGAAGGAAATCCTGATGCCGTTCGGGGCGCAGCCCTACGGCATCGCGATCTCGCCCGACGGCAAGTACGCCTATGCCGCGGCGCAGAGCCCGTACCTGATCCGCGGCATCGCCTCGTCGTACATCTTCCAGATCGACATCGATCCGCTCTCGCCGACCTACAACACCGTGGTCCGCAACATCGCGGTCGGCAGCGTCGCCCTCGGTGGCCTGTCCGAGGCCGACCAGCAGCTGTACCGCGACACGTCGATCGCGCCCTCGGGCTTCCGCAACCTGGCGGTGTCGGCGGACAGCCGGTACCTCTACGCGACCGCGCCGAACGAAAGCGACGATCCGAACGGCGGTCCGTTCGACAAGAAGGCCGGCAACCTGATCGTAATGGATCTGGCGCCGCTCGCCAGCGGCGGCCCGGTCGGCATCAAGGTGATCCCGGGCAGCCGCGAGACCTACGCAGTCACGATCACGCCGGGGCGCAACGACGTCGGCTTCACCAATTCGGAAACCGACAACGGCGGCGTCTACATCACCAACTCGGCGGCCGCCCAGAAGCAGACGATCCCGCTCGATCTCGACAAGCTCGAGTCGGCGCGCAACAAGCAGCTGTCTGTGCACAACGCGAGCGGCATCGTCTTCTCGCCGGACGGCGCGTATGCCTTCATCACCGGTCGCGGCGACATCGTCAACGGCCGCTACCTCGACCAGAGCGCGAACGTGAACTACGCCGGCGGCAACGTCGGCATCATCAAGAACCCGCTGGGCGACCACCCCGAGCTGGTCGCCGCGACGCGGGCGATCCCGTTCGGCTACCCGGTCGACATCGCGATCTCGTCGGACGGCCAGTACCTCTACGTCAGCTACCAGGGCCTGCCGGGCGAGACGGGGCGGGGCGGCGTGTTCGTGTTCGACGCCTTCGCGATCATCCAGGAGGTCGAGAAGAACCTCGCCGGCAATCCGACCGCGATGCGCAAGCTGGCGATCGACGTGCTGAATCCGTCGATCGACGTCAAGGCCGACTACACCTTCCACACCGAGATCGGCCCCGACGGCGAGCCGCGCAACGTCTTCGGCGTCCCGGCCGGCAGCACCAGCGCGCCGATCGCGACCGGCGGCTTCCCTGGCGGCATCGCGGCGCAGACCAACCCCGGCTTCCTGCAGCTCGACCCGTACCAGAACAACGACTTCTTCGACTGGTCGGTCGGCGGCCGCGAGGGCATCACCAGCAAGATCTATCTCAGCGTCTTCTCGCAAGGCAACGGGCTGTTCCCGTCCGACACGCGCGGCCTGTCGTCGAGCGACATGAACCCGAACCGGATCGTCAACGGCGTCGATGTCGGCACCGAGACGAGCTTCACGCTGCCGCCGGGGATCGAGCTGACGGCCGGACAGACCTACTACTGGGGCGTCGAGGCGCGCACGCCCGACGGCGGCCTAGCGCGCCGCTCGGCGTCGTTCAAGGTGCCGCTGCCGCCGGTCTCGACGCCGTTCAGCACCGTCACCGTGCTGTCGCCGAGCACGCAGATAGGCTGGTCGATCGGGCCGACCGGCACGCTGCCCGACTCGATGATCGCGCTGGCGCAGACGATCGCGCAGCTCGGCAACGACGATCCGCAGGGTCCCGGCACGGTGCTCGTCTACGACCCGGTGACCGGGCGCTGGAGCGACTACAACCATCCGGGCGTCGACGGCATCACCGCGGCCCAGGCCGCTGGTGGCAGGCAGCTGGTCCTCGTCTTCGACTGGACCAAGGAGTCCGACGTCACCGACAGCGGCTTCGCCGAGGCCGCCGGCGACGCGCTGTTCGCCTCGCTTTTGCAGTTCAACGCCGAGCTCGGCGGCGGCATCTTCGAGTCGCCGCTGCACTTCATCGGCCAGGGCCGGGGCGCAGTCGTCAACAACCAGGCGCTACGGCGCATGGACTACTTCTTCCCGTCGGTGAACAACATTCACATGACGACGCTCGATCCGCACGATCAGGCACAGAAGTCGCTCGACCTGCCGATCAAGTCGGCGATCGACACGATCGACAAGCTGCTCACCCTCACCGCCGAGATCCCGGTCATCGGCGAGGCGCTGATCGCCTTGAGCAAGGGTCTCAAGGTGGCCGTGGAGGCGGCGTCGTACGCCGGCGTGGCGCTCGACCCGGCCCCGTACGGCGACTTCGGCGATCCGAAGATCGAGCGCTGGCGCAACATCGGCTTCTTCGACAACTACTACCAGACGACGGGAAACAGCTCGACCTTCACCCTGACCGAATCGGGCCACTCGATCGACGGCGCCGACATCAACGAAGACCTGACCGGCCGCACCGGCTTCACGCAGGACGACGCCAAGGCCGACATCACGATCAAGGTCGGGCCGATCAGCTACACGGTGTTCAAGGGCGCGCTCGGCTGGGGCGGGGCGAACGACCGGCTGCTCGCCTGGTACGCCGGCACGGTGGACCTCAACAAGCAGGGCTTCGCCTCGACCAGCGGCACGCAAAGCGAGCCGATCTTCCGTCGGCTCTCCGACCAGGACATCGGCAGCCAGGCCGGATTCGGCTGGATCAAGGAGCTGGCCGACAAGCTGAGCGAGATCCCGTTCGTCGACCTCAGCGTCTTCGTGCCGTTCACCGACTTCGATCCGGCCAACCCCAACCCCTGGTACAAGGCGCCCCAGGTCGGCTCGGTCGGCAATGCCTCGGGCGGCGTGCTGATCCCGGACGGCAACTGGGAAGGACTGCGCGGCGGCTTCGCGTACAGCACGCTCGGCGCCATCACCCGGCCTCCGGTGGCACCGACCCCGGCCGGCCCGCCGTCGCCGATCCCGACGCTCTACAACGGCAGCTTCGAGGATGGCCTCAGCCACCGCGAGCTGCCGCTCATCTACGCGAGCAACCGCTTCCCGTTTTCGTACGAGATCCCGGGCTGGTCGTTCCACGGCGGCAGCGGCTTCACCTTCGACGCACTCTCGCCGCTGATCGGCCACATCGACGTCAGCGAGGCGTTCGTCCTCGAGACCGATCCGAAGACGATCTTCCGGTCGGCCTTCACCCAGATCTACGAAAAAGTGATCTCGCCGAAGATCGACGAGTTCATCAAGAAGGACGTCGAGAAGGGCGTCAACCACTTCGACCCCGAGGACCAAGGCTGGGCGCGCAAGCTCCTGAACGGGATCAAGAAGAAGCTGCCGTTCTTCAGCGACCCCGGCAAGACGGTCGGCAAGTACGCCGAGGACATTCTCGACAAGCTGGTTCCCAAGGATTCCGACCATGCCTTCCTGATCGGCGCACCGGCGGCGCTCGCGCCCGTCGTCGCGGCGATCGCGGGCCCGCTGGTCGGCGGCTCGGCGGCCTTCGTCGAGGAGGTGATCGATGCCGTCGGCAACTTCGACACGATCACCCATAACCGCCTCTACGTCCCGCCCGAGACGCACTGCCTGACCTTCGACGTCCTCACGCCGTTCCTGGCGGTCGGCGACGCCAAGATCAATGTGACGATGAAGTTCGCCGACGGTACCAGCGAGGAAACGCTCGGAGAGGTCACGCTGTCCGCCGGCTTCTTCGACAAGACGACGTACGCGGTCGAGGTGCCCGAGCAGTTCCTCGGCCAGGTCGTCACGTTCTCTCTCCAGTACATCCCGGGCGGCACCGACAGCGTCAACACGATCGGCAGCCAGATCGTGTTCATCGACCACGTGCAGTTCTCCGACGTCGACTGCCACGCCGATCTCGAGATCGAGAAGACCGCCGACAAGACCCTCCTCGGCATGAACGAGAAGGTGACCTTCACCATCAAGGTCACCAACAACGGGCCGGGCGACGCCAGCGGCGTCGAGGTCAAGGACAAGCTGCCGGAAGGCCTGAAGTACGAGTCGTTCAGCACCGGCGCCGGCCGCTACGACGGCAGTACCGGCATCTGGACCATCGGCAACCTGAAGAACGGCGAGTCGAAGACGCTGACCATCGTCGCCTCTCAGCAAGACTGCGACGAGCACATGAACACGGCGACGGTGAGCGCTGCCGGCGCGGTCGACCCGGACACGACGAACAACACCTCCAGCGTGACTGTCATGGTCCAGGAGGCCGACCTGTCGGTCGTCAAGTCGATCGACAACCCGACGCCGAACGTCGGCGACATCGTCACCTACACGGTCAAGATCAGCAACGCCGGGCCGAACGACGCAACGGGCGTCAAGGTCGGCGACTGGCTGCCGGTCGACCAGATCCTGCAGTCGTCGACGCCGAGCGTCGGCTCGTACGACGCCGAGAAGGGCGTCTGGACCGTCGGCGATCTCGCCAACGGCAAGTCGGCGACCTTGCTGCTGCGGGTCAAGGTCACCAAGGCCTACGTCCCCGACCAGGACATCGACAACATTGCCCGGCCGACGAACTACGCCTTCATCACCCACTCGGATCAGTGCGATCCCGACGACAGCAACAACCGATCGCAGGCCGGCTCCACCCCGCAGAGCGCCGACGTCGCGATCGCCAAGACGGTCGACAACGCGACGCCGAACAAGGGCGACACGATCACCTACACGATCACGGTCAGCGACCTCGGCCCGACGACGAGCGCGACCAATGTCGTCGTCTCCGACCTGCTGCCCGACGGCCTGCTGTTCGTCTCGGCGACGCCGAGCCGCGG
>JBDTUG010000022.1:0-25393 GCA_040007855.1 Caldimonas sp.
ACAGCGCCGGCGGCCTGACCGATCGCGACGAGATCGAGGCACGCATCGCCGCCTTCCATACCTCACGGAGTAGCCCCCGATGACCTTCCCCACCCTGCGCCACTTCGCCTTCGCCCTGCTCGCGCTCTCGTCGGTCACTGCCTCGGCGCAGACCCTGCGCATCGGCCTCGCCGAAGACCCGGACGTGCTCGACCCGACGCTGGCGCGCAGCTTCGTCGGCCGGATCGTCTTCGCGGGCCTCTGCGACAAGCTGTTCGACATCGACGAGAAGCTGCAGATCGTGCCGCAGCTCGCCACCGGCTACGAGTGGTCGGCCGACAGCAAGACGCTGACGCTGAAGATCCGCCCCGGCGTCACCTTCCACGACGGCGAGAAGCTCGACGCCGCGGCGGTGAAGTTCAACATCGAGCGGCACAAGACGATGGCCGGCTCGAACCGGCGCGGCGAGCTGGCGCCGGTCGCCACGTTGGACGTGGTGGACCCGCTGACGGTCCGGCTCAACCTATCGGCGCCGTTCGCGCCGCTCCTCGCGCAGCTCTCCGACCGGGCCGGGATGATGGTCTCGCCGAAGGCAGCGCAGGCCGAGGGCGACAAGTTCGGCACCAGGCCGGTGTGCTCGGGTCCCTTCAAGTTCACCGAGCGGGTGGCGCAGGACCGGATCGTCCTCGAGCGCTACGCCGGCTACTGGAACAAGGACCAGGTCCACTTCGACAAGGTCGTCTACACGCCGATTCCCGATGCGACGGTGCGCCTGGCCAACCTCAAGTCGGGCCAGCTCGACTTCATCGAGCGGGTCGCGTCGAGCGACTTCGAGAAGCTGAAGAGCGACCGGAAGCTGAAGACCGCGAGCATCACCGAGATCGGCTACCAGGGGCTGACCATCAACGTCGGCAAGAGCGAGAAGGCGCAGCAGAACCCGCTCGGCAAGGACCCGCGCGTGCGCGAGGCGCTCGAACTCTCGCTCGACCGGCAGGGCCTGGCCCAGGTGGTGATGGACAACGAGGCGCAGGTCGGCAACCAGTGGGTGGCGCCGACCAGCGCCTGGTACGCGAAGAACGTGCCCCTGCCCAAGCGCGACATCGCCCGCGCCAAGGCGCTGCTCAAGGAGGCCGGCGTGCCGCGGCCGAGCTTCACGCTGGTGGCACCTACCACCTCCGACGCGCAGCGCCTGGCGGTGGTGATCCAGGCGATGACGCGCGACGCCGGCTTCGACATCAAGATCCAGGCGGCCGAGTTCGCGACCTCTCTCAACATGGCCGACAAGGGCGACTACGAGGCCTATCTCCTGGCCTGGAGCGGCCGGCCCGACCCCGACGGCAACCTGTTCAGCTTCCACGGCTGCAAGCAGCCGCTCAACTACGCCGGCTACTGCGACGCCCAGACCGACGCGCTGCTGAACCAGTCGCGGGCGGCGCGCGACCCGGCCGAGCGCAAGAAGTTGTTCGAGCAGATCGCCGCGCGCGTGCTCAAGGAGCGGCCGGTCATCTATCTCTATCACCGCAACTGGCTGTGGGCCTACAACGCCAGGCTCGGCGGCGTGCGCGGCCTGCCCGACGGCCTGCTGCGGGTCGCCGGCCTGAAGATGGCGCCATGATCGGCGCGGCCCCGACGGTCGAGAGGATTGGCGCGGCCGTCACCCGCCGCCCCAGCCAACACCCGCGCTGACGCCGATGCTCGGCTTCCTCGCCCGCCGCCTCGGCACGGTCGTGCCGACGCTGGTGCTGGTGTCGATGCTGATCTTCGGGCTGCAGCAGCTGCTGCCGGGCGACCCGGCGAAGATCCTCGCCGGCGAGGACCAGGACCCGACCGTCATCGCCTACCTGCACAAGAAGCTCCATCTCGACGAGCCGCTGCCGGTGCGCTATGCGTACTGGATGGGCGGGGTGCTGCGCGGCGACCTCGGCGAATCGGTGCGCAACCAGCAGCCGGTGCTCGACCTGGTGCTGCAGAAGCTGCCGGTGACGGCGGAGCTCGCGGTGCTGGCGATGGTGATCGCGCTCGTCGTCGGCGTCCCGGCCGGCGTGGCCGCCGCCGTCGGCCGCGGCACCGTCTGGGATGCCGCTGCCAATGCGTTCGCGCTCTGGGGCCTCTCGACGCCGAACTTCTGGCTCGGCATCCTCATGATCCTGCTGTTCTCGGTGCAGCTCGGCTGGCTGCCGGCCTCCGGCTACGTCAGCCCGTTCGAGGACCTGCGCGCCAACATCGCCGCCATGATCATGCCGGCCTTCGTGCTCGGCAATGCGCTCGCTGCGGTGCTGATGCGCCATACCCGCAGCGCCATGCTGCAGGTGCTCTCGGCCGACTACATCCGTACCGCCCGCTCCAAGGGCCTGGGCGAGACGCCGGTCGTCCTGAGACACGCGCTGCGCAATGCCCTGGTGCCGGTGGTGACCCTTGGCGCGCTCGAGTTCGGCGCCCTGCTCTCGGGCGCGGTGCTGACCGAGCAGGTCTTCACCATCCCGGGATTCGGCAAGCTGATCGTCGACGCCGTGTTCAACCGCGACTACGCGGTCGTGCAGGGGGTCGTGCTGGTGACGGCGACGACCTACATCGCCCTCAACCTGCTCGCCGACCTGGCCTACTTCGCCCTCAACCCGAGGCTGCGCGGCTGATGGCGGCGGTGCTGGCGCCCCTCCCCGGCACGGTCGCGCCGCCGCCATTGCCGGCCGGCCCGTGGCACCGCGCCTGGCGCAAGCTCCGGCGGCGGCGCAGCGCGATGTTCGGGCTCGCGGTAGTCGTCGGATTCATCGTGCTCGCCGTCTTTGCCGGCTGGATCGCGCCGCAGGACCCGATCGCGACGAGCTGGGGCGCGATCCGCAAACCGCCCGGCGCCGAGCACTGGTTCGGCACCGACGAGATCGGCCGCGACGTGTTCTCCCGCGTCATCTGGGGCACGCGCGCGTCGATGCTCGCGGGCGTCGTCTCGGTCTCGATCTCGCTGCTGCTCGGCGTGCCGATCGGCCTGGCGGCGGGCTTTCTCGGCGGCTGGATCGACGCCGCGATCTCGCGCGTGATCGACGCCTTCCTCGCCTGCCCGTTCCTGATCCTGGCGATCGCCCTGGCGGCGTTCCTCGGCCCCAGCCTGACCAACGCGATGATCGCGATCGGCATCTCGGCGACGCCGATCTTCGCCCGGCTGACCCGCGGCGCGGTGATCCACGTCAAGGTCGAGGACTACATCGAGGCCGCGCGCGCCCTCGGCGCCTCGCCCCTGCGCCAGGCGCTGCGCCACGTGCTGCCCAACATCGCCGCGCCGCTGATCGTCCAGGCGACGCTGGCGATCGCCGCGGCGGTGATCGCCGAGGCCAGCCTGTCGTTCCTCGGCCTCGGCCAGCAGCCACCGGCGCCGAGCTGGGGCAGCATGCTCAACACCGCCAAGAACTACGTTGACAACGCCCCTTGGATGGCGATCTGGCCGGGGGTCTCGATCTTCCTGCTGGTGCTGGCGTTCAACCTGCTGGGCGATGGCCTGCGGGACGCGCTCGATCCCAGGCAGCTCTGAATGGTCGCAGTCGGTCCAGCGGGCCCAAGTGCGTTGGCGCACAGACCGGCCGGCGCGTGGGGCCATGGTGTGTTCGGCGATGCGATCCGGCATGGGCCGAACGCAAGAAGCGGAGTCAACTCGCCGGTCCGGAAGGCTTCGGAGGTCGTATGAGCCCCTTCTTTGCCGCATTGCCGCTGTCCGTGGCCCTTGCCATGTCGGGCCCGGCCCTGCGGCACGACGTCGCGATCTATAGCGGCATGTGCGACGCGTCGGCCGCGGTCGCGCTGGGCGCCGATCACTTCGTGGTCGCCGACGACGAGCGGAACACGCTGCTCGTGTACAGGCGAGGCGAACCCGCCCCCGTGGGGACGGTGCCGCTCTGGAAGTTCCTCGAAACCAAAGAGGACAAGGAGTCGGACATCGAGGGTGCGGCCGAGCTCGGGGGGCGCATCTACTGGATCGCCTCTCATGGGCGAAACAGCGATGGCAAGAAGCGCGAGGACCGCCATCGATTGTTCGCCACCGAGATTGTTCCCGGATCCGATCCTCCCACGCTGAGACCGGTGGGACCTCAGTATCTCAGGCTGCTCGACGACTTGATGGCCGACGCCGCGCTTAGACCCTACCGACTCGGCCGAGCCTCGAAGCTCTCCCCGGAGGCGCGGGACGGCCTGAACATCGAAGGCTTGGCGGCCACGCCGGACGGCAGGCTGTTGATTGGCTTTCGGAACCCGATCCCCGGGGGTCGGGCGTTGATCGTTCCGATCGAGAACCCGCTCGAAGTCGTGTCAGGCGCGCGCGCCAAACTGGGCGCACCCATTGAAGTCGATCTGGACGGCCGGGGAATTCGCAGTCTCGAGCGCATCGGATCGGCTTATCTCGTCGTTGCGGGGCCGCCTGCGGACATCGGTAGCTTCGCCCTTTACCGGTGGTCCGGCCAAGCCAGGGGTGCGGCCCCCCAGGCCATCCGCGCGAGGCTCGGTGCCTTGCGACCCGAAGCGCTGTTCGAGGTGCCGGGGACAGCGGACGTCCAGATTCTCAGCGACGATGGTGGCGTGGAGAAGAACGGCGTTCGATGCAAGGATCGGCCACCGGACGAGCGATCATTCCGCAGCATCACTGTGCGACCATAGGAGCGAGACCCATCCCGCATCGATTGCACGGGCGAGGTGGTCGGCAACCAGCGCCGGCTCGCGGAGTTGCGAGCGGCGCCTTCAGCCGGGCGCCAAGCCGTAGACGTAGTTCGGCAGCCAGAGCGTGATCTGCGGAAACAGGGTGAGCAGCAGCACGACGAGCATCGCGCCTAGGAAAGGCAGCACCTCGATCGTGTAGTCCTCCATCGGCACGCGCATCACCTGTGCAGTTTCCCCGCCTCGGGGAGCGCTTCTCGCGCGCCGACGCGGTCACTGGCTGCGATCAGCACCTCGGCGAGGTGCATCAACGCATCGAGGTGGACCGGGCCGATTGAACGCGGCGCTGGCGCTTGGCCGTCGAAAGCAGCTCCGGGGGCGCCCTGCGCGCACGCCGCACAATGGCGTCAAAACCGGATCCAGGGAGACGGGATGGCGCACCAGCTCGAGGCGAGTGCCGGAGACCGCGAGCGGAGCGATGCCGAGGCTCGCCTTCGGGTCGTCCTCGACAACATGCCGGGCGCGCTCGTGTACACCGACAGGGACCTGAAGATCGTCCTCTGCAACGTGCGCTTCCGCGAGTTCTATCCCGTACCGGAGGAACTGCTGCGGCCCGGCCGGCCCTACCCCGACTTCCTGAACTATCTGGCCGACAACGGCTACTACGGCGAAGGCGACCGTGCACTGCTGGTCGATCGCCGCATCGAAAGCCTGCGTCATCCTTCCGAGCGCAGCTTCGAGGACCGCACGCCCGACGGGCGCTGGCTGCGAATCGTGCGCCGGCGGGTCGCCGACGGCGGCACGGTGACGGTGATGACCGACATCACCGAGCAGAAGCAGGCCGAGCTCGACCTCGCCGCCGGCGAAGCCCAGCTGCACGTCGCCCTCGACAACATGCCCGGTGCGCTGGTCTATACCGATCACGACCTCGACATCGTCGTCTGCAACAACCGCTTCCGGGAGATGTACACCGTGCCGCAAGAGCTGCTGCAGCCCGGTCGCCCCTACCCCGAGTTCCTGCGCTACCTGGCCGAGAACGGCTACTACGGCGAGGGCGACGCCGCCACCCAGGTCGCCGAGCGCGTAGAAAGTCTTCGCCACCCCTCGGGGCGCAGCTTCGAGGATCACGCGCCCGATGGGCGCTGGTACCGCATCCTGCGCTGCCGCGTGGCGTCGGGCGGGGCGATCACGGTGATGACCGACATCACGGAGCGCAAGCTCGTCGAGCGCGAGCTCATCGATGCGACCCGCCGAACCGAAGAGGCGAACAAGGTCATCAGCGAGAAGAACCGGACGCTCGAAGCGCTCTACTCCGAGATCCGCGACAAGAACCGGCAGGTGGAGGAGCAGGCGGCGCAGATCGCCGAATGGAATGCGCGGCTGGAGACCCGCGTGGCCGAGCAGGTGGCGCAAATCGGCCAGATGTCCAAGCTCACCCGATTCCTTTCGCCCAAGGTCAGCGACCTGATCATGGCCGGCGACGCCGAGGATCCGCTCAAGACGCGGCGCCGGGAGATCACGGTGGTGTTCGTCGACCTGCGCGGCTTCACCGCCTTCACCGAGACCGCGGAGCCCGAGGAGGTGATGAACGTGCTGCGCGAGTACCACGCGGAGCTCGGTCGGGAGATCATCGCCCACGATGGCACGATCGAGCACTTCGCGGGTGACGGCGTGATGATCCTGTTCAACGACCCGTTGCCGGTCGCGGACCATGAGTTCCAGGCCATCCGTATGACGCTGCGGATGCGCGAGTCGATGGCGATCCTGACCCGCGCGTGGAAGAAACACGGCTACTCGCTCGGCTTCGGCGCTGGCATCGCCGGCGGCTACGCGACGATCGGCGCGATCGGCTTCGAGGGCCGCCTCGACTACGGCGCCATCGGCACGGTCACCAACCTCGCGGCACGCCTGTGCGGAGAGGCCGGCGATGGCCAGATCCTGGTCTCGCCGCGCATTCTCACCAAGGCCGAAGCGCACATCGAAGCCGAGTCGATGGGTGAGCTGACACTAAAGGGCTTTCAGCGCCCGGTGCTGGCGCACAACGTCCTGGGTCTGCGCTAACCGGGGCCTGCCTCGCCCTTCGGCGCATCCGCGCCCTGGAACCCGCCGGCGCGCAGGGTCAGCACCAGCGTATCGCGATGTCCGTAGGCCTCGAGCGGCTGGATCGGCGTGCTCTCGTGAATCACGCGTGCATCGTCGAGCAGCAGGCAGGTCCACGGCTCCTCCATCGTGAAGCGCATGCCGGTCGGGCCGTCGCTGTCGAAGACGCGGGTCTCGCCGCCCTTGATGCCTTCGCGGCCGACCAGCAGCACCGCCACCAGGTCGACGCCGTCGCGATGCGCGCCCTCGGGCGTCGGCCGGCCGATGCCGTCGGTGGTGTCGATCCGGAACTGGTGCGCCTCCGCGTACCAGGGCCGGTCGCCGCGCAGCGACGACGCGAGCCGGCCCATCGCCGACAGCATCCCGCGCCACGCCTCGCGGGCGACGACGCCGGCGGCGATCGGCTCGAACCAGCGCTCGAGGCCGCCGTGCAGCGCGTTGTACTCGACCGGCTGCCAGTGCGCGCGATGCGGCACCGGCTCGACCTCGCTGCCGCGGACGACGAAGCACGAGTGGCGCCGGCGCCGGTAGTGGCCGCCGTCGCGCAGGTAGGTGTCGGGCGGGAGGTCGTCCCACGACGTGCGCATGGCGTCGAACGCGGTCAGCGGCGCCTGCGCCAGCGTCGCGAAGCCGGCCGGATCGAGCACGGCATGTCCCTGCTCGACGAGCGCGCTCGCGGCGCGCTCGGGCGGCGTGATCGGCGCGGCGAACGGCGCCTTCACGCGTGGCGCTCGGCCGCCAGCGCGGCGCCCCGCGCCAGCGCGGCGAGCTTGGCCTCGGCGACCGCGCGGCGCATCGGCGCGAGGCCGCAGTTGGTGCAGGCGATCAGCCGCTCCTTCGGCACGAACTGCAGGGCGCGGCCGATCGTCTCGGCGATCTCCTCGGGCGTTTCGATCACGTCGGAGGCGACGTCGATCACGCCGACCATCACGTCCTTGCCGGCGAGCAGGCGCATCAGCTCGGACGGCACGTGCGAATTGAAGCACTCGAGCGAGACCTGGTCGATGGCGCTCTTCGCGAGCGCCGGGAAGACCTGCTCGTACTGGCGCCACTGCTCGCCGAGCGTCGCCTTCCAGTCGATGTTGGCCTTGATCCCGTAGCCGTAGCAGATATGCACCGCGGTCTTGCACTTCAGCCCCTGCGCGGCACGCTCGAGCGCGGCGACGCCCCACTCGGCGGCGTCGGCCATGTAGACGTTGAAGGCCGGCTCGTCGAACTGGACGATGTCCACCCCGTCCGCCTCGAGCGCGAGCGCTTCCTGGTTGAGCAGATCGGCGAAGGCGAAGGCCATCCGGATGCGACCCTCCTTGCCCTCGCCGTAGAAGCGGTCGGCCACCGTGTCGACGATCGTCATCGGGCCGGGCAAGGTGAACTTGAGGCGCTTGGCGGTGTGCGCCCGGGCGAGCCGTGCCTCGGTCGCGTGAACGCGGCCGCCCAGTCGCAAGGGCCCGACCACCTGCGGCACCATCGCGTCATAGCGGTTGTTGCGGATGCCCATCTTCACCTTGTGCTCGAAGTCGATGCCCTCGACCCGGGCGAGGAAGCCGTGCACGAAGTGCTGGCGCGACTGCTCGCCGTCGCCGACGATGTCGAGCCCGGCGTCTTCCTGGAGCTTGAGCCAGAGCAGGGTCGCGTCGGCCTTGGCGCGCTCGAGCTCTTCTCCGCCGGACTTCCATTCGGGCCAGAGCTTCTCGGATTCGGCGAGCCACGAGGGCTTGGGCAGGCTTCCGGCAATGGCGGTGGGGAACATGCGATGAGCTTTCTGCTGGCAGCGCGCTGTCGGTCACGCCGCGCCGCGTTTGATACCGTCGGCGCGTGACCGCCGAAGCCGAAACCGCGCCGGGCCAGAGCGCCCCGCTGCCCGCCGCGAAGCGCATCGCGGCGCTCGACGTGCTGCGCGGCGTCGCCCTGTTCGGCATCTTCATTATGAACATGCCGGGCTTCACGCACTCGCTGTTCACGCCGCCCGCTCCCGCCGAGAGCGGGCTCGATTCGCTCGTCGGCGCCCTGCGCGAGCTGCTCTTCGCCGGCAAGTTCAACCTGATGTTCGGTCTGCTGTTCGGGATCGGCTTCAGCCTGCAGCTCGGCCGTCTGGAAGCGACGCGGCCGGCTGGCGGCGCCGGCTTGTTCTACGCACGCCGCCTCGCTGCGCTGCTGGCGATCGGCCTGTGCCACGCCGCCCTGCTCTGGTCCGGCGACGTGCTCGTGGTCTACGCGGTGCTCGGCTTCGCCCTGCTCGCCGTGCGCCGCCTGCCTGACGGTGCCGTACTCGCCCTGATCGGCCTGTGCCTCGTCTATCCCGCGCTCTCCGACGCGCTGCGGCCCCTGCTCTTCTCGTTCGCGACCGAGACGGTCGCGGCCTTCGAGTACCAGGACTTCGAGGCTTCGAACGACGCGGCCTACGGCCACGGCTCGTTCCTCGACGCGGTGTTCGAGACCGCGCGCATCTTCGCCTGGAGCTACAGCTCGCCGCTTGGCCTGTTCAGCTACGCGGCGTTCTACGTGCAGATGGCGACCGGCATCCTGCTCGGCCTGCTGGTCGGGCGCAGGCGCTGGGTCGAGCGGCTGGCTTCGCTGGCCGCGCCGATCCGCCGCGCCCAGCTCGGCGCGCTAGTCCTCGCCCTGGTCGCAGGCACGCTTTGGCTCGCGTTCGGCGGGGCCGGTGGCGAGGCAAGCGCCCCGCCGCTCGCCGCCGCGCTGGCGCGCACCGTCGGCCGGGCCGCGCTGATGGTCTTCTATGCGCTCAGCGTGCTTCGCCTGCTCGGCCATCCCCGGACCGCCCGATTGCTCCGCCCGTTCGGCCTGGCCGGCCGGATGCCGCTCAGCAACTACCTCCTGCAGACGCTGATGGGCACCTTCGTCTTCTACGGCTGGGGTCTGGGCTGGTGGGGCCGGGTCGGACCGCTCGCGGAAACGGTACTAGCGGCCGGCCTCTTCCTCGTCGTCCAGCTGCCGCTCAGCGCCTGGTGGCTGGGCCGATTCCAGTATGGGCCGGTCGAGTACCTGTGGCGCCGCCTCACCTACGGCCGGCTGGGCGGCTGAGCCCGCCGACCGGCCGGCTTCGCTCAGGACGACGCGCAGCCGAACTCGGCCGCAAGCAAGCCATACGAGTGGCGGCGCACCGCCGGGTCGTGCGCCCAGGTGTTGATCACCACCTCGTCGAGCGAGAACGCGTCGGCGAGCGCGCGCATCTTCGCGCCCACCGTCGCCGCCGAGCCGACGAAGGCCTTGCCGCGCATCGGCGCGAGCATTTGCTCCTCGGCCGGCGAGAAGCCGCGCCTGGCGATCTCGTCGGGCGCCTGCAGCGGCCCGAGCGCGCCCCGCTGCCGGTCGATCCGCCAGCGGTCGCGCGACAGCGCCAGGTGCGCCGCCTCGGCGTCGCTGTCGGCCGCCAGCGCCCAGATGCAAAGCGTCGCCTGCGGCTCGGGATGGCGCTCGCTCGGCTGGTATCGCTGGCGATAGAGCGCCATCGCCGATACCGCGCCCTGCCCGTCGGTGAAGAAGTAGGCGAACGCGTAGGGCAGGCCGAAGTGCGCCGCCAGCTGCGCGCCGTAGTCGGAGCTGCCGAGGATCCAGATCTCCGGAGCGTGCGGCCCGAGCGGGTGGGCGGTGATGCCGGCGTGCGTGCCGAGCGAAGTCCAGGCCTGCAGGTCGCGCACCTGGATCGGGAAGTCCTCGGCAGCATGGCTGGCGTTCGGGTTCAGCGCGCGCGCGGTCCGCATGTCGCCGCCCGGAGCGCGGCCGAGTCCGAGGTCGATGCGGCCGGGCGCCAGCGCCTCCAGGACTCGGAACTGCTCGGCCACCTTGAGCGCGCTGTAGTGCGGCAGCATGACGCCGGCGCTGCCGATCCGGATCGTCGTCGTGCGCGCGGCGATCGCCGCCATCAGGATCTCGGGCGCCGAGCCGACGATCGTCGGCAAGCCATGGTGCTCGCTGACCCAGAAGCGCGAATAGCCGAGCCGCTCGCACTCCACGGCGAGCGAGAGCGTGTCGCGGATCGCCGCGTCTTCGCTGCCGCCGGCGAGCGAGACCGACTGGTCGAGGATCGAAAGGCGCATGGTGTGCTTCCGTCAGCCGTGCGGATGGGTGGGATCGATCCAGCGCACGGTCTCGGGCTTTTCGACCGGCTCGATGTCGACGCTCACCGCCACCGCCTCGCCGTCGCTGCGGCACAGCACGCATTCGAGCGTCTCGCTCGCGCTCGCGTTGATCTCCTGGTGCGGCACGTAGGGCGGCACGTAGATGAAGTCGCCCGGCCCGGCCTCGGCGGTGAACTCGAGCGCGTTGCCCCAGCGCATCCGGGCGCGGCCCTTCAGCACGTAGATCACGCTCTCGAGGTGGCCATGGTGGTGCGCACCGGTCTTGGCATTGGCGTGGATGTGGACCGTGCCGGCCCACAGCTTCTGCGCGCCGACGCGCGCGAAGTTGATCGCCGCCTTGCGGTCCATGCCCGGCGTCTGCGCGGTGTTCGGGTCGAGCTGGTCGGCGGCGATGACGCGCACGCCGTCGTGCTTCCACGCCACGCTTTCGTCAGGGCCATCGGTGCGGTCGGGGGTCATCGAGGCTCCTCGTGTTACAGTAACGGCACAGTTATACGCAAGACAGTGGTTGTTCGTGATTCTCGTTCCACCCCTGCGGTTCTCGCGGCGGGCGTTTGAAATCCCCCCTGATCGGTTCTTGAGTGTCGCTGCATGCGCCGCATGTGCTGCGCATTCATTTGTATAGATTGGATTTTTTCCCATGACGACCCCCACCCAGACCGGTACCGTGAAGTGGTTCAACGAAAGCAAGGGCTTCGGCTTCATCGCGCAAGACGCTGGCGGCGCCGACCTTTTCGCCCACTTCCGTGACATCACCGGCAGCGGCTTCAAGACCCTGGCCGAGAACCAGCGCGTCGAATTCGAAGTCAAGCAAGGCCAGAAGGGCCTGCAGGCTGCGAACATCCGCGTCCTGGCCTGATTCGTCCGGGCTTCGGCCCGGGCCACGGCAGACGAAAAACCGCGGTTCGCCGCGGTTTTTTTTCGTCTTGGCCGGAGCGCGTCGCGTCGGCCGCACGCGCCGCCTTGCCGGGCGTCGCACACGTGACGCCAAGGTCGAAGCGCCGGGCCTAAGATCGCTTCCCCTTCGAGGAGAGTAACCCCCATGAACACGCTCGCGACCACGACCCAGCAGCAGATCCGCCTCGCCCGCCGCCCCAGCGGCATGCCGGTGAGCGAGGACTGGAGCTTCACCCGCGAGCCGATCGGCGAGCCGGAAGACGGCGGCGTGCTCGTCAAGACGCTTGCCCTGTCGCTCGACCCGGCGATGCGCGGCTGGATGAACGACGGCAAGAGCTACATCGCGCCGGTCGGCATCGGCGAGGTGATGCGTGCCGGCGGGATCGGCACAGTGGTCGCCTCGAAGAGACCCGGGTTCGCGGTCGGCGACCGCGTAACGGGCCTGCTCGGCGTGCAGGAATACGCCCGCTTCAGCGCCGCCCAGATCGCCAAGGGCGCGCTCGCGCCGATCGACCTGAACGTCGGCACGCTCGGGCAGTGGCTCAACGTGCTGGGCATGCCGGGCATGACCGCCTACTTCGGCCTCATGGACGTCGGCCAGCCGAAAGCGGGCGAGACGGTGGTCGTCTCGGGAGCGGCCGGGGCGGTCGGCCAGACCGTGGGCCAGCTCGCCCGGATCAAGGGTTGCCGCGTTGTCGGCATCGCCGGCGGCCCGGCCAAGTGCGCGTGGGTGGTCAACGAGCTCGGTTTCGACGCCTGCATCGATTACAAGGCCGGCCCGGTGAAAGACGGCCTGAAGGAACACTGCCCGAAAGGCATCGACATCTACTTCGACAACGTCGGCGGCGAGATCCTCGACGCCGCGCTGGCGCGCCTCGCCCTGCGGGCGCGCATCATCATCTGCGGCGCGATCAGCCAGTACAACGCCACCGACAAGATGGTCGGACCGGCCAACTACCTGTCGCTGCTCGTCAACCGGGCGCGGATGGAAGGGATCGTCGTGTTCGACTACACGCCGCGCTTCCCCGCGGCCGTCGCCGAGCTGGCCGGCTATCTGAAGGAGGGCCGGATGAAGAGCCGCGAAGACACCGTGCACGGGCTCGAGACTTTCCCCGACGCGCTGCTCAAGCTCTTCAAGGGCGAGAACTTCGGCAAGCTCGTGCTGCAGGTCGCGGAAGGCTAGCCCCGCAGCCGCGAAGGCCGGGGTTCGACGGCTAGACTCGCCGGCTTCATGAAGGGGCGGCGGCAACGCGGCCCGATTGGGGACATGAGCGACGGCGACCACGATTCCCGGGCAGGCGCCCTGCCCGCCGAGACGCTGCAGGCGCTCCTGGAGCAAAGCCTCGAATTGCTCGCGGTCAGCAACGACCAGGGCACGATCGTCTGGGCGAACGCCCGCTTCGTCGCCGCCACCGGGGTCGCCGCCGACAGCGCGGCCAGCCTGCTGCAGTGCGCCCCCGACGGCGCCGATGGCGAGACGACGCGCCGGAAGCTGACTGCCGCGCTGGCCGCCGGCGCGCTCGACGCGATCGGTGTGCGCCTGCGCGCCGTCGACGCTGCCGCGCTCTGGGTCGATGCGCGGGCGAGTCGGCTGGGCAGCCACATGCTCTGGACCTTCACCGACGTCAGTTCGGCGCGTTTCCTGTCCGGACAGGCGCGCCGCCAGGGCGAGCTGCTCGACACCGCGCAGGAATTCGGCCGCCTCGGCCTCTGGGAGCGCCGGATCCCGTCCGGCGAAGGGCGCTGGGACCGTCACGTGTTCGGCTTCTGGGGGCTCGACCCGGCCGCGGCAACGCCGAGCCACGACGAGGCCGTCCAGCGCATCCACCCCGACGACCGGATGCTCAACTACGCCGAGTCGACGCAGCGCGCCGGCCGCTACTCGCAGCGCTACCGCGTCATCCAGCCGAACGGCAAGACGCGCTGGATCCACTCGCAGTGGGAGATCAAGAACGGGCCTCGCGGCGTCCCCGATCGGGCCATCGGCATCATGATGGACGACACCGACGCCTACGAGGCGGCGCGCGCGCTCGGCGACGTCAACGCGCAGCTCAAGCTGGCCGTCGAGCTCGGCCAGATCGCAATCTGGCGGCACGACCTGCGCAGCCAGCGCATCTACTACAGCGACCGCGGCTTCCGGCTGCTGCAGATGGAGCCGCGTCCGCAAGGCCTGTCGATCGAGGAAGTGCGCGCCCTCATCCATCCCGACGACATCCCGCTGGTGATCGCCTCCGCCGAACGGGCGCTCGGCGCCGACCAGCCGACCGACATGGAAGCGCGCTACCGGCGCAGCGACGGCCGGTACCGCTACGTGATGTCGCGCCTGGTCGTCGAGCGCGACGATTCCGGCCAGGCGGTCGCGTTCGTCGGCGTCGCCCTCGACGTGACCGAGCGGGTCGAGCAGCGCCAGCAGGCCGAAGAGCTCGCACGCCGGCTCGAAGCGGCCTCGCACGCGGCCGGCATCGGCCTGTGGACGAGCGCCAACGACCCGCCCGAGGCCGACTGGAACGGGCAGATGTTCGCCATCTTCGACCGCTTCGAGGCGCCCAAGGTGCCCTTGTTCGGCGACTGGCTGCGCCAATGCGTCCACCCCGACGACCGCGACCGGGTCGGCCGCCTGGGGCGCGACTTCCTCTCGGCGCGCGACGTCGGCGGCGAGCTCGAGTTCCGCATCCTGCGCCGCGACGGCAGCGTGCGCTGGATCGTGATGCGCGCCGACCGGGACCGTGCTTCGCTCGCGCAGCGCCGCGTGCTCGGCGTGGCGATGGACGTGACCGAGCACCACGCCGCGCTCGACGCCCTGCGCGACGCCAGCGAGCGGGCCTCGTTGATCGCCCGGCATGCCGGCATCGGCATGTGGGAGGCCGGTCTCGACGGCTCGCCGGAGCGCTGGGACGAGCAGATGTTCCACCTGCGCGGCCTGTCGCCGCTGCGCGAGGTACCGGGCCGCGAGGAACGGATGACGATGGTCCATCCCGACGACCTGCCGCGCGTTCTCGATGCCCGGCCCGGTGCCCAGCTGGCGCCCGTGCCCTCGTCGTACGAGTTCCGCGTCCGCATGCCCGATGGCGGCTGGCGCTGGCTGGCCTCGCGCTCGGCCCTGGTCTACGACGACGCCGGCCGCGCGGTGCGCCGGGTCGGCGTCAACTGGGACGTGACCGAGGCGAAGGAGGCCGACCTGGTGCGCCAGCAGACGGCGCTGGCCGAGCGCGAGATCGACGCCAAGTCGCAGTTCCTGTCGCGCATGAGCCACGAGCTGCGCACCCCGCTGAACGCCGTGCTCGGCTTCACGCAGCTGCTGCAGATCGAGGCCCGCCGCTCGGCCGACGCGGCGCAGCTCGCCAAGCTCGGCCACATCCGTGCCGCCGGCGACCACCTGCTTTCGCTGATCAACGACGTGCTCGACCTGTCCGGACTCGAATCGGGCGACCTCAGGCTGGCCCTGCGCGACGTCGATCTCGGCGCGCTGGTGCGCGAGGCAGTGCCGCTGGTCGAGTCGCTGGCCGCGCAGCACGGCGTCGCAGTCGAGATCGGCATCGCCGAGGGGGCGGCACGCGGCGATCCGACCCGGCTGCGCCAGGTGCTGATCAACCTGCTGTCGAATGCGATCAAGTACAACCGGCGCGGCGGTCGGGTCTTCGTGCAGGCCCGCACCTCGAGCACGAGCGCGCTGCTGCGCGTGCGCGACACCGGGCGCGGCCTGAGCGGCGAGCAGCTCGCCAGCCTGTTCGAGCCCTTCAACCGCTTCGGCGCGGAGAGCGAAGGCATCGAGGGCACCGGGATCGGCCTGACGATCGTCAAGGCGCTGGTCGAGGGCATGGGCGGAAAAGTCGCTGTGAGCAGCACCGTGGGCGAGGGCACCGCCTTCGAGGTGAGCTTGCCGCTGGCCGAGCAGCCTCCCGCGCCCGCGCTGGCCGCCGAGTTCGCCGAGTCGCAACCGGCGCCGTGGACCGAGCCGCGCCACGAGCGCGCCGGCCAGCTCCTCTACATCGAGGACAACCAGGTCAACGTGCTGCTCGTCGAGGAGCTGGTGAAGAGCGTCGCCGGCCTGGCGATCGCCTCCGAGCCGACCGGCGTCGCCGGGGTCGCCCGCGCCATGACGCTGCAGCCCGACCTGGTGCTGATCGACCTGCAGCTGCCTGACTTCGACGGCTTCGAGGTGCTGCGGCGCCTGCGCGCCGAGCCGAGCACGCAGGCGATCCCCTGCATCGCCCTGTCGGCCAATGCGATGCCCGAAGACATCGAGCGCGGCCTGGCCGCCGGCTTTGCCGATTACTGGACCAAGCCGATCGACTTCCCGGCGTTTCTGAGCGCCCTCAGGAAGCGCTTCCCGAACGCGCAGGGGGCCGCCGCACCGGCCTCCTAGGCGGCGATCTCCTCGACCAGCCCGCGCTGCTTCAGCATCGGCTCGGGCGTCGCCGCGCGGCCGCGGAAGGCCCGGTAGGCGGCGCCCGGCTCGATCGAGTTGCCGGCCGAGTAGATGAAGCGGGCGAGCCGCTCGGCGACCGCGGCGTCGAACGGGTTGCCTGCCTCGACGAAGGCTTCGAAGCCGTCGGCGTCGAGCACCTCGGCCCACAGGTAGACGTAGTAGCCGGCCGCGTAGCCCGAGCCCGAGAACAGGTGCTGGAAGTGGGTGAGCCGATGGTTCAGGCCGACGCCGGCCGGCAGGCCGATCCGCTCGAGCTCGGCCTTCTCGAAGGCGACGACGTCGGCCACCGCAGCGTCGGCATGCGCGTGCGCGGCCATGTCGACCAGCGCCGAGGCGGTGTAGCGCACCGTCTCGTAGCCCTGGTTGAAGTGGCGCGCCGCGTGGAGCTTGTCGATCAGCGCGTCGGGGATCGGCTCGCCGGTCTGATAGTGGCGCGCGTGGCGCCTGAGCACCTCGGGCTCCTCGAGCCAGTGCTCGAACAGTTGCGACGGCAGCTCGACGAAGTCGCGCAGCACGTTGGTGCCCGACAAGCGCTCGTAGGTCACGTTCGAGAGCAGGCCGTGCAGGCCGTGGCCGAACTCGTGGAACAGGGTGCGCGCGTCGTCGGTGCTGAGCAGGGTCGGCCGGCCCGGCGCGCCCTTGGCGAAGTTGTTGTTGTTGACGATGATCGGCAGCACCGAGGCATCGCCGCGGCTGCCGCCGTTCTTCGACTGCATCCGGTAGGCACTCATCCAGGCGCCGCTGCGCTTGGTCGGCCGGGCGAAGTTGTCGTGCAGGAACAGGCCGATCGCCGCGCCGCCGGCGCCGCGCACCTCGTACACCCTGACGTCCGGGTGGTAGACCCGGATCTCCGGGCGCGGCACGAAGCTGAGCCCGAACAGGCGGTTGGCGCAGTCGAACGCCGCCTCGGTGATGCGCTCGAGCGGGAAGTAGGGCTTGATCGCCGCTTCGTCGAGCTCGTAGCGGACCTGGCGCACCTTCTCGGCGTAGAAGCGCCAGTCCCATGGCTCGATCGTCGCCGGCTCGCCGCGCGAGCGGGCCAGTGCTTCCAGCGTTGCACGCTCGACGATGGCGCGCGCCTGGGCCGGCTTCCACACCTGCATGAGCAACGAAGTCACGGCCTCCTGGGTGCCGGCCATGGTGTCGGCGAGGGCGTAGTCGGCGTACGAGGCATAGCCGTGCAGGCGCGCCTGTTCGAGGCGCAGTTGCAGGATCTCGGCGGCAACGCCGCGGTTGTCGCTGCTGCCGGCGTGCTCGCCGCGCGAGGTCCAGGCGCGCCAGGCCTGCTCGCGCAGGTCGCGCCGCTCGGAGAAGGTGAGGAAGGGCACGATGTGCGAGCGCGAGAGGGTGATCACCGAGGCGTCGGCGATGCCCCGCTCGGCGGCCGCCTGGCGCGCCGCGGCGCGCACGAAATCGGGCAGCCCGGCGAGATCGGCCTCGCTCTCGAGGACCAGCTGGAAGCCCGACTCGTCGGCCAGCACGTTCTGGCCGAATCGGGTGGTCAGGTCGGCCAGGTGCTGCATCAGCCCGGCATAGCGCTTCTGCTCGGCCTCGCCCATCCTGGCGCCGGAGCGCACGAAGTCGATGTGGTAGCGCTCGAGCACGCGCAGCTGCTCGTCGCTCAGGCCGAGCTCATGGCGCTGGCCGTGCAGCGCGTCGACCCGCGCGAACAAGGCGCGGTTCATGTAGACGCTGCTGTCGTGCGCGGCGAGGAGCGGCGCCATCTGCCGCTCGACCGCCTGCAGCTCGGGCGAGGTCTCGCTCGAGGTGAGGTTGTGGAACAGGCCGCCGATCCGGTCGAACAGGCGCCCGGCGCGGTCGAGCGCGGCGATCGTGTTGGCGAAGCTCGGTGCTTCGCTCGCCTGGCCGATCGCCTCGATCTCGGCAAGGTGCGCCTGCATCGCCTCGCGGAAGGCGGGCGCGAAGTGCTCGGCGCGCGCCGCGGCGAACGGCGGCAGGCCGTACTCGCCTCGCCAGGGCAGCAGCAGCGGATTGTCCTGGCTCGCGGTCGTCGTCATGTCGTCGTCATTTCTTGCGCTTCAGGTCGTTCAGGTCGCGTTCGTCGTAGCGGCGGTTCTCGCACGCCTTCTCATAGCTGTCCTTGGTCGTCCGCACGCCCTCGGCCTTGAGGTTGTAGGCAGTCACCTTGGCCTGGTAGGTATCGATCAGCTTGTCGCGCTCCGCGAGCTTGCCGTTGTAGGCGCCGACCGCATCGGCGCTGGTCCGGTCGAGCGTCGGCAACTGCTCGGCGAGGGTCGCACCGATCCGGGCGATCTCGGTCTGGTCGGCTTCGATCGACGCCTTGTCCTTCAGGGCATCGTCGGTCTGGGTGCGGAGCCGCTCCTTCTGCGCCAGGCAGTCTTTCAGCTGCGCCGGGGTCAGCACGGTGCCGCCCGACGGTTTGACGGCGGCCTCCTTGCGGGCCGGCTGGGCGCCGCCGGCGACGAGCGCGCAGGCAAGTCCGGCGACCAGAAGAAGTACGCGCACAGGGCGAACGGCGAGAGCTGCTGGCATATAGGTTCGAGGGGCTGCGAAAAGGCGGGTCATGATGCCACCACAGGCGTGCGCATCGTCACGAACTCTTCGGCAGCGGTCGGGTGAATGCCGAGCGTCGCGTCGAAGACGGCCTTGGTCGCGCCGGCCTTCATCGCCACGGCGAAGCCCTGGATCGTCTCGCCGGCATCGGCGCCGACCATGTGCAGGCCGACCACGCGGTCGTTCGTCGCGTCGACGACCAGCTTCATCAGGGTCCGCTCGCTGCTGCCCGACAAGGTGTGGCGCAGGGGCTTGAAGTCGGTGCGATAGACGCTGATCTCCGCGAAGCAGGCCCGCGCGTCCTCCTCCGACAGGCCGATCGTGCCGATGTTCGGATGGGTGAACACGGCGGTGGGAATGTGCATGTAGTCGACCTTGCGGCCGCCTTCGCCGAACAGGCTGTCGACCAGGGCGATCGCCTCGGCCAGGGCCACCGGCGTGAGCTGAACCCGGTCGATGACGTCGCCCACCGCGTAGACACTCGGTACGTTCGTCCGGTAGCCTTCGTCGACGACGACCGCGCCGTTCGGCGCCAGCGCGACGCCCTGCGCCTCGAGGCCGAGGCCGGCCGTGTTCGGGACGCGGCCGGTGGCGCAAAGGACGGCGTCGGCGACGAGCTCGGCGCCGTTGGCGAGGCGGACCCGGATGCCATCGGCGCCGGCCGCCTTGTCGAGCGACACCGCCTTGGCCTGGGCCCGGATGTCGACGCCCTTCTTCTTCATCTCGGCGGCGACGAAGTCGCGCACCTCGGCATCGAAGCCGCGCAGGATCTGCTCGCCACGATAGAGCTGCGTTACCTCGGCGCCGAGGCCGTTGAAGATCGAGGCGAACTCGCAGGCGATGTAGCCGCCGCCGATGACGACCAGGCGCTTCGGAAACTCGGCCAGGTCGAAGATCTCGTTCGAGCTGATCGCCAGCTCGCCGCCCGGCATGTCGGCCGGCAGCGGCCAGCCTCCGGTGGCGACGACGATCCGCTCCGCCTCGCGGACGACGCCGTCGACCTCGACCGCCTGCGGGCCGACGACACGGGCCCGGCCGCGCAGCAGGGTGACGCCGGCGCCGGCGAGCAGCTCGCCGTAGATGCCGTTGAGGCGCGTGATCTCGACGGCGCGGTTGGCCTTGAGCGTGCCCCAGTCGAAGACCGGCGCGACCCGAGACCAGCCGAAGCCGCGCGCTTCCTCGAAGCTTTCCGCGTAGTGGGAGGCAAAGCTGTAGAGCTTCTTCGGAATGCAGCCGAGGTTGACGCAGGTGCCGCCCAGGGCCGCGCTTTCGGCGACCGCGACGCGCGCGCCGCGCTGGCCGGCCAGCCGCGCCGCGCGTACCCCGCCGCTGCCCGCACCGACGATGAAGAGATCGAAGCGGTCGCGTGTCATGAGGGGATCCGCCGCCCCGGCCGCGCCCGTGTCGGCCCGCAAGTTCCTGCGGACGATCCCGGTTGCGCCGCCCGGAGTGGCGCGGCAGACTGCGCCCACCCGATCGACAAGGAAGAGGCTCCCGGATGCGAATCGTGAAGTGGCTGGCCGGCGTGCTGGTCGGATTGGTCGTGCTGTTGCTGGCGGTCGGCTTCTTCCTGCCCGGCACCTTCAAGGTGGTGCGCAGCACCGAGATCGCGGCTCCGGCCGAGAAGGTCTACGCCCTGGTCGCCGATCCGCGCGGCTGGAAGCAGTGGTCGGCGTGGAACAAGCGCGACCCGCAGATGCAGATCACCTACAGCGGCCCGCCCAGCGGCGCCGGCGCGAAGTGGGAATGGAAGAGCGCGAGCCAGGGCGACGGTGCGATGACCTTCACCGCGGCCGAGCCGGCCCGGCGCGTCGCCTTCGATCTCTACTTCCCCGACTTCGGCACCACCTCGCGCGGCGAGCTGAGCTTCGAGCCGAAGGGCAGCGCCACCCGCGTCACCTGGACGATGAACGGCGACATGGGCAAGAACCCCCTCTATCACTGGTTCGCGCTCGCCGCCGACGGCATGGTCGGCAAGGACTTCGAAGAAGGGCTGGCCGGCCTCAAGGCGGCCGCCGAAAAGCCGTAGCGGCGCCACGCCCGCGTCATCGACCGAGCGCCTTGCCGAGCAGCTCGGCGAGCAGGCCGTTGATGCCGCCGGCATGGCCGGCGGCGCGCTCGCGCAGTGCGGCGGCCAGGTCGGCCGGCAGCTTGCAGGCAAACGGCACGAGGCCGGCGGCGGCGTCGAGGCGGCGCTGCTCGCGCCGGTCGAGCGACTCCGCCGCGCCCTGCGCGAAGCGATCGGGAACGCCCGCCGCCTTCATCTGCCCGCCGATCTTCTTGGCCAGGTGCTTGTCCAGGTCGGACTTCTTCATGCTCATGATCGATGCTCTCTGCCAGCCAGGGCCGATTGTCGCGCGAGTCGGGCAACCGGCAGGCCGGCAGGGCCTACAGTTCGCCGATGGCTCAGAAGGCGACGGTATGCAAGGCAGCGCTGCAGATCGCCGACATCGATCGCGGCCTCTACGCGGATCACCAGCTGACCCTGGCCCGCCACCCTTCGGAGACCGACGAGCGGATGATGATCCGCCTGCTCGCCTTCGCCCTCTGCGTGCCGGCCGATTCGCGCGACGGCGGCCTCGAGTTCGCCAAGGGCATGTGGGACCCCGACGAGCCCGAGCTCTGGCAAAAGGACCTGACCGGGCGGATCGTCCAGTGGATCGAGGTGGGCCAGCCCGAGGAGCGCCGCCTCGCCAAGGCGAGCGGCCGGTCCGACCGGGTCAGCGTGTTCGCCTTCGGCAGTTCTGCCGGCGCGTGGTGGTCGGGGCTCGGCAGCCGCATCCACCGCGCCGGCAACATCGAGGCCTGGCGCATTCCCGCAGAGCAGAGCCGCGAGCTCGCCGAGCTGGCGGCGCGCGGCATGAAAGTGCAGCTGAATCGTCAGGACGGCATGGTCTGGGTCGCCGACGGCACCCGCTCGGTGCAGGTCGTCCCGGAACGAATGGGGGGCGCATGAGTACAAGCGGCATCGACGTGCCGGACTGGCAAGATGTCCTCGACTTCTGGTTCGGCGCCGAGGGCAGTGCCGAGTTCGGCAGCCAGCGCAAGCTCTGGTGGGTCAAGGACGAAGCGGTCGACCTGGAGATCGCCGCGCGTTTCGGCCCGACCATCGAGAAGGCGCTGCGCGGCGAGCTCGACGCCTGGTCGGCCAGTGCGCCCGGCGCGCTTGCGCGGATCGTCCTGCTCGACCAGTTCACGCGCAACGCCTTTCGGGGCCAGCCGCGCGCCTTCGCCGGCGACGCCCAGGCGCTCGCCGCGGCGAGCGCAATGGTCGGCGCACGCCTCGACGAAAACCTGGCGCCGTTCATGCGCGCCTTCGTCTACCTGCCCTTCGAGCATGCCGAAGGAATGGCCATGCAGGACGAGGCGGTGCGGCTCTTCACCCGCCTCGCGGCTACCGACCCTGCGGTCTCGCCGATGCTCGACTACGCGCATCTGCACCGCGAGGTCATCGAGAAATTCGGCCGGTTTCCGCACCGCAACCCGATCCTCGGCCGCCAGTCGACGGTCGAGGAGCTTACCTACCTGGCCAGGCCGGGATCAGGCTTCTGAGCCCTCCCCGGCCGGCGGCCGACGCTCAGTGACGGCGCGGGTTGTCGGGCTGCCGGTCATAGCGGTTGCGCACGCCGTCGCCGTCGCGGTCGCGGTCGTAGCGGTTGCGGATCCCGTCGCCGTCGCGGTCGCGGTCGCGGCTGTTCGGGATGCCGTCGTGGTCGGTGTCGCCGCGCGCCCAGGCGCCGCGGTTCAGGCGCCAGCGATCGCCGTTCTGGACCCACGCCGGCTGCGTGTAGACGTAGCCCTGGCGATGCCGGACCCAGTTGCCGGCGACCCAGTGATGGCGTTGGTTACGCCAGTTCCAGTAGCCCGGGGCCCAGACATAGCCGCGGCGCGGCGCCGGAACCGCTTCGTAGCGGAGCGCAGGCGGCGCCGTGCCGATCTGTACGTCGATGTTGACCGGCCGGGCCGGTACTTCGGTCGAGAAGCCGGCACTGGCGGCTGCGAGCAGCGCGACGGCGGTGAACTTGGCAAGCATCATGGTTGTTCTCCTTTCAAGGGGACTCCCGACTGTGGGCAAAATCGCAGCGCCCTCCCATCGGCGAACGCCGGGTCGGCGCGTGGGCATCGTCCGGCGCGCTTGTCGTCAATAACGCCCTCAGCTGTCGCAGCGACTACCCCGGCCTGTCCCCGGAACACTTCTTCATGAACGCATTTCGATTCTTCACACGCGGCTTCGGGGGGCTCGGCGCGGCCGTGCCGGCAGCAGCCTGCTGCGCCGTCCTGGCGCTCTGCACCGCCAACGCCCTTGCCGCCGATGCCATGACCGACGACCCCTATCTCTGGCTCGAGGACGTGAGCGCGCCGGCGGCGCTCGACTGGGCCCGTGCCCGCAACGCCGAGACGGCGCGCGCCGTCGAGACCGGCCCCGACTACGCGGCGAGCTATGCGCGGCTGCTCGCGATCTACAACTCGCGCGACCGCATTCCCTACGTGACCCGGCACGGCGACTGGTTCTACAACCTCTGGCAGGACGAGCGCAACAAGCGCGGCCTGCTCCGCCGCGCCTCGCTGGCCGACTTCCGCAAGCCGCAGGTGCCCTGGCAAACCGTGCTCGACCTCGACGCGCTCGGCGCCGCCGAGAACGAGAACTGGACCTGGAAGGGCATGCAGTGCCTCGGCCCCGAGAACCGGCGCTGCCTGGTCTCGCTCGCGCGCGGCGGCGCCGACGCGAAGGTGGTCCGCGAGTTCGACAGCGTCGCCCGCCGCTTCGTCGATCCCGGCCCCGCCTTCGGGCTGCCCGAAGCGAAGTCCGACCTCGTCTGGATCGACGCCGACACGGTCTACGTCTCGACCGATTTCGGTCCTGGCTCGATGACCACGTCGGGCTATCCGCGGGTCGTCAAGCGCTGGCGGCGCGGCACGCCGCTCGGCGACGCCGTCACCGTCTTCGAGGGGCGCAATGAAGACGTGGCGGCCGGGGTGTCGGTCGATCGCACGCCGGGCCACGAGCGGACGGTCTTCGAACGCGTGATCAGCACCCGCCGCAACCAGCGCTTCCTGCTGCGCGGCAGCGACATCGTGCCGATCGACGTGCCCGACGACGTCAACCTCGGCTTCATGCGCGACGCGATGCTGATCGAGCTGCGCAAGGACTGGACGATCGGCGCGACCACCTACGTCGCCGGCTCGCTGCTGGCCGCCGATGCCGAGGCCTTCTTGGCCGGGCGGCGCGAGCTGACCGTGCTGTTCGCGCCGACGCCGACGCGCTCGCTCGCCGACTGGCAGCAGACCCGCGACCATCTCGTGCTGCACGTGCTCGACAACGTCGCGAGCCGGCTCGAGGAATGGAGGAAGACCGGCCCGACCTTCGCCCGACGCGAGGTCGCGGCACCCTTTCCTGGCTCGATCGGCATCGTCCCGCTCTACGACGCCGAGGTCGACGGCGTTCCGGCCGAACGCGGCCGGCCGGCCGTACCGGCCCGCTCGGACGGGTCGCTCGCCGACCGCTACTGGTTCACCTACGTCGACTTCCTGACCGCCGATTCGCTCGCCCTCGGCCGCGCCGGCAGCGACCTGCGCGAGACGGTGAAGACACGGCCAGCGCTGTTCGACGCCACCGGCCTGCACGTCGACCAGTTCTTCGCCGTCTCGAAGGACGGCACGCGCGTGCCCTACTTCGTCGTCTGGCCGAAGGGCCGGAACGCCACCGACCCGGGCGACGGCAATGCGCCCACCCTGCTTTACGGCTACGGCGGCTTCGAGCAGTCGATGCGACCGTTCTATTCGGGCGGCTACGGCTCCGAGTGGTACACCCGCGGCGCGATCTTCGTGCTCGCCAACATCCGCGGCGGCGGCGAATTCGGACCGGCCTGGCACCAGGCTGCGATCCGCGCCGACAAGCAGAAGAGCTACGACGACTTCATCGCCGTCGCCGAGGACCTGGTTGCGCGCCGCTTCACGCGGCCGCGCCACCTCGGCATCGAGGGCGGCAGCAACGGCGGCCTGCTGGTCGGCGCGGTCATGCTGCAGCGGCCCGATTTGTTCGGCGCGGTCCTCTCGCAGGCGCCCTTGCTCGACATGAAGCGCTACAGCAAGCTGCTCGCCGGCGCCTCCTGGATGGGCGAGTACGGCGATCCCGACGACCCGGCCGACTGGGCCGTGATCTCGCGCTACAGCCCGTACCAGAACGTCAAGCCCGGCGTGAGGTACCCGCCGGTGCTGTTCACCACCTCGACGCGCGACGACCGCGTCCATCCCGGGCACGCCCGCAAGATGGCAGCGCGGATGCGCGAGCTCGGCAACGACGTGCTGTTCTACGAGAACATCGAAGGCGGCCACGCCGGCGCCGCCGACAACGAGCAGCGCGCTCACCTCGCGGCGCTGACCTTCACCTGGCTGCGGCGCCGGCTCGGGCCGTGAGGACGGGGCGCTTCGCGCACGCGGGTCTGCGTCCAGCCATGGTCGGGAGTGGTCCGGACCATCGGCCGCCTTCGGCCGGGGCAGGAGGCCGCCAGCACAGGCACTTCGCAAAGCCCGGTCGCGGCCGACCATTGTCTGACTTGAGCTTGGTCAAGCGACGGACACGGGCCGCCCGTCAAATGCCGTGCGAGGAGAGACACTCATCATCAGCCAGCGTTGTCGCTGGCAACGATTCCTCCGGAGTGCCCGAATGAGCGAGAGTTCCGAACGCATGTCGCGTGTCGACACGGCCTGGCTGCGC
>JBDTUG010000023.1:0-24782 GCA_040007855.1 Caldimonas sp.
ACCATGCGGCCGGCGGCCAGCTCGGCGACGAGCTCGGGAATGGGGGCGATGGCCATGGCTGAAATTGTAGGCGGTGGGGGGTTTCAGGCGGCGCTGCGGGGGGCGCCGAGCATGCGCTCGACATAGCGGGCGATCAGGTCGATTTCGAGGTTGACGGCGCAGCCGACCGCGAGATTGCGCAGCGAAGTGTGCTGCACCGTGTGCGCGATCAGGTTGATCGACACCTCGCAGCCCTCGCCACCGTCGGCGACCCGGTTGACGGTCAGGCTGACCCCGTCGACGGCGACCGAGCCCTTGACGGCGAGGTAGCGGGCCAGCGCCGGCGGTGCCTCGACGCCGAGCTCCCACGACTCCCCGACCTGCGTGAAGCGGGTGACCCGGCCGACGCCGTCGACGTGGCCGCTGACCAGGTGGCCGTCGAGCTTGCCGTCGGCGCGCAGGGCTTTTTCCAGGTTGACCTCGCCCGGCCGGTCGAGGCGGGCGGTCTTGTCGAGGCTCTCGGCGGAGATCTCGACGCCGAAGCGATGCCCGGCGGGATCGATGTGGACCACGGTCATGCAGGCGCCGGAGAGCGAAATGCTGTCGCCGATGGCGACGCCGTCGAGAAAGCCGGCCGGCGCCTCGACGGCAAGGGCCTTGCCGAAGCCGGCGCCCGGGCCGAGCGGTCGCGCCTCGACGATGCGGCCGACGCCGCTGACAATGCCGGTGAACATGCGGCGATTGTCGTCGTCGGGGCCGAGGGGCGCGTCGCGCAGGTGTCATCCGCGGCGCTGGCGACGAGCGTGTGTCGCTCGCTGCGCTCACCGCGGGTCGCCGGCTGCGCTACCCCGGGTCGCCCGGCGGCGCAGAACCGGCGCGGGCGCCGGGCGATCAGCGCGGCCGGAGCAGCAGGCGCAGGTCGTCGCCGACCAGGCTGGCCTCGATGATCCGGAAATCGAGGCTCTGCTCGAGCCGCTCGAACGGCCCGAGCGCGGCCAGGCCGCGGCCGCTGCCGAGCAGGCGCGGCGCGACGTAGACGAGCAGCTCGTCGACCAGGCCTTCGCGCAGGAACGAGGCATTGAGCTTCTCTCCGGCCTCGACATGCAGCTCGTTGATGGCGCGCGCACCCAGGTCGGCGAGCAGCGCTGCCAGGTCGACCTTGCCGGCCGGCGACGGCAGCCGCACGACCTCGACACCGCGCGCTTCGAGGGCGTGGCGCGGCTCGGCGGCGTCGCTCGCGGCATAGAGCAGCACCGTCCCCGGCGGTGCGACGATGCGCGCCGTCGGCGGCGTCGCGAGACGGGAATCGACGATCACGCGCAGCGGCTGGCGAGCCGTATCGACCAGCCGCACGTCGAGCCGGGGGTCGTCTTCGAGCACGCTGCCAACGCCGGTCAGCACGGCGCCGGCGCGCTTGCGCCACGCGTGCCCGTCGCGCCGCGCCGCCTCGCCGGTGATCCACTGGCTGGCGCCGTTGGCGAGCGCGCTGCGGCCGTCGAGCGAGACGGCGGCCTTCAGGCGCAGCCACGGCCGGCCGCGCTCCATGCGCGAGACGAAGCCGATGTTGAGCGCGCGCGCCTCGCTTTCGAACGGCCCGGCCACGACCTCGATGCCGGCAGCCGCCAGCCGCGCCGCGCCTTGTCCGGCGACCCGCGGGTTCGGGTCGCGCAGGGCGACGACGACGCGGCCGACGCCGGCAGCGATCAGCGCGTCGGCGCAGGGCGGCGTTCGGCCGTGGTGGGAGCAGGGCTCGAGCGTGACGATGACGGTGGCGCCGCGCACGCTCGCGCCCCGCGCGGCGGCATCGCGCAAGGCCATCACCTCGGCGTGCGCGCCGCCCGCTTCCTGGGTGTGACCACGGCCGAGCACCGCGCCGTCGCCAGCGACGACGACGCAGCCGACGCGCGGGTTCGGATCGGACAGGCCGATCGCCTGCTGCGCCAGGGTCAGCGCTTCGCGCATCGGCGCGGCAAAGGCGCTCGGCTCGGGCGGGGAGGTCGGCAGGTCGTTCACGGGATTCGGGGCGGCTCCGCAATTCAGGGTTGATGTTGCACCGTGTCGAGGCTGGCGAGCAGGCCGGGGCCGGGTGCGGCCGGACAGCTCTGGTCGCCGCGGACGACCAGGAAATTCTGCGCCAGCAGGTTGGCGACGACGCCGGCGTAGTCGGCAGGGTGCTCGATGTTCGCATCGATCGCGCCCGAGCCGTCGCGATCGGTGGCGTAGCGGCAGACGCGGCGGTCGCCATTGCCGCTGCCGATCGTCCAGCCCGAGGGCAGCAGGGTGCCGCGGCCCGACCAGCTGCCGTCGGCGCGCGGCGTGACGATGCAGCGGTAGGCGACGAAGCGGTCGCCGCTGTCGCTCCACGACGCGAGGCCGAGCGAGGCGGGCAGGGCGTCAACGGGGACCGCGTCGACGTGCAGGCTGCCGCCGGCCTGGTAGCGCACGGTCTTCATCGGCTCGGCAGCGCACTCCGGGGAGGCCGGGTAGCCGCCGCCGGCGAGCGCCAGCGCGACCGCGACCGGCGGCGGGGTCTCGCTCGCCTGCGCCGACAGGGGCGGCACGGCCGAGCTGAAGCGGATCGTTCCGGCGAGCACCAGCCAATGGCCGCTGGCGCAGGCGGCCAGGTCGCCGGAGCCGAGATCGCGGCTGGCGGTGGTCGTGGCGACGCCGGCGCAGCGGGCGACGACCTCGCCGGTCGCGTCGTCGAAGACCAGCGCCGTACTCGCCGACTCGGCGAGCTTGAGGACGCTGCGCCCGCGACCGAGCGGCCTGGCGCCGACCGGCACTCGGGGCGAGCGACCGAACGCGCCGCGCGGCACGCCGGCGCCGGCGCCGATCGCCAGTGCTCCCGACCAGACCGGGTCGTTGCCGGCGATCACGCTGTCGAGCGCGACCCGTTGCGTGGCGCCGCCGCGATCGCGCCATTCGACCGCCACCGACGCCGTCTTGGCACCGGCGAACGCGAGCTCGTCGATGCGACGGACGATCCGGTAGTCGGCGTTGCCGAGGTAGCCCGAGCCGGCGTTCTCGACGCTTTCGCCATCGACGATCGCCGCGTAGGCGCTGGCGCCCGACGCGGGGGCCAGCGCCGACCAGGCGCGCAGGGTCTCGAGCTCGCGCTCTCCCAGGCGGACCGCCTCGGTGCGCTGCCGGGCCAGGTCGGCGTGCAGGCGCAGCTGGCTCTGCACCTGCGACGCGGCCAGGGTGGCGATGGCGAGGACGACGAAGGCGACCAGCGACTCGAACAGGGCGGCACCCTGCTGCGAGCGCGGCACGGGTGGGCTCGACAGGACCATCGTGTGCATGCTCAGAAGTCCTTCCAGCTGCCGTTGACGCGGGCGAAGCTGCCGGTGCCACGCTGCAGCTGCGCGAGCACGGCCGGGTCGTGAACGATGTCGGCGTCGCCGTCGCCGCTGTAGCTGCCTTCGACGATCGCCGCGCCGCGGACGAGCCCCCCGGCCGCGCCGTCGCGCCAGTCGATCGACGCGGCCACGACGACGCCGTGCAGAGTCACCGCGCCGCTGAGGCCGAGCGCGCCGCTGGCGACCAGGACGAGCGGCCGCTCGCTCGTGCCGAGTGAGACCGGGCCGGCGAGCGCGGCCGCGGCGTCGAGCGCGATCAGCCGGCCGCCGGCGGCGGCCGCGGCGGCGACCGCGCTCGTGCAATCGCCGCTGCAGGCGACCCGGCGCGCTGCCGGCTGCACCATCCAGGCCGCCTTCGACATGCCGAAGAAGCGCGCGAACAGGCGCCCGCCGGTCAGCGTCGCCAGGTCAGGGTCGGCCGAGACGATCGCGCCGTCGAGCGACGAGCCGGCCGGCACCGTCAGGCGCAAGGCGCTGCCGCTGACGTTGCCACCGGCATGGACGGCGCTGCCGCCGGAGGCGGGATCGAGGTTGTGCAGGCCGAGCGCAGCGGCGCCGGCGTCGACATCGCCGCGCACCGTCAGCGCCGCCAGCGGCGCGGCGCGCAGCCCCGGAACGAGACCGAACGCGACTTCGACGCGAGCGGCAGCCTCGTGGCCGATGTCGGCGGTGGCCCGGCACGGCGAGCCGGCGCGAGTGCAACCGGTGGCGATCGCGCGAATCAGCCCGGGCCGGGCGCCCGTCGCGAGCTCGACGCTGAAGCTCGGCGCGGTCGCCGTGCCGGTCGGGGCGTCGAGGGCCGGCGCGCCGTCGGTCGGGCAGCTGCACGACCAGCCGGCGTCGCCGCGAACGCAGGCGGCGTGCAGCGGCCGGGCGATGCCGGCGTCGTCGTAGCTCGCGGCGACGAAGCCGGGGCCGTCGAGGCGGAGCTGGCGCTCGCGAAACGACCGCGCGCCGGGCGCCGCGCTGGGCAGGCAGTCGTCACCGATCGGCGCCGGGTCGTTGAGCTTGGCAAGGGTCCACTCGAGACCGGCCTCGGCGGCTTCGAACGCCTGGCTCGAGCGGTACTGGTTGGCCGACGAGCGCGCTTCGACGATCGTGTTGCGGTTGGCGACCGCGACGATGAGCAGCATCGCCAATACCAGCAGCATCGTCACGACGAGCGAGGCGGCGCCGCGTTGACCGGCGATCGATGTCTTCATGGCTTACCCCTCGCAGTTGCCGACCACCGAGACGTTGCGCAGACGCACCGCGCCTTGCACGCTGCGCCGCGCGGCCGGATCGGCGGCGGAGCGGCCGGCGATCGCGATCGCGAAGCTGCGCACCTGCTGACGCGGCGGGCAGACGGTGCTGCCGGCCGCGCACGGCTCGGCGCAAAAGCCCTGCAGGCTGGCCTCTTCGGTGCGCGGCGTGACCGTGAAGCCGGTCACGACGAGCGTCGCCGGGTCGGTGAGAGCCTGCCAGTTGCCGTCGCCGAGCTGCAGCTCGATGGCGCCGCCCCGCAGGCGAAAGCCGAATTGCTCGTTGTCGTCGACGACCCCGTTCTCGCTGGCGTCGCGCGAGAAGCTGAGGCGCACCGCGTCCGAGGCGGCGCTGGCCGGGGCGACCGCGGCGTACGGATTGGCGAGCGGCGCGCTGCCGTCATCGCTGCGCACCCCCGAGGCGGAGGCCGCCCAGTAGCCGGCCCGGCGCAGGTCGCGCGAGACGATGTCGGCGGCGGTGCGCAGGTCCTGCATCAGGCGCGCTTCGATCATCAAGGCGCGGTTCTCGCGGGCGTTTTGGGTGACGACCGTGGTACCGGCGGCGACGATGATCAGGCCGAGCGCGGCACCGACCAGCAGCTCGACGATCGCCAGCCCGGCTTGACGGCGCGCGCTCATCACTGGTTCCAGCACTTGCGGTTGACCGCGGCCGGGTTCGAGGCCGAGGCGTCCGGCCCGGACGCGTAAACGAGGCTGGCGCCGAGGGCGGCCAGGCGCAGCGTCTGGCAGCCCCGGTCGCGCGCCTGCCGGCCGTTGGCGGTGGCGACGACCTCGTAGCCGTCGGCCGAGCTCGCCGTCACTTGCAGCGTGTAGTAGCCCGACATCGAGGCGCTGCGCAAGCCGATCTCTGTCAGATCGCCATAGCTTCGGTTGTTGGCGCGGTGACGCTCCTGGGCCAGCTGCGCCTGCATCAGGGCAACCAGTCCGTCGGTGCGGCGCGCCCGCAGCACATGGCCTTCGAGGGCAGGGTAGGCGATGCTCGACAGCACGCCGGCGATGCCGACGGCGATCATCGTCTCGATCAGGGTGAAGCCGCGGCCGGCCTTCCTTCGGGCCGACGCGGAACGCGAAACGCAGAGCTCTTGCATGACAGTTCTCCTGAGTGACATTCAGCAGGCGCGCCAGCCCGGCACCGCCCCCGCCGGGCTGCACGAGCGAACCCGGCCCATGACGTTGACGACGTGATGGACGGCCCGGCCGCGCGGATCGATCAGGCGCAGCGTGCCGGTGGGCGTGCTCGTGCCGTGCAGCGGATCGAACAGGATCGAGGCGACGTTCGCCTGCACGAGCACCCGGTCGGCGGCGCCGAGGACGACGGTCTTGATCTCGGCGGCGCCGCCGCTGCAGACCGCCGGGCCGCTCTCGGCGCAGGCGCACTGCGCGGCCAGGCCGGTGTGGACGACCCAGCAGCTGACCGGGGCGCTGGCATGCAAGCTGAGGCGGATCGGCCGGTTGCGGGCGATTGCCTCGGTGCGGACGAACTGGACGTCGGCAGCGAGCGCGGTGGCGGCGGCGTTGAGGCGGCGGCCGTCGATGAAGGCGCTCAGGCTGGGAACCGCGCTGGTCGCGACGATCGCCGTCACGGCCACCACGATCATCGCCTCGACCAGCGAGAAGCCGTTCCGGTTCGGCCGCGGCGAGTGCTTGCTGTGCTTCGTGTCCATGCGAAGCACTGTAGAAATCCGCGACCGATTTAACGATCCCGTGCAGAGGGGATCGGCGGGGGGCCGCGGGCGGGGGTTCCGTCGGGGGGTGCCTGCGCCGCGCTCAGCGACGGGCGGCTCGCCGGCCGCTCAGATGTCGCGGATCAGCTGGCGGAACTCGTCGACGTCCTCGAAGCTGCGGTAGACCGAGGCAAAACGGACGTAGGCGACCTTGTCGATCCGCTTGAGCTCGCGCATCACGTGCTCGCCGAGCTTCGCCGAGAGCACTTCCTTGGCGCCGCTGTTGAGGAGCTTGTCCTGGATGCGCTCCATCGCGGCGTCGATCTGCTCGAGGCTGACCGGGCGCTTGCGCAAGGCCAGGGTCATCGACGCGCGCACCTTGGCCGGGTCGAACTCGGCGCGCGTGCCGTCCTTCTTGACCACCGAAGGCAGGGCGATCTCGGCGTGTTCGTAGGTCGTGAAGCGCTTGTCGCAGCTCTGGCAGCGGCGCCGCCGGCGCACCACGTCACCCTCTTCCGAGTCGCGCGTCTCGACGACGGTCGTGTCTTCGTGGCTGCAGAACGGGCAGCGCACGGCTACTCAGTCGGCGCCGGGCCGCACCCAAGCCGACCGAGCGCTCCCCCGGGGGGCAGCGAGCGCAGTCAGGCGCCATCGGGCGGTCATGGCTTAGCGGTAGACCGGGAAGTCGCGGGTCAGGGTCGCGACCTTGGCGCGCACCGCGGCGAGATTGGTTTCGTCGTTCGGCGCGTCGAGCACGTCGGCGATCAGATGCGCAGTGCGGCGCGTCTCCTCCTCGCGGAAGCCGCGCGTCGTCAGCGCCGGCGTGCCGAGGCGGATCCCGCTCGTCACCATCGGCTTTTGCGGGTCGTTCGGGATGCCGTTCTTGTTGCAGGTCATGTGCGCCGCTTGCAGTACCGTCTCGGCCTCCTTGCCGGTCAGGTTCTTCGGCCGGAGGTCGACCAGCATCAGGTGGCTCTCGGTGCGCCCGCTGACGATGCGCAGGCCGCGCCCGGTGAGCGTCTCGGCCAGCACGATCGCGTTCTTCGCGACCTGCTGCTGGTAGGTCTTGAATTCTGGCGCCAGCGCCTCCTTGAAGGCGACCGCCTTGGCGGCGATCACGTGCATCAGGGGGCCGCCCTGCAGGCCGGGGAAGACGGCGCTGTTGATCTTCTTGGCGATCGCCTCGTCGTTCATCAGGACGACCCCGCCGCGCGGGCCGCGCAGGCTCTTGTGCGTGGTCGAGGTGACGACGTCGGCGTGCGGCACCGGGTTCGGGTAGAGGCCGGCGGCGACCAGCCCGGCGTAGTGGGCGATGTCGACCATGAAGTACGCGCCGATGTCCTTGGCGACCTTGGCGAAGCGCGCGAAGTCGATCTTCAGGCTGTACGCGGAGGCGCCCGCGATGATCAGCTTGGGCCTGGTCTCGTGCGCCAGCCGCTCCACCTGCTCGTAGTCGATCTCTTCGGCCGCCGTGAGCCCGTAGCTCACCACCTTGAACCACTTGCCACTCAGGTTGAGCGGCATGCCGTGGGTCAGGTGGCCGCCTTCGGCCAGGCTCATGCCCATGATCGTGTCGCCGGGCTTCAGCAAGGCGAAGAACACTGCCTGGTTGGCCTGCGAGCCGGAGTTCGGCTGGACGTTGGCATAGCCGGCGTCGAACAGCAGCTTGACGCGGTCGATCGCCAGCTGCTCGGCCATGTCGACGAACTCGCAGCCGCCGTAGTAGCGCTTGCCGGGATAGCCTTCGGCGTACTTGTTGGTGAGCTGGCTGCCCTGGGCCGCCATCACCGCTGTCGAGGCGTAGTTTTCCGAGGCGATCAGCTCGATGTGCTCTTCCTGGCGCCGGTTCTCGCGCTCGATGATCGAGGCGATTTCCGGGTCGGTGTCGGCGAGGATGTCGGGTCGGCGATAGAACATGTCAGCTCCTCCAGCAAGGCCCCCGTCCGCGACGAGCGGGGAAGGTGGCCCAGGCGAACGGCTCGACCGGCGACTGCTGCGCAGCGGCCGACCACGCTCCCCGGTGGTGGTCCACCTCAGGCCCGTAGGAAGGGCCCAATCGCCAGTTGCGCGGCCGGGAAAGTGTAGCGGAGGCAGTGGAGGTGCGCGTTCGAGGCGGGTCCGGACGTCCAGTCCGGACCCGCCTCGCCCACCCGCCGATCATCCCCGCAGGAATCGAACGAAAGTACAGATCCGGGTGGCGCAGAACACTAGTAGTGGAGGAGGGCGATCTTCTCGGCCAGGGCGGCTGGCTCGACCGGCGGCCGGGCGATCGGATCGATGACCGTCGCCGGGGCGGCCACGGTCGCGGCGGGAGCTTCCCGTGCGGCCGCTTCAGCGACCGCGGCGGGCCGGCGGGCGGGTAGCGGCAGGGCCTTCAACCCGGCCAGCTGGCGCAGGATGTTCTGTTCGATCAGCACCTTGAGGGCATAGCCGCCGTCGTCGCTGTTGGCGGCGCCGACGTAGTAGCGCAGGCCGGCCTCGAGGCTGCCGGCGCGGGCGATGCATTCCTTCAGGACCTGGACGCCGACGCGCAGATTGGTGACCGGATCGAAGGCGGCGTGAACGCCACCGAACGCCTCGTACTTGTCGTCATGCACCTTGGTCATGACCTGCATCAGGCCCTGCGCGCCCACCGGGCTCTGGGCGAACGGGTTGAAGCTGGATTCGACCGCCATCACCGCCAGGATCAGGGTCGGGTCGAGCTTGACCAGCTCGCCGACCCGCCAGGCTTCCTGCACCAGGCGGCTGACCGGCTCCGGCGCCACGTGATAGCGGCGCGCCAGCCAGCCGGCGACGGCGGCCTGGCTCCGGCTGAGGTCCCTGGGATCGACCGCGGTGGCGCGGGCGATCGCGTCGGGCTCACCGAGATCGGGCTCCCGCGACATCGCCACGGGCTGGCGGGCTTCGTGCCGGGCCTGCAGCCAACTGAGCGTCTGCGCTTCGACGGCGTGGCGCAGGTCGGTGCGGCCGGCGGCGAACAGGGCGATGCCCACCACCGCAAGGCCGAGCAGGGCCAGCGAGTTGTGGCCCACCTCGAGCATGCCGTGGCCGACGTCGCGCAGGAACACGGCGCCGGATCCCACCAAGGCCGTTCGCCAGGAGGCCGCGGTCGAGCGCAGCCGCATCAGTCTGGTCATATCCATTCAGCTCCTGCCGGCGACTGGTGCTCGGTCCCGACGGCAGGTCGGTCAGCCAAGCGGCACGGCGATAATTTCCGCCGAGGGGCGGCCGAGAAGGCGGGAGGCCGGTCGGTTCAAGGGAACCTCGATCGGCCGGAACCTGCACAGGATGTGACAAGCCCGCGAAACGGCGCGATTCTAAAAAGCCGTTTAATTCCCGGTCAACCCTAAAAACTCGATTCTAAACTACTAATAAATATGGATTATCGGGATCTGCGCGGCTTCATGACGGCCCTGGAGGCCGGCGGGGAGTTGGTCCGTGTGCCGGAGCCAGTGTCGGCGCGGCTGGAGATGACAGCGGTCAGTGACTTCGTACTTCGCCAGGAGGGCCCCGCCCTGTTGTTCGAAAACCCCGTCGGTTACAAAATTCCGGTCCTTACCAACCTGTTCGGGACACCCGACCGGGTCGCCCGGGGCATGGGTGCCACCGGGGTGAGCGAGCTGCGCGACATCGGCGAACTGCTCGCCAACCTGAAGGAGCCCGAGCCGCCCAAGGGGGTCCGCGACGCGGGCCGGCTGTTGCAACTGGCGAAGGCGCTCTGGACGATGCGCCCGGCGACGATTGCCCGGCCGGCCTGCCGGGAGGTCGTGCTGGAGGGCGTCGAGGTCGACCTCGGCCGGTTGCCGATCCAGACCTGCTGGCCGGAAGACGCCGGGCCGCTCATCACCTGGGGCCTGGTCATTACGCGCGGCCCGCAAGGGGGGCCGGCTGCGCGCAAGCGCCAGAACCTCGGGATCTACCGCCAGCAGGTGATCGGCCGCCGCCAGGTCGTCATGCGCTGGCTCGCCCATCGCGGCGGGGCGCTCGACTTTCGCGAGTTCGCGAGCGCCCGCCCAGGCCAGCCTTTCCCGATCGCGGTGGCGCTCGGCGCCGATCCGGCGACCATCCTGGGCGCGGTCACCCCGGTCCCGGACAGCCTCTCGGAGTACCAGTTCGCCGGCCTGCTGCGCGGCTCGCGCACCGAGGTCGCCGACTGTTCGGTGGGCGACGCCGGTGTCATGCTGCAGGCTCCGGCGACCGCCGAGTTCGTCCTCGAGGGCCACATTGCGCCGGCGCCGCCCGGCTTCGCCTCGGCCAGCGAGCACGGCGTGGCGGTCAAGGAGATCGGCGGCTACCTGCACGCCCTTGAAGGGCCGTTCGGCGACCACACCGGCTATTACAACGAGGCCGACTGGTTCCCGGTGTTCGAGATCACCCGCCTGACCCACCGCCACGCGCCGATCTATCACTCCACCTATACCGGCAAGCCACCCGACGAGCCGGCTGTCCTCGGCGTCGCCCTGAACGAGGTGTTCGTGCCGATCCTCAGGAAGCAGTTTCCGGAGATCGTCGACTTCTACCTGCCGCCCGAGGGCTGCAGCTACCGGATGGCGATCGTCAGCATCAAGAAGCGCTATCCGGGTCACGCCAAGCGGGTGATGTTCGGCGTCTGGAGCTTCCTGCGCCAGTTCATGTACACCAAGTTCATCGTCGTGGTCGACGACGACGTCGACGCGCGCGACTGGAAGGACGTGGTCTGGGCGATCACCACGCGGATGGACCCGGTGCGCGACACCGTCCTGGTCGACCACACGCCGATCGACTCGCTCGACTTCGCCTCGCCGGTTTCCGGGCTGGGCGGCAAGATGGGGCTCGATGCCACCAACAAGTGGCCCGGCGAGACCAGTCGGGCGTGGGGCCGGCCGATCCGACAGGATCCGGCCGTGGCGGCCCGGGTGGCCGCGGTGGTAGCCGCGATCGGCGGCCGGCACTGAGCGCGGCGTCGCGGCGCCAGCGCCGGGCGCCGCGCGGTCGGGACTAGCTCTTGCGCGACCGCGGCGCCGCTGCTGCGGCCGGCGCCTGGCCCTGCAAGCCTTCCGACATGCCGATCAGCACCCCGCTCACCAGCGCCGCGTAGCTGTCGAGCATCACCTGGGCGGCGCGCATGCTGCTGGCGCGGGTGTCGCGCAGGGTGGTCTGCGCCTGGGCGAGCAGGGATTCGACGGTCAGGGTGGCCTGCGCGCCGGTGTCGCTGCCCTTGATCCGGAACGCCTCGAGCGCCTGCTGCCAAGGCGCCTGCATGGGCCCCGCCGACTTGCTGGCCTTGGCGATCGCATCGAAGAAGGTGTCTTCCATCTTCTCGATGTTGGCGAGCGCGTCTTTCATCGGTTTCTCGCCCAGGCCGACGCCGTGGCTGACGAACTGCTCGAGCGCCTTGCGGTTCGCCTCGACCGCCTGCAGCAGCGCCGCGTCGATGCCGGCGAGCGCCTTGCCGAGCATCGCCTCGACGTCGACCGGGCCGGCCGGGTTCCGGGCCGCGCCGAGCGAAGCGGCCCCGGCGACCGTCTTGACGACCTTCTTGATGCTGTCGAGCGTGAGCTCGCGACCCTGCAGCGCCTGCAGGGTCGCGTTCGCCACCGCTTTGCGCAGGGATTCGCCCTGCTTGGCGCTCGCCTCCGCGAACATCGTGATGAGCGCGTCCTGGTCGATCCCCGACTTGATCATGTGTCGTCCCTCATTGCATGTGCTGGCCGCCGTTGATGGCGATGTTCGCTCCGGTCAGGAACGCCGCCTCTTCCGACGCGAGATAGATGATGAGCCCGGCCACCTCTTCGGGCTTGCCGAGGCGGCCGACCGGGATCTGCGGCAGGATCTTGCTGTCGAGCACGTCCTTCGGGATCGCCGTGACCATCTTGGTGCCGATGTAGCCCGGCGAGATGGTGTTGACGGTGACGCCCTTCTTGGCCACCTCGAGCGCGAGCGCCTTGGTGAAGCCGTGCACGCCGGCCTTGGCGGCCGAGTAGTTGGTCTGGCCGAATGCGCCCTTCGAGCCGTTCACCGACGAGACGTTGATCACCCGGCCCCAGCCGCGCTCGACCATGCCGTCGACGACCTGCTTGCTCATGTTGAACAGGCTGTCGAGGTTGGTGCGCATGACCGCGTCCCAGTTGACCTTGTCCATCTTCTTGAAGGTCATGTCGCGGGTGATGCCGGCGTTGTTGACGAGCACGTCGACCGCGCCGACCTTGTTCAGCACCTCGCCGACCGCGCGCGTGCATGAGTCGATGTCGGCGACGTCGCAGGCGACGGCCATCGGCTCGTAGCCGTTCGTCTTCATCGCTGCCAGCCACTCGCCGGAGGTCTTGTTGCCGGGCGAGTAGGTGACGACGACGCGATAGCCGGCGTCGGCCATCTTGGTCGAGATCGTCTCGCCCAGGCCGCCCATGCCGCCGGTGATGAGCACGACGCGACCGTTTCCGTGGGCTCCAGCCATGTCTGACTCCGTGGTTGTGATGGCGCCTATTCTGGCGCCAAGCGGCGCTCTGCACCATGTAAAAGCCCGCAGTCAAGGCCGAGAGGTTTGCTGATCACGCCGACAGACGGGGCTTCCCGGCGACGGCCGGCCAGCGCTCCGTCGCGGTGCCGGCCTCGCCGAGCCGCCGTTCCAGGTAGAGCCGCTCGGCCGGGTTGCGCACCAGCGCCAGTGCGGCCCGGTAGGCGAGCGCGGCTTCACCGACCCGGCCGAGTCGGCGCAGCAGGTCGGCGCGCGCCGCCGGCAGGAGGTGATAGCCAGCCAGCTCGCCGGCCCGCTCGAGCCGGTCGATCCAGGCCAGGCCGTGCTCCGGCCCCTGGGCCATCGCCAGCGCCACCGCGGCGTTCAGCTCGACGACCGGGCCCGGCTGCTCGGCCAGCAGGCCGCCGTACAGGGCGGCGATCTGCGGCCAGTCGGTCTGCTCTGCGCTTGCCGCCTGCGCGTGCAGTGCGGCGATCGCCGCCTGCAGCTGGTACGGGCCGCGCCGGCGTTGCCGGAGCGCCGCCTCGAGCACGGCCAGGCCCTCGGCGATCGCCTCCCGGTGCCAGAGGCCACGTTCCTGCTCCTCGAGCGGCACCAGCGCGCCGTCGCGGCCGATCCGGGTCGCGCGGCGCGCGTGGTGCAGCAGCATGAGGGCGAGCAGGCCCTGCGCTTCCGGTTCCTCCGGCAGCAGCTCGACCAGCAGCCGGGCCAGCCGGATCGCCTCGGCGCAGAGGTCGGGGCGGATCAGGCCGTCGTGCTCGGTGGTCGCATAGCCTTCGTTGAAGACCAGGTAGACCACTCCCAGCACCGCCTGCAGGCGCTCCGGCAGGAGCTCCCGCGACGGCACCGCGTAGGGGATGCGCGCATCGAGGATCTTTCGCTTGGCGCGCACCAGGCGCTGCGCCGTGGTCGCCTCGGGCTCGAGGAAGGCACGTGCGATTTCCCGCGTCGACAGGCCGCCGAGGGTGCGCAGGGCCAGCGCCACCTGGGCCGCCGGCGCAAGCGCCGGATGGCAGCAGGTGAAGACCAGGCGCAGACGGTCGTCCTCGACCCCGGACAGCGTCGCCCCGTCGCTTTCGCCGGCGGCGTCGCCGCCGACGTCGGGAGCCGCCATGTCGGGCGGCTCGTCGGTGTAGAGCGGGCCGGTGGCGCGGCGGCGCAGCAGGTCGAGGGCACGACGTCGGGCGACGGTGGTGAGCCAGGCCGCCGGCGCCGCCGGCAGCCCCTGCGCCGGCCAGACCTCGAGGGCGCGGGTGAAGGCGTCCTGCATCGCGTCTTCGGCGAGCTCGAAGTCGCCGATCCGCCGGATCAGCCCGGCCAGCAGGCGCGGCCCTTCGGCACGGCAGATGCCGTCGATGATCGGCGTCAGCATTGCCTTGGACGTGTTGTGCCGGCCGTCGTCACATCATCAGCACGATGCGATAGAGGACGAGCAGCGATGCGACGACAGTCACCAGGATCGTCAGCCCGGCGCCCGTCTGGCGGCCCGCACTCCCGCCGAGCGAATGGCTGAGGCCCCAGGCGCTGGCGAGACGGGCGATCAACAGCGCCACGCCGAGGGCCAGGATGAGCCATCGCCAGGTCACGCTCACCTCGGCGAAGGCCAGCAGCACGAGCGCGAGCGGCACGTGCTCGACCAGGTTGGCGTGGGCGCGGATCGCCTGCGCGAGCGGAGCATGGCCGCCGTCGCCGGCGTTGACGCCGAAGCGCACTCGAAAGACGATGACGCGCACCGCGAGCAGCGCGGCGAGCAGGCCGATGAGGGCGGCCACGGTGGCCGAGATGGTCGGGAAGGAAGTCATGGCGGAGCCTTTCGTGAAGCATGGGGCCGGGCCGGCCCCACGCGCTGCGTGGATGCCTATTTGTCGCTCGAGGCCGAGTGGCCGAGCGGGCGAACCTCGATCGATCCGCCCATCGCGGCCGGGCAGCGTGCCGCCCAGTGGACGGCATCGTCGAGGTTGGCTACGTCGATCAGGTAGTAGCCGCCGAGCTGTTCCTTGGTCTCGGCGAACGGTCCGTCGGTGGTCACGGTCTTGCCGCTCCTGACCCGCACCGTGGTCGCGCTGTGCGTCGGCTTGAGTTCGGCGCCGCCGCGCAGCACGCCGGCAGCCTGCATGTCGGCACCGTAGCGCGTGAACGCCGCGTACATCTCGGCCTGAGCCTTGGGGTCGTCGGCCATCATTGCGAAGTTGCTCTCGTCGCCGTAGATCAGGATGATGTAGTGCATGGTCGCTCCTTGGTCGGATGCCCCGAGGGCCGGGGTCACCGACATGACGCGACGCTACGTCCGGATCGACACTGCGCCGGGATTTTTTTCGGCGCCATGAAAAAAGCCCCGGAGTTTCGATTCTCCGGGGCCTAAACGGGGGCAGCCTCGGCCGCTACTGGACCGAAATCGCCTTCGCGGTCAGCGACGCGTCGAAGATCAGCTTGTTGGGCCAGGCCGGCCAGGTGACGCCGAGCGCCGCGTTGTTCGGGTCGCCGCCGCTGGCGAAGGCCCCGACGCTTTTCATCATCGCGTCGGAGAGGTCGAGCCGCCCTGCCTGATTGGCGCTCGTGTTCATGACGTTCGAGAACAGCGAAGGACCGAAGTTGCCGAACACGAACGGCAGGTCGAACACGTGCGCCGCGCCGTAGATGTCGTTCCAGGGTGCCGGTTCCTTGTCCCAGTTGAACTGGTAATACCAGACGCCGGCTTGCTGCGCCTTGAGCGCGTTCAGGATGTTGTTGCGGCTGGCGATGAAGAAGATCGTGTTCAGCAGGTCGGTCTCGGCGTTGAAGCCGGTGACCGGCGTCGTCACCGGCAGGTATTGCGCGGGAATCCATTGGCCGATGGTGATCGTCGGCGCGGCATTCGGGTCGTAGCTGAACTGGGTCGTGAACAGGGTCGCGTCGCTGACCAGGCGGCCGCTGGCGCCGCCCAGCGCCGGCGCCAGCGCCAGGAAGGTGGGGAACAGCTTGGCTTCGTCGCGCGTGTTGCTCGCCAGCACCGGCACCTTGACGTAGTTGCCGGCGTTGATGTTGCCGACCGGGTCGACCGGCACCACCACCCCTTCGGGGATCGGCCCTGAGCCGGCGAGTCCGAGCAGCGCGAGCTTGGTGAGCAGGGTCGTCAACAGCGTGCTCGGCGTCTTGCCGCGCAGGTACACGGCGATCTGGGCCGAGCTTTGCGTGGCCACGTAGGCCGTCGCACTGGCGTTGTCGACCGCCAGGCCGTCGCCGATCACCAGGTTGTTGAGCAGCGCCGTGCCCTGCGCCTGCGCAACCGCGCGGGTGTTCAGGGTCGCAAGGCTTCCCGGCGGCAGGTTCGAGGCGAGCGAGAGGCCGCCGCTGAGCGGCATCACCCGGTGAAACAGCTTGGGCGTGGCGGCGACCATGAGCGGCGAGGTCAGGAGCGCGTAGACGTTGATCGCGCCGGCCGACTGGCCCATGAGCGTCACGTTGCCCGCGTTTCCGCCGAAGTTGGCGATGTTGCCGTTGATGAACTGGAGCGCCTTGATGTTGTCGAGGATCGCGAAGTTGGCCGAGTCGTCGTTCGGGCTCGTGCCGGTCTTGAGCTGCGGCAAGTCGAGCCAGCCGAAGATGCCGAGCCGGTAGTTGACGCTGACGACGACGGCGTTCGCCGTCTTGGCCAGCTTGGCGCCGTCGTACACCGGGTCGGCGGTGTAGCCGGAGACGTTGGAGCCGCCATGGATGAACACGATCACCGGGAGGTTGTTCTCCCCGGTCGAGGGCCGCCAGATGTTCAGATAGAGACAGTCCTCGTCGCCGAGCGCCGTGTTCAGCGTCGCGGCGATCGTCGCGTCGTAGGTGTTGTTGGTGCCGGGCCCGTAGATCCGGCCGTACTGGACGCAGGGCTTGGCGAACTGCTGGGTGGCGCGCGGCGTCGGCCACGCGTCGGCATTGACCGGCGCCATCCAGCGCAGGGCGCCGACCGGTGGCTTGGCGAAGGGGATCCCCTTCCAGGACCAGGTGCCGGTGGTCGCCGAGTCGTCGTTGCCCTGGACCACTCCCAGAGTGGTGGAGCGCGTGGTCGCGCGGCCGTCGTCGTGGCCGCCGCAGGCGCCCAGGCCGACGACGGTGAGCGCGGCAAGTGCTGCGGCGTGGAATGCTTTCGATGTCATGGTTTGTCTACTCCGGAGGCTGACTTTGTTTGGGCTATTCTAGAAATCGAAGACCCGCCAGACACTGACCCGGCGCGCCACTTAATTGACTTCGCGGCGCCAGGATAGGATGAGCGCAACCCGGGCACGGAGACAACCATGATTGCGCGTACCAGCTCAGGCGCCTGGGTCAAGGGCGTGGCCGACATGTTCGCGGCCGAAGGGCTAGCCGTCGAAGACCTGTTCGACCTGGCCGGCCTCGACTTCGCCACGCTGAACGATCCGGCGATGCGCTTCCTGATCGACGATGTCAGCCTGTTGTGGGAGCTTGCCGTGGCGCGCTCCGGCAAGGCCACGCTCGGGCTATCCCGCGAGCTGACCCTGACCTTCGGAAATTTCGACGTGGTGGCCTACGCCATGTTGACTTGCCAGACCCTGCTCGAGGGGCTGGAACGGCTGGCGCGCTATATGAACGTCGTCAGCGACGCCGCCACCTTCGTGTTGACTCCGGCAGCCGGCGGCTGCTGGCTCGAGCTCGGCCACCTGGGCGGCGAGCGGCCGGTGCCGCGGCAGCGAGTGGAGTTCGGCATGCTGACGGTGCTGACCCACTGCAGCTGGATCACGGGCCGCGATGTCCAGGCGCTCGCCGTCGAGTTCGTGTACCCCGACCCGCCCGACCCGCGCTCGCATGTCGAAGGATTCCGGTGCCCGCTTCGCTTCGGTCAGGGGGCGAACCGCGCCTTGCTGCGTACCGCCGATCTCGCCTTGCCGCTGTCGGGGCGCAACGCGACCCTGGCGACCGTCCATGAAGAGCTCGCCGAGCGGCGCCTCGACGCGCTCCAGGGCGCCAGGACGAGTCACCTGGTGCGCGAGCTCATCGCGGCGCGTGCCGCTGGTTCCGGTCTCAGCCGCGAAGGCGTCGCGGCAGCGCTGAACATCAGCAGTCGCACGCTGCAGCGTCGCCTCGAAGAGGAAGGCACCTCGTTCCTGCAGCTGCGCGACGACACCCGGCGCGAGCTGGCGCAGCGCTACCTGCGCGAGCCGGGCAGCAGCTCGCTGTCGCGGGTCGCCGAGCTGCTGGGGTTCGAGGATCAGAGCAATCTGTTTCGCGCCTGCAAGCGCTGGTTCGGCGAGTCGCCGGGTCGCTATCGCGCCCGATTCGGAGCCGACATCGCGCGATCCGCTGGCCGCCCTGGCGGAAGAATCGGTGCGCTAGAACGGCCAGAAAGGCCCCGGCCAGCTCGGCGACCACGAAGCCCGGCGCGCCGGCCGGACTGATGCCCGCGAAGCTGTCGCCGAGCGCGGGCCATGGCGGGGCGCACCTTACCGAGGGGCCCGTCCGGGACGCGTGTCACGGGGTATTGATTCCCCCACGCCACGGCTATCACGCAGCAGGCGCAGACCATTGAACACCACCAGCAGCGTCGCGCCGAGGTCGGCAAAGACAGCCATCCACATCGTCGCGCTGCCGAAGACCGCCAGGACGAAGAACACCGCCTTGATGCCGAGCGCGAGGGAGATGTTCTGCCAGAGAACGGCATGTGCCCGCCGTGACAGGCGGATGGTCTCGGGAATGCGCCGGAGGTCGTCGTTCATGATGACGATGTCGGCCGCCTCCATGGCCGTGTCCGTGCCCGCGCCGCCCATGGCGAAACCGATGTCGGCCTTGGCCAGCGCCGGCGCGTCGTTGATGCCGTCGCCGGTCATGGCGGTGCGCCCGTGGCGCTGCTGCAGTGCCTCGATCGCCTTCAGCTTGTCTTCGGGCAGCAGGTTGCCTTGCGACTCGTCGATCCCGGCGTGCCGGGCGATGCTTTGGGCAGTGGCGGAGTTGTCGCCGGTGAGCATGACCGGGATGATGCCCATCGACTTGAGATCGGCGACGGCGTCGCGCGAGCTTGCCTTGATCGTGTCGGCCACCGCGAACAGGGCCAGGACGCCGGCTCCGCCAGCGAGCAGGGTCACCGTATGACCCGCCTGCTCGTGCTTGAGAAGGCGAGCCTCGAGCTCGGTGCTGCATTGCATCCGTTCCTCGATCAATCGATGATTGCCGAGAACATAGGCATTGCCGGCGATGCTGCCCTCGACGCCTCGCCCGGCAAGGGCGGTGAACCCTTCGACCGTGTCGGCGTCGAGGTTCAGGCCCTCGGCGATCGCCTTCGACACGGGATGGTCCGATCGCGACGCCAGACTCGCCGCGAGCCTGAACAGCGAGGCCGGGTCAAGCGCCGGTGCCAGCGCGGCTGAGTCCACCAGTTTCGGCTTCCCCTCGGTGATCGTCCCGGTCTTGTCCAGGGCGATCGCCTTGATGTTGCGCGCTTCCTCGAGATAGGTGCCGCCCTTGATGAGGATGCCGCGGCGTGCCGCGGCGGCCAGGGCGCTGACGACCGTGACCGGCGTGGAGATGACCAGCGCGCAAGGGCAGGCGATGACAAGAAGTACCAGCGCCTTGTAGAGAGCGGCAAGCCAGGTCCACCCCATCAGCCAGGGCGAGAGAAGGGCCACGGCCAACGCCAGGGCGAAGACCGCCGGCGTGTAGACGGCTGCGAACCGGTCGACGAAGCGCTGTGTCGGCGCCTGCGTGCCCTGTGCCTCCTCGACCGCATGGATGATCCGGGCCAGGGTCGTGTTCGCTGCCGCAGCGGTGACGCGAAACTCCAGCTCGCCGGTCTGGTTGATCGTGCCGGCGAAGACCGGGTCGCCGATGGTCTTGTCGACAGGGATGCTCTCGCCGGTGACCGGCGCCTGGTCGACAGCGCTCGTGCCGGTCGTCACGACGCCGTCGAGCGGGATGCGTTCGCCGGGCCGCACTCGAACGATGGACTCGAGCGGAATTGCCTGTGCGGCAATCCGCTTCCAGCCGCCGGCGGACTGACGGACTTCGGCATCCTCGGGCGCCATCGCCAGCAAGCTCTTGATCGCGTTGCGCGCTCGGTCTGCGGCCCGCGCCTCGATCAGCTCGGCGATGGAGTAGAGCGCCATCACCATGGCGGCCTCGGGCCACTGGCCGATGAGGAAGGCGCCGGTAACCGCGACCATCATGAGCGCGTTGATGTTGAGCCGCAGGTGCAGCAGTGCGCTCAGGCCCTTCTTGTAGACGCCGAGGCCCGAGAAGCCGATGGACACTACCGCCAGCGCCATCTCGGCGACCTTGGCGGCCGTGAACTCGCCCGCAAGCCAGCCGACACCTTCGGCCGCGATCGCGAGCAGCAGCGCGACGCCAAGCCGGGTCGGGCTGGAGCCTGCCGCATGATGGGCGTCGGCCGAGGACTTGCCGACCGCGGCCGCCGGGTCCACTGGCTCGGGATCGAAGCCGGCCTTTCTGATCGCAGCGACGGCCTGAGCTAGCGCGTCCGCCGAGGCGGTGATGGCCACTGTGCGGTCGGCAATCAGGAAGCGCAGGCTGGTCACGCCGTCGATCGAAGCCAGGGCGCGACGAATCTCGGATTCCTCGACGGCGCAGTCCATCGTGGGGATGCGGAACACGGCTGCCGCAGCAGCAAGGACCCGTTGCTCGTGGGCGGCTTCGGCCGGTTCTGGCGCGCAGCCACAACATGCGGGAGCAGGGTCGGAGGAAGCAGCGGGAGATGGACGTTGCATGCGGCCTTTCAAGAACGAAGGCATTTGAAACCCTGTAGCAGGTTTAGAGTCGAGCAGTCCCTGGAGAGACTCTGGAGAACGCAGTTGAAGATCGGAGAGCTGGCAGCAGCGACAGGCACGTCGGTCGAATCGATCCGCTTCTACGAGCGGGAAGGGCTGCTCGCGCCGCCTTCGAGAACCGCAGGCAACTACCGGATCTACGGCGAAGGGCACGAGGAGAGGCTGGCGTTCATTCGTCGCTGCAGATCGCTGGACATGGCTCTGGAGGAGGTCCGGGCCCTGCTCCAGTTCAAGGACTCGCCTGCGGAGAACTGCGGCAATGTGAACGATCTTCTCGACGCACACATCGGGCACGTCGCATCCCGTATCGCCGAGCTTCGGTCGCTGCAATTGCAGCTCGAGGATCTTCGTGCGCAATGCTCGTCCGCGCAGACGGCAGGCGAGTGCGGAATTCTTCAGGAGCTTGCGCAACCGGCCTCGCCCGAGCCGGCCCGCGGTCGTGCGCATGTCTCCGGCGTTCACGGCCAACCCAGACGCGCTGCCAGGTAGCTCGGCTGCGGACAGGGGGCCGGCCTGCGTGGCCACGAGCATTCCCGATCCGGCTGCGCGCCGCAGCACGGTCCTTGCCTCGTCCTGAGCTCGACAGCTCAGCGTCTGCCTTCGCCAGATCCGCTGTCGCCTGCTGGTGGGCTGGTGGAGCGCGCCAATTTGTTCTGCACTCGTCCGCATGCTCGGGCGAGTGCGGCCTTGTTGAAGAGCGCCGTCGTGGTCATTTCGACGGCATACATGCCCGGCAGTCCCGCCGGCTGTGTAGTTGATCTGCATCATTGCCCGCAGCGAAACGGAGTTCATGATGCGAGTGAAAAAGAGGGTGCCATGCTGAAAAACGTCGGTTCGGTCGAGCCAAGCCCGGTACCCACTTCGCGCTGAGCAACGACGGAGCGAACCATGTCCGATGCCGCTACCAGCTTCCGTGACCTGACGCAGGGCGTCTCCAAAGGCCTCGCTTCACTCCGAACCAGCACGCCGGCTGTCATGAAGAGCTTTGGCGAGTTGGGTCATGCGGCCACCGCCAGTGGCGTGCTCGACAGGAAAACCAAGGAATTGATTGCATTGGCGCTCGGCGTCGCCACACGATGTGACCCGTGCATCGGGTTCCACATGCAGACGCTGGTCAAGCTCGGCGTGACCCGCCAGGAAGTCGATGAGACGTTGGGAGTGTCCACCTACATGGGCGGTGGGCCATCGTTGATGTATGCCGCCAGTGCGATTGCCGCCTTCGAAGAGTTTTCCCGACCGGCGCCCACATAGGCGCTCCTCAACCTCACGGCTCTGCGGCCGACCAGCAAGCCGTGCGGTCGTCGCCGCGATGGCTGCTTCGGCCGGAATCGGAACCGTGCATTCAAATGGCCGCTTCGGCGGGACGCACGGCGCGCACATCCAAGGGTTCGCTCGTCGACGGTCGTGTCTGCGGGAGCATGCGTCCAATCGATTCGGACAAAGTGGTCATCGACATGGAAATCAAAGTTCTGGGGTCGGGATACGGTTTCCGCTCGACGCCTGCCGTCGTCATCGGCAACCAGGTCGTGCATGCCGGCGGCCTGCCGTCCGACGACGAAGTGCAGGGATGGCTGAAGCCCAACCCCATTGGGTTCCTGAGTCACCCGACCCGATATCTGTTCTTCACGGGCAAAGGCGGCGTCGGCAAGACTTCACTGTCGGCGGCGACCGCGCTGACGCTGGCCGACGCGGGCAGGAAGGTGCTGCTGGTCAGCACGGACGCCGCGTCGAACCTGGACGAGATCCTGGGCGTGGAACTGCGCAACACCCCGACGCCGGTGCCCGGCGCTCCCGGCCTCTGGGTCTTGAACATCGACCCCGACAGCGCCGCAGAGGCTTATCGACAGCGCGTCCTCGCGCAGATGGGTGCCGCTGCCACCGAGATCGAACTCTCGACTGTGCGCGAACAACTGTCGGGCGCCTGCACCACGGAGATTGCCTCCTTCGACGAGTTCGCCTCCCTCCTGTCCGACGATCCCGGACACTTCGATCACATCGTCTTCGACACGGCGCCGACCGGGCACACCTTGCGCCTGCTCAGCCTGCCCAAGGCCTGGAGCGGTTTTCTGGACGGCAATGATCGCGGCGCCTCGTGCCTGGGGCCGCACTCGGGGCTGAAGATGCAGGAGGAGCGCTTCAAGGGCGCGTTGAAGGCTCTGAGTGATCCGGCCCTGACCACCGTGGTCCTCGTAGTCCGAACCGACAAGGGCGCGATCGCCGAAGCGGCGCGCACGTCGGAGGACTTGCATGAATTGGGTTTGAGCAACCAGTGTCTTGCGATCAACGGGGTCTTCCATGCCAGCGACCGAAGCGATGCCGTCGCCTGTGCCATCGAGGACTTGGGACGGCTGGCGCTGGATGAGATGGCGCAGTCGCTGAAGAACTTGCCGCAGGACCAAGTGCCCTTGCGCGCCTTCGACGTGGTCGGCCTGCCGTCCTTACGTGCGTTGCTGTCCTCAGCGACGTCGACCTGCGAGCCCGTGCAGCCCACACCCGTTCAGCCCCTCGACCACGTCCAGGGACTCGCCGCACTGGCCGACGAGCTGGCCGCTGCCGGGCACGGCCTGATCATGGTCATGGGAAAGGGCGGTGTCGGCAAGACGACGATCGCGGCTGCCCTGGCGCTGGGGCTGGTTCAGCGCGGCAAGACCGTGCACTTGAGCACCACGGATCCGGCTGCGCACCTGGCGGGTACGCTGAACGGCGACGTACCGGGATTGCATGTCAGCCGTATCGACCCGAAGGTCGAGACCCAGCGCTACATCAACAAGGTCATGGCGGCAAAGTCGCCGAGTCTCGACCTCCAGGAGCAGGCCCTGCTGCTGGAAGACCTGCGCTCGCCGTGCACCGAGGAGGTCGCGGTCTTCCATGCATTCTCCCGTATCGTCAGCGAAGGGCGCAGCGCCTTTGTGGTGCTGGACACCGCACCCACCGGACATTCGATGCTGCTGATGGATGCGACCGGCGCCTACCACCGGCAAATGATGCGCGAGTTCGAGGGCCGCGCAAACGCGCGTGTCGCGACACCGCTGATGCGTCTGCAGGATGCCGCGTACACCAAGATCATTTTGGTGACCCTGCCGGAAGTGACGCCGGTGTCGCAGGCCGCTGCCCTGCAGGAAGACCTGCGCCGCGCGAGCGTCGAACCCTATGCCTGGGTTCTCAACAAGAGTGTTCTCGCAGCCGGTACACGCGACCCCTTGCTGGCGGCACGGTCGGCAGGTGAACGCAAGCAGATCGAACGCATGACCACCGGCTTGGCCAAGCGCCTCTTCACGCTGCCGTGGCTTACGGTGCCGCCGATCGGATTCGGTGAGTTGTCCAAGCTTGTCGGCGAGCCAACCCCTGCTGCAGCGGCGCAGACCTGAGTTCCATCACAGACATCTCGGAGCCACACCATGTACGGATTCACCACCACGCTCACCGGCGCATCGTTCGATCAGGTGCTTGTCAGGACCACCGCCGCACTGAAGGCTGAAGGTTTCGGCATCCTCAGCGACATCGACGTGCGGCATGCGATGAAGGAAAAACTGGGCGTCGACATGTTGCCTTATCGAATCCTGGGCGCGTGCAGCCCACCGCTGGCGCACCAGGCCCTGCAGGCGGTGCCCGACATCGGCCTGCTGCTGCCGTGCAACGTGATCGTTCGCGAGGAAGCTCCTGACCGCGTGGTGGTCGGGTTCCTCGACCCGCAGATCATGATGGACCTGGTTGGCAAGCCAGAAATCAAAACTGTGGCTGACGCCGCGCAGCAGCGACTGCGCCGTGCCTGCGAGAGCCTCGGCGGCAGCCCGGCCGGTCCCACCTGACGCACCACCTGCGAGATGCTCGCGCCGCCGAGTTCAAGCCCGGGGCACTCGCGGGCATTGGTGGATGGCCGGTTTGGAGCAACCCAACCGCGTGGACCCGTCGCGATGGCCGACGCGGTCAACGGAGGAGACGCGACATGGAGCGCGAACGCGGCTCACCGCTGGGAACTACCATGCCGAACACACTTGAATGTCATCGCCCGTGAGCTTCAGATCCATCGTCGGCGCCTTGTGCGCGGTCCGGAACAAGTTCGATGCCGACAGCATCGAACAGCAGCACGCCTGCCTCGAGCATCTCTCGCGACTGACGTTCCCGCGCAATGAGGCGACGGCCCAGTACCACGACAACCTGCTCTTTCTCGCGGCCCACCCGCACGACCCTGAACTCGAACGCCGCGTTGGCGCCGAACTCGCGCGGCTGGAGCGCTTCCTCGAGGCTCGTCGTCACGAGCGCCCCGTCGCCGCCTGGGAGGACCAGGGCATGGCTTACGT
>JBDTUG010000024.1:0-24137 GCA_040007855.1 Caldimonas sp.
ACCGAACTTCAAGGGGCGACTTGAACGAAATCGAGGAAAGCCTCCGCGCGCTGTTGTTGCTCGCCCTGAAGGGCAACAACACCGCCTACGTCGGATTCTTGACGCGAAGCAGCGTTCACTTGCGGGCCTATTTTCGCCGCCGGCTCGCGGCGTTTCCGGACGACGTGGAGGATCTCGTGCAAGAAGCCCTGCTCGCGCTGCACAACCAGCGCCACACGTACCGGCCTTCGGAGCGGCTGACGCCGTGGCTCTACGCCATCGCGCGCTACAAGCTGGTGGACTCGCTGCGAGCGCACTTGCCGCGCCGCGCGATCGAAGAGCCGCTGGACGACGAGACGAGCGACAGCGCCTTCTTTGCGCAGGACACCGCTGCGACCGAAGCCCGACGCGATCTGCTCAAGCTGCTGGAGACTCTGCCGGACAGATTCCGCCTGCCGATCGTCCAGGTGAAGCTCGAAGGCCGGTCCGTAGGGGAAGCCGCATTGCGCCTGAACATGTCGGAGTCGGCGGTCAAGATCGGCATTCATCGAGGCCTCAAGGTCCTCGCCAGGCGCGTGAGGCCGAACCCATGAAGACCGATGCACTGATCTCCATGCTGGCGAGCGGTCCGACGGCGATTGATCCGTCGACGACGACACGACGCATCTGCGCGGCGGTTGCTGGGGGATTGGTGATTGCGGCCACCGCGATGCTTGCAGCCCTGGGGCCGCGGGCCGACCTGGCCTCCGCGATGACACTGCCGATGTTCTGGCTGAAGTTCGCCGTGCCACTCTGTCTTGCGATTGCCTTCTTCGTCGCGTCGACGCGTCTGGCGAGGCCGGGCGGTCGGGCCCGGGGGGCGTGGGTCATCGTCGTGGCGGCGCTGGTCATGCTCTGGGCAGCGGCCAGCCTCGGTCTCGCGGCGGCTCCGGCCGGGCAACGAGCCGCGATGGTCGAGGGCGCATCGGCGCTGTTCTGTGTCGTCAGCATTGCACTTCTTTCCCTGCCGCTGCTGCTTGCCATGTTCGTCGCGATGCGAGGCCTGGGCCCGACGCGCCTCAGGGCCGCGGGCATGGCGGCCGGGGGGCTTGCCGGCGCTGCAGCGGCGTTGATTTACGCCGTGCATTGCACCGAGATGGCCCTTCCATTCCTGGCCGTCTGGTACGTCCTGGGCATGTTCTCGCCTGCCGCGCTCGGGTTCGTTGCGGGTCCTCGATTCTTGCGCTGGGTGTAGCCGCCGGTGTCCCGGCGGGGTACACCGCTCGCCCGGGCGGACGGCCAGCGCAAAATCCTCGGCTCCATCCGTCAACGCGAAAGACACGATGCCGCATATCGCGCCTCTTCCTTGGGAAGCCAACCCCCAGTTTCGCGAGCGCTTCGAGCACTACCAGAACACGCGGGGTTTCGTTCCGAACAGCATCCTGACGATGCAACGCCGGCCGGCGATCGCCCAGGCCTTCATGGACCTGAACAAGGCAGTCCTCTACGAAGGAACCGTTTCCGAGGATCTGAAGATGCTGGTCAGCCTGGTGACGAGCCAGGCGAGCGGTTGCCGGTACTGCCAGGCCCACATGACCAACCTCGCGAGCATCTACAAAGCTTCCGACGAGAAGATCCGAGCGGTCTGGGAGTTCGAGACGAACCTGCTGTTCTCGCCGGCGGAGCGGGCCGCGCTACGCCTCGGCTATCGAGCCGCGCTCGTTCCGAACGAGGCGACTGCCGACGACTTCGACGAGTTGAAGAAGTACTTCGACGACGGCCAGATCGTCGAGATCGTCGCCACCATCGCCCTGTTCGGCTACCTCAACCGTTGGAACGATACGATGGCCACGACGCTCGAACAACGTGCCGTGGACGTCGCCGAGCGGGCGATCGGCAGCGTCGGTTGGCAGGCGGGCAAACACGAGGCTTGACGTCGGGCGGAAGCCGAAAGTGCCGGGCGACTGCGCATCCCGTCCCCATGCCATGGCTCGCCTCAATCCTTCGAGGCGGGCATGAAGGCCGGAGTGGCACCGCCGCCCGCCACTTGGGCGACCGGCTTCTTGCGGTCGCGCACCAGGTAGGAGTAGAGCACCGGCACGACGACCAGCGTCAGCAGGGTCGAGGTGATGACGCCGCCGATGATCGCCCGGCCCATCGGCGCCTGGATCTCGCCGCCCTCGTTGAACGCCAGCGCCAGCGGCAGCATGCCGAACACCATCGCCGCGGTGGTCATGATGATCGGCCGCATCCGCACCAGGCCGGCCTGGAGCAGCGCCTCGGGCACCGAGAGGCCGGCGCGCCGGCCGTGGTTGGCGAAGTCGACCAGCAGGATCGCGTTCTTGGTCACCAGGCCCATCAGCATGACCAGGCCGATCATCGAGAACAGGTTCAGGGTCGAGCGCGAGACCAGCAGCGCCAGCATCACGCCGATCAGCGCCAGCGGCAACGAGGCCATGATCGCCAGCGGCTGCAGGAAGCTGCCGAACTGCGACGCCAGCACGATGTAGATGAAGATCACCGCCGCGCCAAGCGCCATGATCACGCCCGAGAAGGCTTCCTCCTGCTCCTTGGTCTGGCCGCCGACATCGAAGCGGTAGCCGGGCGGCAGCTGGGTCGCCTTGACGATCTTCTGCACGTCGGCACCGACGTCGCCGCTCGGCCGCCCCTGGGTGCCGGCGTAGATCGCCTGGCGGCGCTGCAGGTCCTGGCGCTTGATGACGACCGGGTTCACGACCGGCACGATCTCGGCGACGCTCGACAGCGCGATCGGCGTGCCGTCCTTGGCGTAGGCGACCGGCAGGTCGTTGAGCTGGGCGATGTTCTCGCGCGAGGTCTGCGGCAGGCGCAACTCGACGTCGACCTGCTCGCCGTCGGGCGAGGTCCAGTAGGTCGCGACGTCGCCGTTGACGTAGGCGCGCAGGCTCGCCGCGAGCTGCACGGTGGTGAGGCCGAGCTCGCGCGCGGCATCGGGCTTGAGCCGGACCGCATACGCCGGGATGCCGGGCTTGACCGAGGTCGTCAGGTCGGCGATGCCCGGAATGTGCGAGACCTTCTCGGCGAACTTCAGCGTCTCGGCCTCGATCACCGCCGGGTCGGGGCCCAGCAGCGACACGAAGATCGGCTGGTTGCCGAGCGTCGCCTCGATCCCCGGGATCGGCTTGAGCGCCTTGCGGATCGCCTTCTCGACGTCGCGCTGGCTGCGCTTTCGCTCGTGCGGCTTGGTCAGCTGGATCGACAGGTTCGCCGAGTTGCGGCTGCCGTTGCCGGTGTCGCCGATCGTCGTCGAGATCATGCGGATCTCGGGCATGGTCTTGATCGCGTCCTCGACCTGGACCAGCTTCTCGCTGGCGCGCTGCAGGCTCGTGCCCACGGGCAGCAGCACGTTGAGCTGGATGTAGCTGTTGTCGCTGTCGGGGATGAACTCGGTGCCGACGAGCGGCGCGAGCGCGAGCGCGAGCACGAAGCTGCCGACGCCGACGAGCAGGACGATCGCGCGCGGCGTCACGGTCGCGAAGCGAAAGCGTCGCGGCGAGTTCGCGTCGCGCACTCCATCGGCGTCGAACCCGTGGCCATAGGCGGGCAGCGGCGGCACGAACAGGCGGTAGCGGCGAGCCGAGAAGATCCAGTGGATGAGCCGCTCGTAGATGCCGTGCAGCACGTCGAGCAGGCGATCGGTCGATCGCATCATCGCTCCGAGCACCGGCACGCGCAGCAGCCGGTCGCCCGGCGGGTCGCGCCAGATGCTCGACAGCATCGGGTCGAGCGTGAAGCTGACGAAGAGCGAGACGAGCACGGCGACGGCGACGGTGACGCCGAACGGGAAGAAGAACTTGCCGATGATCCCCTTCATGAACGCGACCGGCACGAACACGGCGCAGATCGCGAAGGTCGTCGCCATCACCGCCATGCCGATCTCGTTGGTGCCGACGCTCGCCGCCTCGCGATGGCCGAGGCCGAGGTGGACGTGCCGGACGATGTTCTCGCGCACGACGATGGCGTCGTCGATGAGCAGGCCGATGCACAGCGACAGCGCCATCATCGTCATGAAGTTGAGGGTGAAGCCGAACAGGTAGACGGCGATGAACGACGAGATCACCGCGATCGGCAGGGTCAGGCCGGTGATCACCGTGCTGCGCCAGCTGTGCAGGAACAGGAAGACGATCGCGATCGTCAGCAGCGCGCCCTCGATCAGGGTGTGCTTCACGCCGTCGAGCGAGCGGGCGACCCAGTCGCTGTCGGCGTAGACCAGGCGCAGCTCGACGCCGGGCGGCAGTGTCTTGCGCAGCTCCTCGGCGGCGGCCTTGATCGCCTCGCCGGTCTCGACGATGTTCGCGTCCTGCTGCTTGAAGACCTGGAACGAGATCGCCGGCACGCCATCGACGCGCGAGATCGAATCGGGCTCGCGCTCGCGCTCGACCAGGGTGCCGACATCGGACAGGCGCACCACCATGCCGTTGCGGCTGGCGACGACGACGTCGGCGAACGCCTTGGCGTCGCGGATCTTGCCTTCGACGCGGACCATAGAGTCTTCGCGGCTGCCGGCGAGCAGGCCGACCGGCATGTCGGCGTTGGCGCGCTGCAGCGCCTGCGACACGTCGCCGGGGGTTAGCTGGTACGCGCGCAGGCGCTGCGGATCGAGGTCGACGCGCAGCTGGCGGACCGTCAGGCCGCCGACGTCGACCCGGGCGACGCCGGTCGCCCGCTCCAGGCGTTTGCGAACGACCTGGTCGGCAAGCAACGAGAGCTCGCGCGAGCTGCGGTCGCCGCCCAGCAGCGACAGGTAGACGGTCGGTTGGGCGTTGTCGCCGTCGAAGCGCGAGACATAGGGCTGCTTGGCGTCGCGCGGGAAGTTCGCCTGCACCGTCGCCACCTTGTCGCGCACGTCCTGCACGGCACGCGTCATGTCGTGCGAGACGCCGAACTCGACCACCGTCTCGCTGCGCCCTTCGAGGCTGTTCGAGCGGATCATCTTGACGCCGGCGATGCCGTTCAGGGCCAGCTCGATCGGCCGGGTCAGCTCGCTCTCGGTCGCGTCGGGCGAGGCGCCCGGGTAGGCGACGCTGACAAAGACGATCGGCGGCGTGATGTCGGGCAGCCGCTCGACGCGCAGCTGGCTGTACGAGAACAGGCCGAGCACGCAGAGCGCGGCCATCGTCATCGTCGCGAAGACGGGATTGTTGATCGAGACCCGGGTGAACCACATGGCAAGCGGCTCCGGTTCAGGATTGCGGCGCGGACGAGGCGGACGCGCTGGTCCGCCCCGGCGCCGAGGCGGCCGCGGCGGCGCGCTGCGCGACCACCCGGGCCGGCGCGCCTTCCTTCAGGTTGTCGAAGCGGGCGGCCAGGATCTGCGCCTGGGCGTCGAGCCCCTTGCTCACCTCGACCCGGCCGGTGGCCATGTCCTTACGGCCGGTGATGACGATCCGGCGCACCAGCGCGCCGTTCTCGATCGTCCAGACGAAGTCCTGGCCGGAGGCCTGGCCGACCGCGCCGGTCGGCACGGTCAGGCGGGTCGCATCGTCGACCAGCGAGACGCGTGCCTGCGCGTACTGGCCGGCGCGGAAGCGCTCGCCCTTGTTGTCGAGCGAGACGACGACGCCGATCGCCCGCGTGCCGGGGTCCGCCGCCGGCGAGATCCGATCGATCCGCCCGGGCACCGGATCGCGCTGCCCTTCGACCCGCACCTCAACCTCCTGGCCGGCGCGCAGCAGCGAGACCTCGTGGGTGCCGACCGCGCCGGCCAGCTCGAGCGAGGCGAGGTCGACGATGGTCACGATCTGCTGCTCGGCGCTCACCTTCTCGCCGGGAACGACGTGGCGCTTGCCGACGATGCCGGCGATCGGCGCGGCCAGCGCCGCCTCGCGAACGCCGATCCGCGAGACCGAGAGCTGCGCCTGCGCCGACTTGAGCTGCGCGCGCGCCGCGTCGAGCCGGGCCTGCGAGGTCTGGAGCGCCGTCGACGAGATGAAGTTCTGGCTCGCCAGGCCGACGTTGGCGGTGTGCTGCCGCTCGGCCTCGAGCAGGCCCGCCTGCGCCGATTCGACCATTGCCGAGCGTTCGCTGACCCGGCTCTGCAGGTCGGCGAGGTCGATTTCGCCGATCACCTGCCCGGCCTTGACCCGACTGCCTTCGGCAACCGTCAGCGAGAGCAGCGTGCCGGGCGCCTTGGCACGGACGACTGCCGTGCGCGGTGCGACCAGCGGCCCGGAAAACTCGACCAGCATCGGCAGCCTGGCGAGCACCGGCCGGGCCACCTCGGAGGCGATGAACTCGAGCGGCACCGGCGGCTTGTCCTTGCCTTTTGCGTCACCGCCGGGCTTCGACGATCCGATGCCGAGCCGGGGGGCCATGAAGAGCGCCGCGGCGACGACTCCCAGCGCCAGCAACGCGCCTCCCACCCAGATCCGGCGATGCCGGTTGTTCGGAATTTTCATGGCCGCGAGTGTAGAACCGCGGCAAGGCCGGAAGGCGGCAGGTGCGACCAATTGCGGATTGGCGGGGTCCGGCCGCAGGAACCCGTGACGGGCAGCGGAACCGGCTCGGTCTCCCCGGGCGACGCTCACACCATGGTGTCCCATGGCTTCGACAATCGCACCGCGCCGTTGACGATGCCGACCATCGAATAGGTCTGCGGAAAGTTGCCCCAGAGCTCACCGGTGCCGACGTGCAGGTCTTCCGACAGCAGGCCGACCGCGTTGCGGCTGGCCAGCAGGGCCTCGAAGATCTCCCGCGCCTCGTCGCCGCGACCGATCCGCGCGAGCGCGTCGATCCGCCAGAAGGAACACACGTTGAAGGCGGTCTCAGGCCGGCCGAAATCGTCGGGTGCCTCGTAGCGGCGCATGAAGGGGCCGTCGCAGAGGGCCGCCTCGAGGGCGGCGATGGTCTTGACGAAGCGGGGATCGGTCGGCTCGATGAAGCCGACCTCGGCCATGAGCAGAACGCTGGCGTCGAGGTCCTTGCCGCCGAAGCTCTCGACGAAGGCCTGGCGCGCCTCGCTCCAGGACTGCTCGAGGATCTTGCCCCGGACCGTCTCGGCACGGCCGCGCCAGAACGGCGCCCGCTCGGGCGCACCCACGACGACGGCGATCTTGGCCAGCCGGTCGCAGGCGGCCCAGCACATCAGCGACGAGGAGGTGTGCACCCGGGCCCTCGTCCGCAGCTCCCACATCCCGGCGTCGGGCTGGTCGTGCAGCGCCCAGGCCTGCTCGCCGACTACCTCGAGTTCGCGGAAGTCGCGCAGGTCGGCGCGGCGGAACAGGCGCCGGTCGAAGAACGCCTGCGAGGCGCCCAGGACGATGTTGCCGTAGACGTCGTGCTGGACGTGCTCGAACGCCTGGTTGCCGGCGCGCACCGGCCCCATGCCGCGGTAGCCGGAAAGCGAGGGCACGAGTCGCTCGGTCAGCGTCTGCTCGAGGCCGATGCCGTAGAGCGGCTGGACGTGGCCGCCCTTGGCGCCGCGAACCACGTCGTTGAGCCAGCGGAGGTAGTCCTCCATCGTGCCCACTTCCGATAGGCTGTTCAGCGCCCTGACGACGAAGAAGGCATCGCGCAGCCAGCAGAAGCGGTAGTCCCAGTTGCGTCCGGTGTCCGGCGCCTCCGGAATGCTGGTCGTCATGGCCGCGACGATGGCGCCGGTTTCCTCGAACTGACAGAGCTTGAGCGTGATCGCCGAGCGGATCACCGCCTCCTGCCACTCGAGCGGCAAGGCCAGCCGCCGGGTCCATTGCCGCCAGTAGAAGCTGGTCTGCTCCTCGAAGTCGCGCGCCGTCTCCTCGATCCCCGACGACAAGGTTTCGTTGGGCCCGAGCATCAGGCTGACCGGCGCCTGCAGCGAGAACCAGGTGTGATCGAGCACGTAGGCGAGCGGGGCATTCGTGTTCAGCCGCAAGGTGACGCCCGGCAAGCCGAAGCTGAGGTGGTTGCTGCCACGGGCGATCGAGGGGGTAGCGGCACCCCACTCGCCGCGGGGCCGGACGAAGAAGCGCACCCGCGGATGGCCGACCAGCGGGCGCACCCGGCGCACGATCTGCGCCGGCCGGAAAGTCCGGTCCCGGTTCACGAAGCGCGGACAGAAATCGACGATCTCGATGCCTTCGCCCGCCGCGTCGTAGAGGCGCGTCCGCAACACGGCGGTCCCCCGGTCGTAAGCCTGCTCGGAGCGGACAAATCCTTCCAGCTCCACGGCGATGACCGCATCGCGGGGCGGTCCCTCACGCTTCTCGAGCAGGGCATGAAGCACGGGATCGCCATCGAAGCGGGGCATGCAGCACCATACGATGGCCCCTTGTCGATCGACCAGGGCGCTGATCGCGCAGTTGCCGATCAGGGCGAGTTCGAGGCTGGGAAGCGAGGTCATGGACACGATTTCGGCAAGCGAAGAAGATATAAAGCGCGATCCGGCACGGCCCGCGCCAAACCGAACCCGAACCCGAACCCGAAGGAACGAAGCGCCCGATGAAGCATCTGTTCACGCCCGAAGGCGAAGCGGCCTTGCAGACGATCCTGGCGGTGCGGCCCCTGCTCGCATTCGATTTCGACGGCACCCTGGCGCCGATCGTGCTGCATCCCGACGATGCCCGCGTGCCTCCGGCCGTGGCGCAGCATCTGGCCGCGATAGCGCGCGAGCTCCCGGTCGCCATCCTGACCGGCCGAAGCGTCGCCGATGTGATGCCGCGACTCGGCTTCGCGCCACGCTACGTGATCGGCAACCACGGCGCCGAGGATCCCGCTGCCGCCGCACCGGCGGCCGGCGACGCCCTGAACGCGCTGCGCGTCCGGATCGCCGGCGATCCCGGGGTGGCGGCGGCCGGCGTGGTGGTCGAGGACAAGGGGCTGTCGCTCTCGATGCACTACCGCACCGCCCCTCATCCGCAGGCAGCGCTCGCGTCCATCGACGCCCTGCTGGTCGGCATCGAGCCGGCGCTGGCTCGCTTCGGCGGCAAGTTCGTCGTCAACGTCGTCGCCGCCGACCTGCCGGACAAGGGCGACGCGCTGATCGAGCTGGTCGCCCGCGCCGGCGCGAGCGCGGCGATGTTCGTCGGCGACGACGTCACAGACGAGGCAGTTTTCCGGCGCGCCCGGCCGCCGTGGCTGACGGTGCGGATCGGCCGCGACGAGCCGCAGTCGGCGGCGATGTTCGGGCTCGACAGCGAGGCCGAGCTGGTGACGGTCCTGGCCCGCCTCGCCGCGATGCGCCGACCGCCAGGCTGAACGCAAGAAGGTCATCCCTCAACCGGCGCTGTGCCGGAGCACGCGCGCCTCGATCCGCTGCCGCTGGCGCAGCCGACCGGCGTCCGAAAGCATCCGGCCGGCCCAGCGGTAGACATTCGATTCGCGCACCGTCTGGCGCAGGCTCGCCATCCGCTCGCGCTGCTCTGCGACGGGCATGGTCAGGGCCTGCTGCAGCGCATCGGCGCACTCCTCGACGTGGTACGGATTGACCACCAATGCTTCCGTCAGCTCGCGCGCCGCGCCGGCGAAGCGGCTGAGGACCAGGACGCCCTGCTCGTCGTTGCGCGCGGCCACGAACTCCTTGCTGACGAGATTCATGCCGTCGTGCAGGCTGGTCACCAGGCAGGCATCGGCGGCGCGGTAGAGCTCGGTAAGGGCCTCGTGCTCGTGGTGTCTGGCAAGCAGGATCGCCGGCTGGTAGCCAGGCCGGCCGAACCGGCCGTTGATGCGCTCGCAGACCCGCTCGATGCGCTCCTGGAACGAGCGGTACTCGTCCAGAGAACTGCGGGTCGGCGCCGCCACCTGGACCAGGCTGAAGCGGCCGACCCACTCCGGGTGCTTCTCGAGCAGCCGCTCGACCGCGTTGAAGCGCTCGAGGATGCCCTTGGTGTAGTCGAAGCGGTCGACGCCGACGGCCAGCTTGAGATCGGGCGCGAGGCCGAGGCGCGCGAACACCGCCGCTCGGCACTGCTCGACCGTAGGCCAGGTCGCCTGCACCTGGGGTGTCGGCCATTCGATCGAGATCGGGTAGCTCTCGATCAGCGTCTCCGACTCGCGGAACGAAATGGTGGAGTGCTCCTGCTCGATGCGCGCCTCGAGATAGCGGTCGGCCGTCTCCAGGAAGTTCTTGCAGTGGAAGCGCGTGTGGAAGCCGAGGATCGTGCTGCCGAGCATGCCCTCGAGGATCTCACGGCGCCAGGGACAAATGCCGAACGACTCGGGATTCGGCCAGGGGATGTGCCAGAACGTGAGGATGGTCGCGGCGGGCAGCGCTTTGCGAACCATGGCCGGCAGCAGCGCGAAGTGATAGTCCTGTACGAGCACGATCGGGTCGTCGCTGCGCGCTTCCGCGACGACGGCGTCGGCGAAGCGCTGGTTGACGGCTCGGTATTGCTGCCAGTCGCTCTCCCGGAACACCGGGCGGACGTGGGCGACATGACAGAGCGGCCACAGGCCCTCGTTGGCGAACCCGTAGTAGTAGCCCTCTTCCTCGCGCGCTGTGAGCCAGATGCGCCGAAGCGTGTAATCGTGCTCGTTCGGTGGCACCTGGATCCGGTCGTGGCCATCGACGACGTCGCGATCGGCCGCCCCGCTGCCGTGGGCGATCCAGGTTCCCGAGCAGGCGCGCATGACCGGCTCGACCGCCGTGACCAGGCCGCTCGCCGGCCGCCGCACGGCGATGGAGCCGTCGGTGGCCCGGTCGTGGATATAGGGCTCCCGGTTCGAGACCACGATCAGCTCGTCGCCGCGCAGCTGGGAGCCGAGAAGCTGGCGCAGCCGATCGGCGTCCCACGCCGCCTCGGGCCCGAGCGAGCGCTTGAACTCGTCCTCGAGATCGCGCAGCCGCTGCCTCAGGTCGGCGGCGAAGGGCGCGAGCTCGCCGGCCTCGCCGATCGGCCGGATCAGGCCTTCGCCTCGCAGCAGTGCCCGCGCCCCCGACACCCAGCCGCGCCAGCTGAGCTGCGCGACGACGACCGTGATCAATGCGATCACCGCGCCGAGCACGGCGATCAGGATCACGAGGTACTGCCGCGTATCCTGGCTGCGCTTGGTGATGTAGCTGAAGTCCTGCACCAGGACGAGGTCGGCCACGAAACCAGTGCCGGCGGCGACTCTGTGCATGGCAACGTGGACCGGCCCGCCCTCGATCTGGATCACCGGCGACGCCTCGGCGGCGACTCTCCGCGCGGTCTCGCAATCGAGAGCGCGCGGGTAGTTCTCGGTGCGCCGCACCAGGAGCTTGCCGGAGCACAGGCCGATGGCGATCAGGCGCTCGTCCTGGGTGGCGCGGTTGAAGAGCGCCTCCAGTCGACCCCCTTCAGGATCGGTGATGGCGACGGAGATCGAATCGGAGAGCGTGTTCGTCACCAGCTCGCCGCGCATCGTCAGGTCGCGCGAGAACCAGCGCAGGGTCAGCCGATCCATCAGCGGCAACGCGAGGTACGCCGCGACGCCTAGCGTCAGCATGAGGGGAACGAGGAAGCGGAGCTGAAGGCGGAGCGTGTTCATGGCACGACCGCAGCGACGTCTCGAATCGCCCTCGCGGAAGTGGGCCGATCCTACATTTGTTCCAAGCCATTCATGGATGCGGACTGGCTCGGACCCAGGGGGCCGATCGTCGTCCACCCTGCCCTCGGCTCACGCCCGCATGGGCGCGGCGGAGGCCGAGCGAACCCTGGTCGATGTCGCCGATCCAGAACTGGCCGCTTGTGTCCACCCGCGTCCTGGGCCCGCGACTGGCTGTACCCGGCGTCGGCGCCGGGCCTTTTCTAGGGTGCACGCGCCGGTATCGGCGGAGTCGCGACGCGCACGTCGCCGCACTGCGCGCGATGCAGCAGCGCATGATCCATGACCACGAGCGCGAGCAGAGCCTCGGCGATCGGCGCGGCGCGAATGCCGACGCAGGGGTCGTGCCGGCCGTGGGTCTCGACCAAGGTTGCCTTGCCCGCGAGGTCGATCGAGCGGCGCGGGCTGCGGATCGAGCTGGTCGGCTTGATCGCGATCGAGACGGTCAGGTCCTGGCCGGTCGAGATGCCGCCCAGGACGCCGCCGGCGTTGTTGCCCAAGAAGCCCTCCGGCGTCAGCTCGTCGCCGTGGCTCGAGCCGCGCTGCGCCACCGCGGCGAAGCCGGCGCCGATCTCGACGCCCTTGACGGCGTTGATGCCCATCATCGCGTGGGCGATGTCGGCGTCGAGCTTGTCGTAGAGCGGCTCGCCCAGGCCGACCGGCACGCCGCGCGCGACGACGTCGATGCGCGCGCCGCAGCTGTCGCCGGCCTTCCGCAACTCGTCGACATAAGCCTCGATGCGGGCGATGTCGCTCGCGTTCGCGGCCCAGAAGGGGTTGTTCGCGACGTGCTCGAAGCCCTCGAAGGGAATCGCGATCGAGCCGATCTGCGTCATGTGGCCGACGAAGGTCGTGCCGTAGGCCGCCTTCAGCCACTTGCGCGCGATCGCCCCGGCGCCGACCGCTGGTGCGGTCAGGCGCGCCGACGCGCGACCGCCGCCGCGCGGATCGCGCAGGCCGTACTTGTGGTGATAGGTGTAGTCGGCGTGGCCCGGACGGAAGGTGTCGAGCAGGTTCGCGTAGTCCTTGCTGCGCTGGTCGGTGTTGCGGATCAGCAGACCGATCGGCGTGCCCGTGGTCCGGCCCTCGAACACGCCCGAGAGGATCTCGACCTTGTCTTCCTCCTGGCGCTGCGTGACATGGCGCGAAGTGCCGGGGCGGCGCCGGTCGAGCTCGGGCTGGATGTCAAGGGCCGAGAGCTCGAGCCCGGGCGGGCAGCCATCGACGACGCAGCCGATCGCCGGGCCGTGGCTCTCGCCGAAGTTGGTGACCCGGAACAGCGTGCCGAGGGTGCTTCCGGGCATCTCAGCGGCCGCCCCAGGGCGCCGGACGCCCCCGCGGCGAGCAGCGAACGCCACGCACAAGAGGGCTGCCGGGCATCAATTGGGCGGATTCGACGACGGCAGGTCGTCGCGGCTTTCCACCGGCCAGTCGCGGATGTAGGCCTTGAGCATGCGGTTCTCGAAGTCCTGGCTGTCGACGACGGCACGGGCCACGTCGTAGAACGAGATCACGCCCATCAGGGTGCGATCGCTCAGCACCGGCGTGTAGCGGGCGTGCCGGCCGAGCATGATGCGGCGCACCTCGTCGAGGTCGGTCTCCGGCGTGCAGGTGAGCGGGTGGTCGTCCATCACACCCTGAACCTTGGCGTTGCCGAGGCTGCCGCCGTTCTTGACGATCGCCTGGATCACCTCGCGAAACGTCAGCATGCCGACCAGCTCGCCGTGGTCCATGACGACCAGCGAGCCGATGTCCTGCTGCGACATGACGTCGAGCGCGGCGCTCAGCGTCTCTTCGGGGGGCACGGTGAACAGTGTGCCGCCCTTGACGCGCAGGATGTCGCTGACTTTCATGCCTGTCTCCGGGAACTGTTCGCAGAATCAATATAGCCCACAATCGTCTCGAAAAGGACGCCCCAATGCCCGGCTACGCGAACCCCGGCTTCGACACCCTGGCCCTGCATGCCGGCGCCGCCCCCGATCCCGCCACCGGCGCGCGGGCGGTGCCGATCCATCTCACCACCTCGTTCGTGTTCGAGTCGAGCGAGCACGCCGCCTCGCTCTTCAACATGGAGCGCTCCGGCCACGTCTACAGCCGGATCTCGAATCCGACCAACGCCGTGCTCGAGGAGCGGGTCGCGGCGCTGGAAGGCGGCAGCGGCGCCATCGCCACGGCGAGCGGCCAGGCCGCGCTGCACCTGGCGATCGCCACCCTGGCCGGGGCCGGCTCGCACATCGTCGCCTCTAGCGCGCTCTACGGCGGCTCGCACAACCTGCTGCACTTCACGCTGGCCCGCTTCGGCATCGCCACGACCTTCGTCGCGCCCGGAGACTTCGCCGCCTGGCGCGCCGCGATCCGGCCGGAAACCAAGCTGCTGTTCGGCGAAACCCTCGGCAACCCCGGCCTCGACGTCCTCGACATCCCGACGGTCGCCGCGATCGCCCACGAGAACGACCTGCCTCTGCTGGTCGACTCGACCTTCACCACGCCCTGGCTGATGCGGCCGTTCGAGCACGGCGCCGACCTGCTCTACCACTCCGCGACCAAGTTCCTGTCCGGCCACGGCACGGTGATCGGCGGCGTGCTGGTCGACAGCGGCCGGTTCGACTGGGACGCGGCGACCGCGAGGTCGGGCCGCTTCACCGAGCTGACGCGAGCCTACGAGGGCTTCCACGGCATGGTGTTCAGCGAGGAGAGCAGCGTCGGCGCGTTCCTGCTGCGGGCGCGCCGCGAGGGCCTGCGCGACTTCGGCGCCAGCATGAGCCCGCACACCGCCTGGCTGATCCTGCAGGGCATCGAGACGCTGCCGCTGCGCATGGCGCGCCACGTCGAGAACACGAGGAAGATCGTCGCTTTCCTCGCCGGCCACGCACAGGTCGAGCGGGTCGGCTATCCCGAACTGGAGACCCACCCCGACCACGCGCTGGCGAAGCGGCTGCTGCCGCGCGGCTCGGGCTCGGTGTTCAGCTTCGACCTGCGCGGCTCGCGCGAGCAGGGCCGCGCCTTCATCGAGGCGCTCAAGCTGTTCTCGCACCTGGCCAACGTCGGCGACTGCCGCTCGCTGGTCATCCATCCGGCCTCGACGACGCATTTCCGGATGGACGACGCCGCCCTGGCACGCGCCGGCATCGGTCCGGGAACGATCCGCCTGTCGATCGGTCTCGAAGATGCCGACGACCTGGTCGACGACCTGAAGCGCGCCCTGAAGGCGGCGTCCCGGCGATGAAGCTCGCCGTCACCGGGCCCGCTGGCAGCCACGAGGCCTATGCCTACACCGGCGGCAAGCCGTTCGACCCGGGCCTGCCCGCGCTGGTGTTCGTGCACGGCGCAATGCACGACCACAGCGTCTGGACCCTGTTCGCGCGCTGGTTCGCCAACCACGGCTTCGCAGTGCTGGCGCCCGACCTGCCCGGCCATGGGCGGAGCAGCGGCGCGCCGCTCGCGAGCGTCGAGGCGATCGCCGCCTGGGTGCTGGCGTTGATCGACGCGGCCGGGGCGAGCCGGGCCGGCCTGGTGGGTCACAGCATGGGCTCGCTGATCGCCCTCGAGGCGGCGGCGCAGGCGCCGCAGCGGGCCGACCGGCTGGTCCTGGTCGGCACGGCGTTTCCGATGACGGTCTCGCCGGCACTGCTCCAATCCGCCCGCGACGACCCGTTCGCCGCGATCGACAGCGTCAACTTTCTGTCGCATTCGACGATCGCAGCCAAGCCCTCGTCGCCCGGGCCGGGGACGTGGCTGCACGGCGCTTCGCGCGCCCTGATGCGCCGCCTCCAGCTCGGCCAGCGCGAGGCCAATCTCTTTCTCGCCGACTTCGAGGTCTGCGACCGCTACCGGGGTGGCCTCGAGGCAGCGGCCCGGGTCGCCTGCCCGGCCACGCTGGTACTCGGCACGCGCGACCAGATGACGCCGCCGGCGCAGGCGGCACCGCTGGCGCAGGCGCTGCGCGCCCGGACCGTGACCCTGCCGGCCGGCCACGCCCTGATGAGCGAGGCTCCCGAGACCCTGCTCGGCGCGCTGCGCGCGGCGCTCGGCAGCGGCGCCGCGATCGGCGCGGCCGTCGCCTGAGCTCGAGTCAGCAAAGCGTTTCCGGGCGGCCGCTGCCTGAACCGCCCTGGCGAGGCGTTTCGCCGAGGACGGGGCGCTCGAGCTCGGCGCCGAGGATCAGGGACGCCTCGAGCGTGAACGCGCCGGCAGCCAGCCCTTCGCGCAGTGCCGATTCGGCCAGGCAGTCGAACGCGTCGACCTCGCCGTCCCGGTTCTCGGGCACCCGGCCTTCGGGAACGACGGCGCGGAAGACCTCGATGCGCTCGACCATGTAGCCCTCGGCGACCGGCCGGCGCACCGTCAGGCCGGGGCGGCGCTCGAGGTCCTGCAGGGTCGCGATCTGCAGGCCGGCTTCCTCGATCGTCTCGCGCTCGAGCGTGGCTTGCACCGACTCGCCGGCGGCGACCTGGCCGCCCATCAGCGTGTCCCAAAGGCCCGGGTCGGTCGACTTCGTCGCGCTTCGCCGCTGGACCCAGACCCGGCCATCCGGCGCCAGGCCGACAAGGTGCACGGCCACGGTGGCGATGCCCAGGGCGCGGACAGCGGCACGCTCGACCGCGCCGACGACGATGCCCGCCGGATCGGCCACCGCCAGCCGCTCGTCGCGCCAGTGCCGGCACTCGCCTTCATGATGGAGCCAGCGGGCGATGGCGTCGAGGGAGGCGTCGAGCGAGCCATCGGCCGGCGCGACCACCGTCCAGCCGCCGGCGACGCGTATGAGCGGCAAGCCGGCACCGTGCAGCCGCTCGGCGAGCAGCGGCTCGATGCTGCCGATCTCGACAAGGTGATCCGCGCTCCGCCACGCGCGCAACGGAACGCGCGTCGACGCCGGCGTCTGTTCGGCCGCCTGCCGAGCCGCGACCAGCCAGTCCACGGCGTCGCTCAGGCGGCGTCGAGCAAGGCGAGCAGGGCCGCCTCGTCGATCACCGCGATGCCGAGCGACTCGGCCCTGGCCAGCTTCGACCCGGCTTCGGCGCCGGCGACCACGAAGTCGGTCTTCTTCGAGACCGAGCCGGCGACCTTGCCGCCCTGCGCCTCGATCCTCTCCTTGGCGTCTTCGCGCGAGAGCGTCGGCAAGGTCCCGGTCAGGACGAAGGTCTTGCCGGCAAGCGGCAGCGGCTCGGCTTCGGCGACGCCGTCGCTCTCCGGCCATTCGAAGCCGGCGGCGAGCAGGGCGTCGATCACCTGCTGGTTGTGCGGCTCGGCGAAGAAGTCGTGGACGCTTTCGGCGACCACCGGGCCGACGTCGGACACCTCGAGGAGTCTGGCCACGTCGGCCCGGCGCAGTCGCTCGATGCCGCCGAAGTGCCGCGCCAGGTCCTTGGCGGTCGTCTCGCCGACGTGGCGAATGCCCAGGCCGTAGAGAAAGCGGGCCAGCGTCGTCCGCTTGCTCGCCTCGATCGCGGCGACCAGGTTGGCGGCGCTCCGGTCGCCCATCCGCTCGAGCGCCTCGAGCCCTTCCTTGGTCAGCGCATAGAGGTCGGGCAGCGACTCGACGAAGCCGCCCTCGACCAGCTGGTCGACGATCTTCTCGCCCAGCCCTTCGATGTCGAGCGCGCGCCGGCCGGCGAAGTGGAGGATCGCGATCTTGCGTTGCGCCGCGCAGAACAGGCCGCCGCTGCAGCGGTGGTCGACGCCGCCCTTCTCGCGCACGACCCGGCTGCCGCACACCGGGCAGGTGAACGGCATGCGGAAGTTGGCCAGGTAGCGCGGGCGCGCGCCCGGCACCCGCCCGGCGATCTCCGGGATCACGTCGCCGGCCCGGCGGACGATCACCGTGTCGCCGACCCGCACGCCCTTGCGGCGGATCTCGAACACGTTGTGCAGGGTCGCGTTGGAGACCGTCGTGCCGCCGACGAAGACCGGCTCGAGCTTGGCCACCGGCGTCAGCTTGCCGGTCCGGCCGACCTGCACGTCGATCGCGTTGAGCAGGGTCGTCTTCTCCTGCGCCGGGTACTTCTGCGCCACCGCCCAGCGCGGCTCGCGCGACTTGAAGCCGAGCTTGTCCTGGAGCTCGCGGGAGTCGACCTTGTAGACGACGCCGTCGATCTCGTAGGGCAGCTTCTCGCGCTGCCTGGCGATCTTCGCGTGGAAGGCGACGAGGCCGGCTGCGCCCTCGACCCTGGCGTGCATCGGGCTCGCGGGCAGGCCAGTGGCGTCGAAGGCTTCGAGCAGCTCGGTCTGAGTCGGCGGGACCGGCCAGCCCTGCACGTCGCCGAGGCCGTAGGCGAAGAAGCTGAGCGGCCGCCGGGCGGCGTTCTTCGCGTCGAGCTGACGGACGACGCCGGCCGCGGCGTTGCGCGGATTGACGAACACCTTCTCGTTCTTCGCGCCGCCTTCGATGAGCTTGCGCTGCCTGGCGTTGAGCGCCTCGAAGTCGTCGCGCCGCATGAACACCTCGCCGCGCACCTCGAGCACCGGCGCGTCGACGCCCTTCAGCCGCTTCGGCACGGCGGCGATCGTCCGCACCGTGTGGGTCACGTCTTCGCCGGTCTCGCCGTCGCCGCGGGTCGCCGCCTGGACCAGGTCGCCGCCTTCGTAGCGCAGGTTGATCGCCAGGCCGTCGAACTTCATCTCGGCGGCGTACTCGACCGGCGGGTCGCCCTCGGCCAGGCCGAGCGCCCTGCGTACCCGGGCGTCGAACTTCCCGGCGCCGGCGGCGCTGGTGTCGGTCTCGGTGTCGATCGACAGCATCGGCACGACATGGCGTACCGGCTGCAGCCCGTCCAGCACCGCGCCGAGGACACGCCGGGTCGGCGAATCGGGCGTCGCGAGCTCGGGATGCGCGGCTTCGATCGCCTGCAGCTCCTGGAACAGGGCGTCGTAATCGACATCGGGAATCTCGGGCGCGTCGAGTACGTAGTAGCGGTGCGCGTGGTGGTCGATGACCTCCCGCAGGGTGGCGGCGCGTGCTCCGGGCGAGGCCGCGGCGGAGGAGCCCTTCTTCATGAGGAAACTGTCGGCCACCCTCGCCCGCCCGCCGCGCGCCGGCTCAACCTGCCGCCAGCGACCGGGTGAGCTCGGCGGCCGCGACGGCGCGGCAGCCGCTCGCGTTCTGGCCGCTCCAGAGCGGTGAGAAGTCGCCGCTGCCACGCGCTTCGGCGGCCTTGCGCAGGGGCGCGATGGCCGCCGTGGCGAGCGGGAACCCGGGCGCGACGCCGGCGCTTTCGAGCTCGCGCATCAGCCGATTGACGATGCCGCGTGCCGGCCGACCGGTGAACAGGCGCGTCAGCGCGGTATGCCGCGCCGCGTCGCCGGCCAGCGCATCACGATGGATCCGGGAGGTGGTCGCTTCCGGGCAGAGCAGGTAGGCGGTCCCTACCTGGACCAGCGCGGCGCCGAGCGACAGTGCCGCCTTCGCGCCGGCCGCATCGGCGATGCCGCCGGCGGCGATCACCGGCACGCGCACCGCACGGACGACCTGCGGCAGCAGTGCGAACAGGCCGGCCTGGCGACTCAGGTCGTCGGACAGGAAGTGGCCGCGATGCCCGCCCGCTTCGAGGCCCTGGGCGATGATCGCGTCGACGCCGTGCCGCTCGAGCCAGAGCGCTTCCTCGACCGTCGTCGCGCTCGCGATCACCCGGGCTCCGCAGTGCCGCGCCCGGGCCAGCAGGGCCGGATCGGGCAGGCCGAAGTGGAAGCTGATGACTGCCGGGCGAAACTCGTCGAGCAGCTCGATCGAGCCGCCCTCGAACGGCTGGCGCCCCGGGCCGGGCACGATCGAGGCCGGGTCGACGCCGAGCTCGCGGAAGTACGGCGCCAGCGCGGCGCGCCAGACGGCGTCACGGGCGGGGTCGACGAGCGCTGGCGCATGGCAGAAGAAGTTGACGTTGAAGGGCCGGTCGGTGGCGGCCCGGAGCGCCGCCAGCTCGCGGCGCACACCCGCGCCATCGAACATTGCGCACGGCAGAGAACCGAGGCCGCCCGCGTTGCAGACGGCCGCGGCGAGGGCATGATCCTGGACGCCCGCCATCGGTGCCTGGATCACCGGCAGCGCCAGGCCGAGCACGCGTTGCAGTTCGCTCATCGTGTCCTCCCCGAACGCCGTGCCGCCGCTGGTCAGCTGAACAATCGGCGCGCCGCGGCCGAGCCGGCGGCCAGGTCGCGCGCTTCGAGCAGCGAGTACAGCTCGCCGAGCTCGGCGCCGATCAGCGCGAAGCCTTCGCTGCTGAGCGGCCGCTCGTGGTCGTCGACGATCGCCGCGTCCATGCCGACCGCCAGCGCCTGCGCCGCCGCCTGCCAGGCGCGGAAGGGCTCGACGCCGGGGTCGGTTTGCGGCACGTCGAAGGCCAGCGTCACGTCGCGCACCGCGGCGCGGTCCGGCTCGTCGGCGAGCGCGGCCTGCGAGTCGAAGGTCAGCGTCAGGACCGGCGGTGCGCCCTCCTCGCTCGAGGGATAGACCAGCCGCCCGGGCACGACGCCGGGCACGAAGCCGTGCCGCCGGGCGTGCTGCTGGATGTAGCCGACGCTCCAGGCCGCGCCGCGTGCGTGCAGGTGCACCGCGAGCTGCGCGTCGTGCCGGCTGGAGAAGGCGTCGAGCTCGCGGGCGCGCGCCATGACGTCGAGCATGTCGGGAAAGTCGGCCGCCGCGCCGACCGCGTCGGCCAGGGCCTGGATGCGCTGCACGAACTCGGAGTACTCGATCTCGTTGAGCGGGCCGGTCCGGCTGGCCAGTTGCACCCCGGCCTGCAACTCGGCGTAGCGCTGCCCTGCGGCCGGCGTCTCCCACAGGCCGGTGCTGGCGTGGCGGCCTTCGACCAGGACCAGCTTGCTGCCGACGAAGCGCTTGGCCGCCAGGTGCGGCGCGAGCGCCTCGCCCGCCACCGGCGCGTCGAGGCTGAAGCTGGCGAAGGCGTCGATCAGCGCGTCGAGTTGCAAGGGCGCGCGCCTGGAGGGGCGGCGCGGCACGGCGGTCTCGCCCGGCACGGGATCGGCCCCGTCGTCGTCGAGCCGCGGTTCGTCGCGCGCGGCGCCGGCCAGCGCGCCCGGTTCCTCGCGGACGTCGCTGGCGCGCTTGGGGCCGGCCCGGCGCGCCTGCCAGGCGCCGTGGGCGATCACGCCGGCGAGGACGACGCCGCCGAGCGAAGCGAGCGCGACCGTTAGCGTGTCCATGGCGAACCGGCCCTAGGCCGCTTCCGCGAGGCGCACCGCGCCCGGCATGTCGACGGTGACGATGCGCGAGACGCCTTGCTCCTGCATGGTCACGCCGATCAGCTGCTCGGCCATCTCCATGGCGATCCGGTTGTGGCTGATGAACAGGAACTGGGTCTCCTTCGACATCTCGGTGACCAGCCTGGCATAGCGTTCGGTGTTGGCGTCGTCGAGCGGCGCATCGACCTCGTCGAGCAGGCAGAACGGCGCCGGGTTGAGCTGGAAGATCGCGAACACGAGGGCGATCGCGGCCAGCGCCTTCTCGCCGCCCGAGAGCAGGTGGATCGAGCTGTTCTTCTTGCCGGGCGGCTGCGCCATCACCTGCACGCCGGCGTCGAGGATCTCGTCGCCGGTCATGACCAGGCGCGCCGTGCCGCCGCCGAACAGGGTCGGGAACATGCGCCCGAAGTGCTCGTTGACCTGCTCGAAGGTCGTGGCGAGCAGCTCGCGGGTCTCGAGATCGATCTTGCGGATCGCGTCCTCGAGGGTCGCCATCGCCTCGCCGAGGTCGGCGTTCTGGGCGTCGAGAAAGTCCTTGCGCTCGCGCGTGGTGGTGAGCTCCTCGAGCGCGGCAAGGTTGACGGCGCCGAGCGACTCGATCTCGCGGTTGAGCGTGTCGATGCGGCCCTGCAGGCCGGCCAGCTTGACGCTTCCTTCCTCGACGCCGCGCGCCACCGCTTCGCGGTCGGCGCCGGCCGCGTCGAGCTGCTCGAGGTACTGCGCGCCGCCCAGCTTGGCCGCCTGCTCCTCGAGCTGCAGCGCGCCGACCCGGTCGCGCAGGGGCTGCAGCGCGTGCTCGTGGCCGAGCCGGGCCTCGTCGGCGCGGCGCAGCCGCTGCGCCAGGTCGTCGTAGACGCTGCGCTTCGCGCCGAGCCCGGCCTCGCGCTCGAGCTTGACCGCGAGGGCCGCCTGCAAGCCGCTTTCAGCCTCGGCGTCGGTCAGGCCGGCCAGGTCGTCGGCCAACGCGGCGTCGGCGCGCCGATTGGTGTCGAGCTGCTGAAGCGCGGTCTCGATCGAACGCTCCAGCTCGCCGCGCCGGGCCGCCAGCGAGCGCAACTCGAACTGCGCTTCCTGCGCCTGGCGCTCGAGCGCCCGACCCTGCTCGCGCACCGCGGCCAGGGCCAGTTCGGCGGCGCGGCTGGCGTCGTCGAGCGCAGCATGGCGCTCCTGGGCGACGCCGAGCTCGCCGTCGAGCACCTCGAAGCGCGCCTCGCCGCCGGCGCGGCGCGCGGCCAGGTCCTCGAGCTCGGCGTCGAGCGCGAGCCGCTCGCTGCCGAGCTGGTCGCGCCGCTGCCGGGTCTGCTCGGCGAGTTGCGCAAGGCGCAGCCACTCGACCTGCTGCTGATGCGCGGCCGACTGCGCGCTCGCCGCATCGCGGCGGCTGACGGCGAGGCGCTCGGTGGCGTCGCTGCTCTCGGCTTCGGCGCGCACCAGGCGCGCCTTGGCCTCGTCGAGCAGGATCACCTGGGCCCGGGTCTGCTTCTCGAGGTTCTCGATCTCCTGGGCGCGCGCGAGCAGGCCGGCCTGCTGCGAATCGGGGGCGTAGAAGCTGACCGCGAACTGGCTGACGGCGTGGCCTTCGCGCGTCATGATCACTTCGCCGTGCGTCAGGCTGGCCCGTGCGGCGAGCGCGGCATCGAGATCGGCGGCGGTGTACACGCCCTCCAGCCAGTCGCCGAGCAAGGCGGTCAGGCCGGCATCGCCGAGGCGCAGCAGCTCGGCCAGGCGCGGCAGGGTGCGGTGCGCCGGCGGCGTCGGCGCGGCCGGAGTGGTGAAGAATGCCAGCCGCGCCGGTGGCGCGTCGGCGGCGAAGGCACGCACCGTGTCGAGCCGGCTGATCTCGAGCGAGCCGAGGCGTTCGCGCAGCGCGGCCTCGAGCGCCGCTTCCCAACCCGGCTCGATGCGGACCCGGCGCCACAGGCCGTGCAGCGATTCCAGGCCGTGCTTGACCAGCCAGGGCTTGAGCTTGTCCTCGACCTGGACTTTCTCCTGCAGGGCCTTCAGCGCCTCGAGGCGAGCGGACAGATCGGCGTGACGACCCGCTTGCTCGTTGGCGCCGGCCTGCCGGGCGCGCCGCGCTTCGTCGAGCGCGGGAACGCGTTCCTGCCACTCGGCATGGCGGGCCTCGGCGGCGGCATGACCGGCTTGCGCGTCGGCGGCGCCCCGGCGGGCGGCGTCGAGCCGGCCCGGATCGACCGTGGCGAGACCCTTCTCTTCGCCGAGCAGGCGATCACGGCGCGCCTCGGCCTCGCCGAGCCGCTCGTCGATGCCGCGCATCTCCGCGGCCGCGACCTGGATCTGCTGCTGCACGCCGGCCACCGCTTCGCGCTGCGCGCCGCTGCTCGCCTGGGACGCGCGCAGCGCTGCCGCCGCCGCGTCGAGCGTGTCGGCCTGGGCGGCGATGCGGCTGGCGAACTCGGCGGCCGAGCGCTCGGCGGCGGCGATCCGCGTGCCGGCAGCGTCGTGCTCGGCGCGGGCTTCGGCTTCGCGGCCGAGCCAGCTGCTGCGCTGCGCTTCGAGATCGGCGCGCTGCCGGCCGATCCGCTGCCGCCCTTCGGCGACGTAGCGGATCCGCTCTTCGAGCCGGCTGACCTCGAGCGCGGCCTCGCCGAGCGCGCCCTGGGCGGCGTGCAGCGCGTCGTTGGCGCCGTAGTGGGACTGGCGGATCGCTTCCAGCTCGGCTTCGCTGTGGCGCAGATCGGCGGTCCGCGACTCGAGCGTCGCGACCGCGGCGACGACCGCCTGGCGGACCCGCTCTTGCTCGCGCGCCGCGTCGCGGTGCCTGAGGAACCAGAGCTGATGCTGCTTGACGTGAGTGTCGTGCTGCAGGGCGCGGTAGCGGCCGGCGACTTCGGCCTGCTGCTCGAGCCGGGCCAGGTTCGCGTTCAGCTCGCGCAGGATGTCCTCGACCCGGGTCAGGTTCTCGCGCGTGTCCTTGAGGCGGTTCTCGGTCTCGCGCCGACGCTCCTTGTACTTCGAGACGCCGGCCGCCTCTTCGAGAAAGAAGCGCAGATCCTCGGGCTTGCTCTCGATGATCCGGGAGATTGTGCCCTGGCCGATGATCGCGTAGGCGCGCGGACCCAGGCCGGTGCCCAGGAAGACATCCTGGACATCGCGCCGGCGCACCGGCTGGTTGTTGATGTAGTAACTGCTGGTGCCGTCGCGCGTCAGCACCCGCTTGACGGCGATCTCGGCGAAGCGGCTCCATGGCCCGCCGGCGCGGCCCTCGGCATTGTCGAAGGCGAGTTCGACACTGGCCCGGCCGGCCGGCTTTCTCAGGCCCGAGCCGTTGAAGATCACGTCCTGCATCGACTCGCCGCGCAGCTCGCTGGCCTTGCTCTCGCCGAGCACCCAGCGCACCGCATCGATGATGTTGGACTTGCCGCAGCCGTTCGGCCCGACGACGCCTACGAGCTGGCCGGGAAGCTGGAACTGGGTCGGTTCGACGAACGACTTGAAGCCCG
>JBDTUG010000025.1:0-24128 GCA_040007855.1 Caldimonas sp.
GGCCAGCCTGCGCGCCGGTCGGCAGCTCGGCGACCATTGCGCCGACCAGCCCGGCGGCGATGCCGACCCGCAGCGACGGGAACAGGAACGGCAGCGAGGCCGGCACGCGCAGCTTCCAGAACGTGTCGCGGCCCGAGGCGGCGTAGGTGTGGAGCAGCTCGAGCTCCATCACGCCGGGCGAGCGCAGGCCCTTGACCAGCGCCACCGCGACCGGAAAGAAGCACAGGTACATCGAGATCACCGCCTTCGGGAACACCCCGGTCATGCCCATGCTGCCGAGGATGACGATGACGATCGGCGCGATCGCCAGCACCGGCACAGTCTGCGAGGCGATCACCCAGGGGAAGAGGCTGCGCTCGAGGGTGCGCGAGTGGACGATCAGCACCGCCAGCAGGGCGCCGAGGGCGCTGCCCATGACGAAGCCGAGCAGGGTGGCCGAGCTGGTGACGGCGGCGTGGAAGAGCAGGTTGCGCGGCGAGTCGAGTGGCCAGCCGAAGATCGAGTCAAACAGGTCGAGGGCGATCTGGTGCGGCGCCGGCAGCACCGGCCGGTCCATCGACAGGGTGAGCCGGGCCAGGTCGAGCACGCCCCAGCCGGGCTGTGCCGACAGGGTGCGCTCGATCACCTGAGGGGCATTGAGCCATACCGCCGCGCCATGCCAGACGACCACGACGACCGCGAGCACGACCAGCACCGGTCCGGCCCGGTGCCACGCGGCGGCGATCCCGCCGCGCGCCGGTTCAGGCGCCGCCATGGCCTTCCTGCAGGGCGACCCGGACCCGGTGGGCGATCGCCGTAAACCCGGGCGTGTCGCGGATCTCGAGCGTGCGGTCGCTCGGCAGGCCGGACTCGATCACCTCGACGATCCGGCCCGGCCGCGGCGACATCACGACGATCCGCGACGAGAGAAACACCGCCTCGGGGATCGAGTGGGTAACGAACACGACGGTGCGCTTTTCCCGCTCCCACAGGCGCAGCAGCTGCTCGTTGAGGCGGTCGCGGGTGATCTCGTCGAGGGCGCCGAACGGCTCGTCCATCATCAGCAGCTTGGGCTCGAAGCCGAGCGCGCGGGCGATCGAGACGCGCTGCTGCATGCCGCCCGAGAGCTGCCACGGGTACTTGCCCTCGAAGCCGCTCAGGCCGACCCGTTCCAGGTGCTCGAGCGCAACGCTGCGGGCGCGCGCCTTGTCGAGGCCGTGGATCTCGAGCGGCAGGCAGACATTGGCGAGCACGGTGCGCCAGGGAAACAGCGCCGGCGCCTGGAACACGTAGCCGTAGGCGCGCGCGAGGCGGGCGTCGCGGGCGTCGAGGCCGTTCACCCGCACCGTTCCGGCGGAGACCTGCTCGAGGTCGGCGATCACCCGCAGCAGGGTCGTCTTGCCGCAGCCCGAGGGACCGATCAGCGAGACGAACTCGCCCTCGCGGATCGTCAGGCTGACGTCGGCCAGCGCCGTGACCGTGTGCTCCCGGGCCGGATAGACGACCGAGACGGACTGGACTTCGACGGTGGCGGGCGACGCGGCAGCGGACAAAGGCAGGCCCGGCTCAGGCGGTCACGCGCGCCGGGTTGTTCGGGTGCGTCGTCCAGTTCGCGTAGCTGCCCTCGACGACCCTGCCGGTGCGCGCGTCGAGCTCGCCCGGCCGCAGGGCGAACATCGTGATGCAGTCGGGTACCGGGCAGACCGAGACGCACAGGTTGCAGCCGACGCACTCGGCATCGATCACCTCGAAGTGGCGCTTGCCGTCCTTGCTCGCCGCGATCGCCTGGTGCGAGGTGTCCTCGCAAACGACGTGGCAGCGGCCGCACAGGATGCACAGGCCCTGGTCGATGCGCGCCTTCTCGACGTGGTTGAGGTCGAGCGCGTTCCAGTCGACGATCGAGGGCACGGCGCGACCGCGGAAGGCCTCGATGCTCGCGAAGCCCTTGGCGTCCATGTACTCGGCCAGGCCGCTGGTCAGCTCGTCGATGATCTTGAAGCCCCAGGTCATCGCCGCGGTGCAGACCTGCACGTTGCCGGCGCCGAGGGCGATGAACTCGGCGGCGTCCTTCCAGGTCTCGATCCCGCCGATCCCCGAGATCGGCAGCCCGGCGGTCGCCGGCGAGCGGGCGATTTCGGCCACCATGTTGAGCGCGATCGGCTTGACCGCTGGCCCGCAGTAACCGCCGTGCGAGCCGGTGCGGCCGGTGTGGGGATGGATCAACAGCGCGTCGAGGTCGACCCCCATCACCGAGTTGACGGTGTTGATCAGCGACACCGCGTCGGCGCCGCCGCGATGCGCGGCAAGCGCCGGCGGCTTGATGTCGGCGACGTTCGGCGTGAGCTTGACGATCACCGGCAGCCTCGTGTACTGCTTGCACCAGCGCGTCACCATCTCGATGTACTCGGGCACCTGGCCGACCGCCGAGCCCATGCCGCGTTCGCTCATGCCGTGCGGGCAGCCGAAATTGAGCTCGACGCCGTCGCAGCCGGTGTCTTCGACCTGCGGCAGGATCGCCTTCCAGGCCTGTTCCTCGCACGGCACCATCAGCGAGACGACGAGCGCGCGGTCGGGCCAGGCGCGCTTGACGCGGGCGATCTCGGCAAGGTTGACCTCGAGCGGGCGGTCGGTGATCAGTTCGATGTTGTTGAAGCCGATCAGGCGCCGGTCCTGCGCGTAGAGGGCGGCGTAGCGCGGCCCGTTGACGTTGACGATCGGCGGCCCGGCCTCGCCCAGCGTCTTCCAGACGACGCCGCCCCAGCCGGCCTCGAAGGCGCGCACGACGTTGTATTCCTTGTCGGTCGGCGGCGCCGACGCGAGCCAGAACGGATTGGGGCTGTGGATGCCGGCGAAGGTGGTGCTCAGGTCGGCCATGGCGAGGCTCCGGGGGTTCGGTCGCGGCCGCCGCGGCGACTCACGCGGCGGCGCGGCGGACGCGCGTGAATGGCTTGCCGGTGCGGGCGATGCCGAGGGCGTGATCGATCGAGTGGGCCGCGATCTTGCCGTGCTCGACCGCCTCGACCGTCAGGTCCTGACCGCCGAAGGTGCAGTCGCCGCCGGCCCAGACCCTGGCCAGGGAGGTCCGCCCTTCCTCGTCGACCGCGATCCGGCCGCCGCGCAGGGCCAGGGTGGCGAGCGCCGGGTCGGCGAGCACGAGCGTCTGGCCGATCGCCTTCAGCACCGTGTCGGCAGCGATGCTCCAGTGCCGGCCGGTCGATTCGAGCTTGCCGGCGACCTCCTCGACGCCGACGAAGGTGGCGCCCTCGACCCGGCCGTCCGCCGTGTCGAGCGACTTGAGGACGCTCCAGGTGCGGATCGTCACGCCGTTGCGCTGCGCCCAATCGCGCTCGTAGTCCGAGGCCGGCATGCGCGCCAGGTCGCGCCGGTAGACGATCGTCACTTCCTCGGCGCCGAGCTTCCTGGACTGCACGGCGGCGTCGATCGCGGTCATGCCGCCGCCGATGACGACGACGCGCCGGCCGACCGGCACGGCCGCGTAGTCGCTCGCCTGGCGCAGGCCGGCGATGAACTCGACCGCGTTGGCGACGCCGGCGCTCTCTTCGAGGGCCAGGCCGAGGGCGTTGACGCCGCCGAGGCCGAGGCCGAGGAAGACGGCGTCGTGGTCGCGCTCGAGATCGGCGAGCAGCAGCTGCTCGCCGATCGCCTGACCGTGACGCAGCTCGATGCCGCCGATCGAGAGCAGCCAGTCGATCTCCTTGCGGGCGAAGCCGTCGACGGTCTTGTAGGTCGCCAGCCCGTACTCGTTGAGGCCGCCCGGCTTGGCCAGCGCCTCGAACACCGTCACCGCGTGGCCGAGCATGGCGGCGCGGTGCGCGCACGACAGGCCGGCCGGGCCGGCACCGACCACCGCGACCCGCCGCCCGGTGGCCGCGGCGCGCGTGAACAGCGGCGCGCCCGGCGCGGCGAAGTAGGCGTCGGTCGCGCGCCGCTGCAGCAGGCCGATCTCGACCGGCTTGTCCTCGTTGGTGTTGCGCACGCAAGCCTGCTCGCACAGCACCTCGGTCGGGCAGACCCGCGCGCACATGCCGCCGAACACATTGGCCTCGAGGATCGCCCGCGCCGCGCCGCGCAGGTTGTGCTCGCTGATCCGGCGCACGAACGAGGGGATGTCGATGCCGGTCGGGCAGGCGGCGACGCACGGCGCGTCGTGGCAGTAGTAGCAGCGCTCGGCCTCGATCAGCGCCTGCACCGGCGTCAGCGGCGGGTGGGCGTCGCCGAAGTTCTCGCGGTACTGCTCGGCCGGGAGCCGGCCGGCCTTGACGTCGGGGCCGGCCATCAGCGCCTCATCTAGGCGGCCCGCGCCACGGCCTGCGGCACATGGCGCTCGGCCTGACGCCTGAGCGCGTCGAACATCGGCGCGAACGCCGGCCGGTCGACGTAGCGGCCGGCGCCGCGCTGGGTGCGCAATTCGCCGTCCTGCCAGACGATGGTGCCGCGCGACAGCGTGACCGCCGCCAGCCCGGTGACCTTGCGGCCCTCGAAGACGTTGTAGCCGACCCGCGAGATGCTGCCCGCGGTGGTGATGGTCTTGGTTGCGGCCGGGTCCCAGACCACCAGGTCGGCGTCGCTGCCCGCGGCGATCGCGCCCTTGCGCGGATAGAGGTTGAAGATCTGCGCCGCGTTGGTCGAGGTGACGCGGACAAACTCGTTGGCGGTCAGCCGGCCGGCATTGACGCCGGCGTCCCACAGCACCGACATCCGGTCCTCGACGCCGGCGCAGCCGTTCGGGATCTTGCTGAAGTCGCCCCGGCCTGCCCCCTTCTGCTCGCCGCAGAACGCGCAGTGGTCGGTGGCGGTGGTGTGCAGGTGGCCGGCGGCGAGCGCGCCCCAGAGCGCGTCCTGGTGGTGCTTCTCGCGAAACGGCGGGCTCATCACGTGCGCCGCGGCGATGTTCCAGTCGGGATGGCGATAGACCGATTCGTCGATCGTCAGGTGGCCGGCCAGCACCTCGCCATAGACGCGCTGGCCGCGGCTGCGCGCGCGGATGATCGCCGCCGCCGAGTCCTCGCTCGAGACGTGGACGATGTAGAGCGGCGTGCCGAGCACCTCGGCGATGCGGATCGCACGCTCGGCCGCCTCGGCCTCGACCGCCGGCGGGCGCGACAGCGGATGGCCCTCCGGCCCGGTGATGCCGGCCTCGACCAAGCGCTTCTGCATCTGGAACACCAGCTCGCCGTTCTCGGCATGCACGGTCGGCAGGGCGCCGAGCTCGAGGGCACGGGTGAAGCTGTTCACCATGACCTCGTCGTTGGCCATGATCGCGCCCTTGTAGGCCATGAAATGCTTGAAGCTGTTGACGCCGTGCTCGCGCACCAGCGTGCCCATGTCGGCATGCACGCTGTCGTCCCACCAGGTCACGGCGACGTGGAAGCTGTAATCGGCGGCCGACTTCTCGGCCCAGCCGCGCCAGTTCTTCCAGGCCTCCATCAGGCGTTGCTGCGGGTCGGGAATGACGAAGTCGATGATCATCGTCGTGCCGCCCGAGACGCCGGCCGAGGTGCCGGTGTAGAAGTCGTCCTTGGTCACCGTGCCCATGAAGGGCAGCTCCATGTGGGTGTGCGGGTCGATGCCGCCGGGCATGACCAGGGCGCCGCCGGCGTCGACGACGCTCGCTCCGGCGGGAGCCGCCAGGTCGGGGCCGACGGCGCGGATCAGGCCGCCTTCGCACAGCACGTCGGCGCGCACGCTGCTCTCGGCATTGACGACGGTACCGCCGCGGATCAGGACGCTGCTCATCATGTCTCTCCGGTTGTCGATCAGGCCACCGCGACCGTCTCGGCGCTCTTGCCGACCACCGGCAGCTCGTTCGCCTTGGCCAGCATGGCCTGGAACAGGACGTTGCCGCCGGCCTCGATCCACTCCGGCTTGGCGTCCTCGATCTCGTTGTGGCTGATGCCGCCGACGCAGGGCACGAAGATCATCGCCGTCGGCGTCACCTTCGACATGTAGCAGGCGTCGTGGCCGGCGCCGGAGACGATGTCGCGGGTGGAGTAGCCGAGCCGCTCGGCGCCGGCCCGGACCATCGCCACGCAGCTCTCGTCGAAGTGGACGCAGTCGTACTGGAAGATCTGCTTCAGGTCGTGCTCGAGGCGGCCGGCGGCGGCGATCCGGGCCACGCCTTCCTTCAGCTCGGCGTCCATCTTCGCCAGTTCGGCGTCGACCGGGCAGCGGAAGTCGACGGTGAGGAAGACCCGGCCCGGGATCACGTTCCTCGAGTTCGGGTAACTGTTGATCATGCCGACCGTCGAGACGGCGAGCGGCGCGTGACTGAGGCCGATCTCGTTGACGAGCTGTATCACCTTGGCCGCGCCGAGCAGGGCGTCGCGCCGCACCGGCATCGGCGTCGGCCCGGCGTGCGACTCCTGGCCGGTCAGGGTGAGCTCGTACCAGCGCTGCCCCTGCGCGTCGGTCACCACGCCGATCGTCTGCCCTTCGTGCTCGAGGATCGGCCCCTGCTCGATGTGGGTCTCGAAGAAGGCGTGCACCGGCCGGCCGCCCATCGGCTCGCTGCCGGCGTAGCCGATCCGCTTCAGCTCCTCGCCCATGGTCTTGCCGTCGGCGTCGGCGCGCGACAGGCCGTACTCGAGGCTGAACACGCCGGCGTAGACACCCGAGGCGACCATCGCCGGGGCGAAGCGCGAGCCTTCCTCGTTGGTCCAGACCGAAGCCTCGACCGGCCGCTCGGTCTCGATCCCGTGGTCGTTCAGGGTGCGGATCACCTCCAGCCCGGCGAGCACGCCGTAGACGCCGTCGAAGCGGCCGCCGGTCGGCTGGCTGTCGAGGTGGCTGCCGGTGCCCACCGGGGCGAGGTGCGGATTGCGGCCGGGCCGGCGGGCGAAGATGTTGCCCATCTGGTCGACCTTGACCGAGCAGCCGGCGTCCTTGCACCAGCGCACGAACAGGTCGCGACCTTCCTTGTCGAGGTCGGTCAGGGCGAGGCGGCAGACGCCGCCCTTCGGGGTGGCGCCGATGCGCGCCATTTCCATCAGGCTCGCCCAGAGGCGATCGCCGTCGATCTTCAGTTCAGCCATGGAGTCGCTCCGTCAGTTCGGCAGATCCCGGGTTATGCCCGCTTCGGGGGCGATCGTCCAGCGGCGCAAGCGCCGGCGGTGAGCAGGAAGGGTGCCAGGCGGCCGCCGGCGCCGCTCAGGCCACCGGCGAGCGCACGTGCTCGGGCCGCACGCCCATGCCGAGCACCCGTGCGAACAGGCGTTGCAGGGGCGGCACGGCGGTCAGCACGCGCAGCGGCAAGGGCACCGGCAGCTCGTCGTCGAGCGGGCCCAACTCGTCCATGATGCGAAGAGTCGAGGGGTGGACAGAGTCGCCGCGAAAGTCGCGCAGGAGGTCGGCGTGCTTCTCGAGCACCACGACGCGCACGCCGGCGCGCGCCAGCAGGTAGCCGAGCATCATCCCGGCCGGCCCGCCGCCGACGATGCAGCACTGCGTCGCGGTGGCGCCCGGCACGTCGGCCCCGGGGGTGCCGCCGGGAGTGGCGCTACCGGACACGGCGCGGCCCCTGCGAACGCGGCGCCGGAGCGGGAAACTTCTCGCGCCAGGCGTCGCGGGCGATGCGCGCGCCGCGATAGAGCAGGTAGCAGGCCAGCACGAACAGCGCCAGCTTCCAGCTGCCGTCGAGCATGCCCCGGGCGACGCTGCGCGCCTCCGCCTCCGGCGCGGGCGCTGGCAAGGTGGCGGCCGGCGGGCGCGACTCCAGCGCCGACAGCTCGACCACGTCGGCGGCCGCGCTCGCGCTCTGGGCCGACACCGGCTTGCACGGTACGTCCTGCAGGATGACATTGCCCCTGGCGTCGTTGCAGCGAATGATCTGGGTCGGCCTGAGGTTGAGCGGGGGCGGCAACGCCACCGTCTCGTGGCCCTCGGCCGGCTGCCCGGTGGCGCTCGGCGGCGGCAGGCGGACCATCTGCGCCGGCGCGCCGGCCGCGGCGAGCAACGCGATCGCGCCGAGCGCCAGCCAGCGCGCCGGCCGACCGACACGCCCCGGCCCGGCCTCGGCGATGCGCCGAGGCTCGCGAACGCGCCGCGCCGATGCGCTCATCCGGGGGTCGCTTCGCCGGCGCGGCAGGTGCTGTCGCCGTGCGGTGCGGCGCGAAACGCGGGCAGCGCTTCGGCGAGCGCCGAGAACGCGGCGAGCGCCGGATGGGCCGCCGGCGCCACGACGCCCGGCATCAACTGCTGCGTGAACTGCCAGGTGACCGCCGTGCTGACGCCCGCCTGGCCGATCGCCGCCACGCTCGCGTCGAGCGGCCGGCGGGCCAGCTCCTCCTCGAGCGCCGCATAGGCCGCGAGCAGCTGGCCGGTGACCCGGGCGACCCACGGCTCGTGGCGCCGTTCGACCGGGCGCATGCCTTCGTAGACGATCTGCACGCTCTTCTCGCAGGCCGCGAGCGCCAGCCCGATGACGCGCAAGGCCGCCGCCAGGGCCTGCGGCCCGGACGGCACCAGGCTGCGCGGATGGGCCAGAGACTCCGCGTACTCCAGGATCAGGCCTGAATCCATGAGCACCGTGCCGTCGTCGCAGACCAGGGTCGGCGCCTTGACGACCGGGTTGATGCGGCTGAATTCGTCGAAGCCGCGAAAGACCGAGAGCGACTGGTGCTCGAAGCGCAGGTCGAGCAACTGCAGCGAGATGGCCACCCGGCGCACGTAGGGTGAGTCGAGCATGCCGATGAGCTTCATGGATCTTCCTGTTCCGATGCCGATTGTGCGACCGGAGCGGCGCGCATCGGCCTGCTGACAAACACCGAGTCGGCCAGCACGAAGCGCCACGGCAGCTCGCGCGACTTGCTGATGCCGATGCGCGCGCCGGCGGCGACCGCCGGCGCCTCGCCGGCGCCGCGCGGAAGCAGGCGAAACGGCCGCCGGTCGAAGCGCAGCGCGTTCAGCGCATGGGTCACGCCAAGCGCCTGGCACAGGCGCCCGGGGCCCGAGCAGAGCAGGCGCAGGTCGTGCACGCGGCGGCGCTCGCGCATCGCCGCGATGCCGTCGGTCGGCTCGAGCGCGCGCAGCAGCACGCCGGCGCCGTGGCCGACCGGCGCGCAGACGACGTTCAGGCACCAGTGCAGGCCGTAGGAGCGGTACACGTAGGCGCGGCCGGGCGGCCCGAACATCACCGCGTTGCGCGCGGTCCGGCCGGCGAAGCTGTGCGACGCCGGATCGCTCTCGTCGTAGGCCTCGGTCTCGACGATCCGGCCGCCGACCCCGTCGACGAGCAGGGTCGCGCCGAGCAGCGCGCGGTCGACGTCGGCGGCCGGCGCGTGGAAGTCGATCCGGGCCATGGCGCAGGATAGCGAGCCCCCGGCTGCCGGAAGGGCGCCGATAGAATTCGCGCCTCTTTCGAACTGCGCCGCCTGTGTCCGATCGCCGCAAGGTCCTGCCCCAATACCTGCTGCCCAAGCGCGGCCTGACCCGGTTCGCGGGGCGCGTCGCATCGCGCGAGCGCGGCGCGACGACGACCCGGCTGGTGCGCTGGTTCGTGGGCAAGTACGGCGTCGACATGAGCGAGGCGGCGAACCCCGACATCCATGCCTACGCGAGCTTCAACGACTTCTTCACCCGCGCCCTGAAGCCAGACGCCCGGCCGCTCGCGGGCGCCGACCTGATCTGCCCGGTCGACGGCACCATCAGCCAGTTCGGCGCGATCGAGAAGGACCAGATCCTGCAGGCCAAGGGCCATCGCTATTCGACCGCAGCCCTGGTCGGCGGCGACCGCGCGCTCGCCGAGCGCTTTCAGGACGGCGCGTTCGCAACGCTCTACCTGAGCCCGAAGGACTATCACCGCATCCACATGCCCTGCGACGGCGTGCTGACGCGAATGATCGACGTGCCCGGCGCGTTCTTCTCGGTCAACCCGACGACGGCGCGCGGCGTGCCCGGCCTGTTCGCGCGCAACGAGCGCGTCGTCTGCGTGTTCGAGTCGAAGGCGGTCGGCTGCTTCGTGCTCGTGCTGGTCGGCGCGACCATCGTCGGCAGCATGGCGACGGTGTGGCACGGCGTCGTCAATCCGCCGCGGGTGCGCCGGGTGCGCGAATGGCACTACGGTGCGGGCGAGGTGGCGCTGAACAAGGGCGACGAGATGGGCCGCTTCCTGCTCGGCTCGACGGTCGTGCTGCTGTTCGGCCAGGGCAGCGACCTGGCCTTCAACCCGGACTGGGCGCCCGGGCGGGCGATCCGCCTCGGCGAGGCGATGGCCGACAAGCGCTGAGCGGCCGGCTGGCGCTGTCAGCGCGGCCCGGCGCAGATCGGCAGCCGCCGCGGCAGCGCGGCAGCGCGGCAGAATCGGCCGATGCGTGCCGTCTTCGTCGATGCCAACCCCGCGCTGCGCGCCATCGCCGAGCGGATCGGCGCCAGCGCCGCGCCCGGCCTCGCGCTCGGCTACGGCCGGCCGGGCATCGCCGCGCAGGACCTGCCGGGCGCACTCGCCGGCGCCGAGATCGCGGTCGTCGACCACACCGCCCTGCCAATCGAAGTGGCGCGTGCCTGCCACGGCCTCGCCCATGTCGTCTTCCTCGGCACCGGTGCGCGCAGCTACATGAATCCGGAAGCGCTCGCCGGGCTCGGCGTGACGGTGCACATCATCAAGGGGTACGGCGACACCGCCGTCGCCGAGTGCGCGATCGGCCTGCTGTTCGCCGCGGCGCGCGGCTTCGCCGCCATGGACCGCGCCATGCGCGAGGGTCGCTGGCTGCGCAGCGAGGGCATGCAGCTGGGCGGCAAGACGCTCGGCCTGATCGGCTTCGGCGGGATCGCCGCCGAGGTCGCGAGACTCGCCCTCGGCATCGGCATGAAGGTGCTGGCCTGGAACCGGACCGCGAAGGCCCATCCGGGCGTCGAGTTCGTGTCGGTCGAGCGGCTGCTCGCCGAGAGCGATGCGGTCTCGCTGCACCTGCTGCTCGACGACGCGACGCGCGGCTTTCTCTCGGCGGCCCGGCTCGCCGCCATGCGGCCCGGCGCGATCCTCGTCAACACCGCGCGCGGCGCGCTGGTCGACGAGGCGGCACTGGTCGAGGCCTTGCGATCGGGCCGGCTCGGGCACGCCGGGCTCGACGTCTTCGGGACCGAGCCGCTGCCGGCCGGCCATGTGCTGGCGACGCTGCCGAACGTCACCCTCTCGGCGCATTCCGGGTTTCGCACCCCCGAGGCGAACGAGCGGCTGATCGAAGCCGCCTTCGCGCACTGCCGGCGGATCGCCGCTACAGATCGCGGGTCAGGATCAGGCCGATGAAGTTGGAGCCCGAGCGGGCGGGCGCGATCAGCCCGTAGGCCCCCGAGCGGTGATGCACCCGCAACCCCAGGCTCCACTCGGGCAGGTCGGCGTGACGCAGCACCAGGTCGCGGGTGAAGTGAAGCAGGGTCCGGTGCTGGAGCTCCGGTTCGGTGCTGTGGCCATCGGACAGCGGGGTGCCGAAAATGTGCGACAGGCCGCCGCCGATACCGAACTCGAACGCCAGCGGACCGGGCCGCCAGGCGATGACCCCGACCCGCCAGGCGATGCTCAGCTCGGGCCGGTGGCCCGCCTGGTGCGTATAGGCGCCCAGCTCGACGCTGCTCGAGACCGGCACCTTCCAGGATCGGCCCAGATCGACCAGCAGGCCCGGTGTGGCGATCTCGCGCCTAGCCACCACGCCCGCCATCCAGGACTTCTGGAAATTGAGCCCGCCGATCACGCTCTGGTACGGGATGTTGCGCCAGGCATTGGCCACCCGGTCGGCACCGTACACGCCAGCCGTCCACTGTCCTTCGGGAACGGCCAGCACCGGCAGGCTGCTGCCGGCCAGCAGCGCAGCCAGAACGAGGCCGCGCCGCATGCCTGCCCCGCCACCCCCTGGCCCGGTCATCCGGTCCGGCAGGCCCTGCCGTCCCGCACCCGCCCCTGCACCCGCTCTTGCACGCCAGGTCGCCGCCATCTCGTTCCTTCCTGAATCCACGGTCCTGCCTGCGGCCTCGCCGCAGGCTCCCTCGATTCAGTGTAGCGACCGGGTCGCCGCGCCCCGGCCGGGCCGGGCCGCGGCCAGTGTGCTGTCCGCACAAGTCCTGCACTAGAAGTCGTACTTCACCCGCATCGTGAACATGCTGCCGCGATGCCCGTAGGTCTTGCCGAGCAGCCAGGCGGCCTGCCAGCCGATCGTGCCGGGTCCGACGGGCAGCGAGCCGAACAGCGCCGGCCCGGCGCGATGCGATTGCGAGTTACGCGGCGACCAGTCGTCCCACGGCCCGAGCTCGCCGAAGCCCTGGGCGCCGACATGCAGCCAGCGCTGCCAGCGGTGGCGCAACTGCCACTGGTACTTGAGCTCCGTGGGTTGTGCCGACTGCGCACCGAAGCCGCGCTCGAAGAACAGGTTGAGATTGACCTGGGTCCTGCCGAAGTCGGTCTGCAAGGCGGGACCGAACTCCAGCAAATGGCCCGCCGCAGGATGCTGCGGCCGCAGCAGCTGGGTGTGGATGGCGAGATCGAAGGGATACTGGCCCTGGGTCAGCAGGAAGTCGTTCTGCCAGTTCAGGGTGTCGAGTCGGAGGGACATCTCGGAGGATCCGACGTAGCTCGCGTAGAGCTCGGTATACCAGCGGCCGTCGACGTTCCAGCCGAGGCCGAGCTCGGGCCAGATGACCGCCCGCGACCCTGGCGACTTCACCGACCAGTAGCGAAAGTCGGCGCTCCGCACGCCCGGGTCGCCGTAGACGGTGACGACGTAGTAGCCCGGTTCGGCGGCCGCCGTGCCGGCGCAGCCGACCAGCAGCGCGGCGAGCAGGCGGGCGACGAGGCGGCGCATCAATGCAGCACCGCGCTGTCGACGCCTTCGGGGCGCCGGCCCGCCGACCAGGTGATCAGCCACTGCATGAACTCCTCGACCGGCATCGGCCGGCCCATGTGGAAGCCCTGCGCCTGGTCGCAGTCGAGCTCGCGCAGCATGTTCCAGACCTGAAGGTTCTCGACGCCTTCGGCGACCACGACGATGCCCAGGTTGTGCGCCAGATCGATGGTCGAGCGGACGATCACCGAATCGTCGGCGTCGGTCTGCATGCTGCGGACGAAGGACTGGTCGATCTTGAGCTCGTCGACCGGCAGGCGCTTGAGGTACGCCAGCGACGAGTAGCCGGTGCCGAAATCGTCGATCGACAGCTTGAAGCCCATCGCGCTCAGCCGGTCGAGCGTCGCCAGCGCGCGCTGCGGGTCGTCCATCATCGCGCTCTCGGTGATCTCGAGGCAGAAGCCCGTGGCCGGCATCCGACGGCGTGCCAGTACCGCCTCGAACTTCTGCGGCAGGTCCTGGTCGAGCAGGTCGCGGGTCGACAGGTTGACCGAGAGCACGAGCAGGTGGCCTTCGTCGTTCAGCCGGTGCGAGTGGCGGGCCGCCTCCTCGAACACCCACATCGTCAAGGCGTGGATGAATCCGGTCTGCTCGGCGAACGGAATGAAGTCGCCGGGCGGCACCAGGCCGCGTTGCGGATGCTGCCAGCGGACCAGCGCCTCGGCGCCGACCACCTTGCCGGTATCGAGCGCCAGCTTGGGCTGCAGGTAGAGGCGCAATTCGTGCCGGTCGACCGCCTGGCGCAACTCGCTGATCAGGGTCAGCGTCTGGGCACTCGCCACGTCGACCGACGGGTCGTACATCAGCGGGCCGTCGCCGCGGCGCTTGGCCGCGTACATCGCCACCTCGGCCCGGTTGAGGAGCGCATCGCCGTCGTCGCCATGCTGCGGCCAGCAGGCGACGCCGATCGCCGCCCCCATGTCGACGTTGTGCTCTTCCAGAGTCAGCGGCGCCTGGAAGGCCTGCTCGATCCGCCGGGCGACCGCCAGCGGCGCCTCGGCGCCGCCGGCGCGCAGCAGGACGCCGAACTCGTCGCCGCCGAGCCGCGCCACCAGGCCGCCGGCGACGGCGAACTGCCGGCTCAGGCGCGCCGCCACCTGCACCAGGAGGAGATCACCGATGCGGTAGCCCAGCACGTCGTTGACGTGCTTGAAGCGGTTCAGGTCGAGCATGAGGATGGCGACCGAGTCGGCCGGCCCCGCCTGGGCGATCGCCTGATTCACCGCCTCGCGGAACCGGGGCCGGTTGGGCAGGCCGGTCAGGCTGTCCCAGTAGGCGAGCCTGAGGATCTGCGCCTGGTTCTCGGCGATGCTGTTGCGCATCCGTTCGAACGACTGCGACAGCTCGCCGATCTCGTCGTGGCGCTGCATGCCGAGCATCGGCATCGCGTGGTCGCCCCGGCCGAAGCGCTCGGCCGCATCGGCCAGCCCGCGCAGCGGCGTGGTCACGCGACGCGCCGTGAAGACGCTGCCGATCGCGAACACGGCGATGCCCATCAGCGTGATGCCGATCAGCGCCAGCTGGAGGTCGCCCGGCAAGCGCACCGCATCGTCGACCGAGAGCGAGACCAGGGCACGGATGCCGCCGCCGGCGTCGGCCTCACGGCCCAGGCTCAGGGTCTTGACGCGCACCCCCAGCTCTTCGCCCTGAGCGAGCACCGAGCCCATGTCGGTGTCGTTGCTGTCGTCGAGCCAGGCCTGGCGCGCCAGGCTGGCGGCGACGGCGCTGCTCAGGCTGGTCAGGCTGACCGACCACGGATCGGTCGCCGAGGCACGCGCGATCAGGGTCAGGTCGAGCGACGACAGGCGCTGCATGTCGAGAGCCAGCCGGCCGTCGATCGGAAAGTCCATCAGCACCCAGCCGACCACCAGCGGCGCCCGGATCGGCACCAGCACCGCCTGGTAGGGCTGGCCGGCACGCAGCGAGACGACGCTCGCCTGACCGGTGGCGGCCGACTGCGCCGCCAGCCGCTCGGCGAGCGGAATCAGGTCGCGGGAATTGCTCGCCGTCGAGGCGCGCAACTTGAAGTCGGGCGCCAGCAGGGCGACCTCGGTGGCGCCGATCCGCGCGCCGTGGTTGGCCAGCACCGAGACGATGGTTTCGCCATCGTTCGAGCTCACCGCCTCGCGGAAGCCGTAGTCGGCGGCCAGCAGGCGGGCCCCGTTGACCAGCGTCTGCGCCCGCCGATCGAGCAGGTTCTGCAGCACCCGCTCGCCGGCGCGCAGCTTGCCGGGCAGGACGCGATGGGCGTGCTCCGAGAAGCTCGCCCGCAGGGCCAGGAAGCTCGCCACCTGCACGGCCAGCAGCAGGCCCATGAACATCAGGATGATCCGGGCGCCGATCGAACGCTGCCACCAATGGCCGCGCGGGCTCATTTCGAATGCCCGACGGTGTTCAGCGAGCTGTTCTGTTCGACGTCGGCGCTGCCGACGACGAGCGGCGTCGAGGTCGGCGGCGATCCTTCGGCCAGGCCCGAATGCCAGACGCGCAGCTGGTAGGGGCCGGGCGCAACACCCTCGATCCGGGCCTTTCCCGAGGCGGCGCTGCGAGCGTGCAGGGGGGTATCGACGACCACCACCCAGGCCACCATCTGGTCGTGGATGTTGCAGCCCAGGACGGCGATCCCCGGCTTGTCGAACACCACCGGCGTGTTCGGAACGCCCGCATAGAGCTTGAGCTCGAAGGTCTTGACCGGCGAAAACGAGTAGACGTGATGGCGCACCGTGTCGTTGTTCGGAAAGGTGACCGGGGTTCCGACCGTGACGACCGTGACCTGGGGATCGAACTGGCGCCGCGCCTGGGCGATCTGCACCCCGCTCATCGGGCTGACTGCCAGCCGTCCGGACGCCGGCTGCAGCATCACCACGGCGTCGGCGAGCGGCTTGCCGGCCGCGTCGGTGACGGCGACGCTCACGGTCGCCGCCAGCGCGCCTGGCGTGTTGGCGGTCAGTGCGAGCAGGGTGGCGAGGAGCGGAAGGAAGCGGGACACGGTGGGAGCGGCGGATCGCGGGCAGGCATCGCAGTCCTAAGATCGGGATCGCGGCACCGCAGCCCGATTTCGGCCGATCCGGTGTCAACTTGAACCGCTCCGGCGCCCGATCCGCAGGGGGCCGGCACTTCAGCCCGGAATCAGCTCCGGCGCAGCGCCGGCGTCGCTTCGGGGCCGAGGGTCGCCGGCAGGCGGACATGGCCGCGAAAGCGGGCCCGCCGGGCCCGCACCGGCGCGCCGGCGAGCGCGTAGGCCGGGAAGCGGGCGACGAAGCGGCCGATCGCCACCTTGCCTTCGAGCCGGCCGAGGCCCATGCCGACGCACTGATGGATGCCGGAGCCGAAGGCGACGTGCCGGTTCGGCTGGCGGCCGACGTCGAGCCGGTCCGGATCGGCAAAGACCTCCGGGTCGCGGTTGGCGGCGCCAATGCACAAGGTGACCTGGGTGTGCGGCGCGAGCGGCACACCGCCGATCTCGGCCGGGCCGGTGGTGATGCGGTTGCCGAGTTGGTTCGAGCTCTCGATGCGCAGGATCTCCTCGACCGCGCTGCGGATCAGCCCCGGGTCGGCGTGCAGGCGTTCCCGCTCGCCGGGCCATTCGGCGAGCAGGCGCAGGCCGTTGCCGATCAGGTTGGTGGTCGTCTCGTGGCCGGCGTTGAGCAGGAAGATGCAGTTGTGCAGCAGCTCGCTCTGGGAGAGCCGGCTGCCGTCGGCCTCGCCCTCGATCAGACGGGTGAGCACGTCGGTTTCCGGGTCGCCCGGCGCGGCGCGGCGGTCCGCCACCAGCCCCTCCAGGTAGGCCAGCATGTCGCGCACGGCGGCGTTGCCGAGGGCATGCTGCTCCGGCGTCGGCACCGGTTCGAGCGCGCCCAGGATGGCCAGCGACCAGGCGCGCAGCGGCCCGCGCTCCGGCCGCGGCACGCCGAGCAGGTTGCCGATCACCTCGACCGGAATGGCGCCGCAGAACGCCTCGATGAGGTCGACCTCGGCCTCGCCGGCGCGCGCTGCGAGCGCCTCGAGCAAGCCGTCGACCAGGCCGACCAGCCGCTCCTCCATGGCCGCGACATGCCGCGGCGTCAGGGCGCCGGCCAGCAGGCGGCGCACCCGGGTGTGGGCCGGCGGGTCGTTGAAGACCAGGCTGGTCGTGTGATGCTCGAACAGCGGCGTCGCCCCGTACTTGGGGAAGAACTCCTCGCGCTTGTCGGAGCTGAACGCGGCGACGTCCTTGTAGACGGCGACGATGTCGGCATGGCGGGTCAGGAAGACGCTCCCGTCGGCCATGCGCTTGACCGGCGCATGCTCACGCAGGGCCCGGTAGGTCGGGAACGGGTCGTCGTAGAAGGCATCGGGCAGGCGCTTCAGGTCGAAGCCGGCGGCAAGCGAAGCGGCGGAGGTCACTCTACGAGTCTAAGGTCGGCCCGCCGCCGGCCGCGCTGCTGCGGCGGCCGCGCTCTCGCGCTCGCTGAACGTGCGCTGGGGAATCGTCGCCGAGCTGTCGGGCCCGCTGCAGAGGGGGGCCGAGTCGACACGGCAGCTCCTGCTCGCCGCGAGCTGCAATCTCGCCGCGCGCCTGACCCGCGTCGCGATCGAACCGCGGCAGGCGCTCGCGGCGGGCGCCCGGGCGACCCGGTCACAGCCAGCCGGAGCGCCGGAACCGCCACCAGACCAGGCTGCAGGCGGCACTGATGATGACCAGCGCAGCGGGGTAGCCCCAAGTCAGCTTGAGTTCGGGCATGTGCTCGAAGTTCATTCCCCAGATGCCGGCGAAGGCGGTCGCCACGGCGAAGATACCGGCGTAGGCGGCCAGCCGCTTGGTGATCTCGCTCTCCTCGATCGTCACCATCGAGAGGTTGACCTGCATGGCGATGCCGATCGTGTCGCGCAGCGCGTCGAGCGAGGAGTTCATGCGCGCCAGGTGGTCGTAGACGTCGCGGAAGTACTCGCGGTTGTCGCTGCAAACCTGCGGCACACGGCCGGAGATCAGTTTGGCGACCGACTCCTGGAGCGGCGCGACGGCGTGCTTGACGACGCCGATCTTGCGCTTGAGCGCGTACAGCTGCTCGATGTTCTGTCGGCCGAGGTGGGGCAGGAAGATCTGCTCCTCGATCGCCTCGAGATCGGTCTCGAGCGCGTCGATGATCGGGAAGTAGCGATCGACCACCGCGTCCATCAGCGCATACAAGACGAACGCCGGACCGTGCCGGAGCAGGTGCGGCTCGCGCTCGGCGCGGGCGCGCACGCCGAGAAAGCCCTGCTGGGTGCCGTTGCGCACCGAGAGCACGAAGCCAGTGCCGACGAAGATGTCGATCTCGCCGATCAGCAGCTCGTCGGTCGGCCCCATCTCCACGGTATGCAGCACGGCGAACAGGGTGTCGTCGTACTCCTCGATCTTGGGCCGCTGATGGCCGTGCCGCGCGTCCTCGATCGCCAGGTCGTGCAGGCCGAACTCCTCCTGCATCTTCGAGAGCTCTTCGGCGCTGGCGTCCTTGAGGGCAACCCAGACGAAGCAGCCCGGCTGGGCCAGGTAGTCGCTGATGAGATCGACCGGGCAATCGGCGAGCTTGGCGCCATCCTTGTAGGCGACGCAGTTGATCAGCATGGTGCGGCGCCTCCGACTGCTCAGGTGCGGATGATTCTAGAAGTGGCGGCGGCGGCGACCGATGGTCACCTGCCCTCAATAGCCGAGCGCCAGGCCGCTGTTGCGGCGCGGATCGTTGGCGCCGTAGAAGCGGTTGCCGGCAACCGGCCGGCCGCCCAGGGCGGGCGCGCCGATCAGGATCGCGGCGACGTGGTTGGCCGGGCGCGAGCCGGCGAAGACGTGGCCCATCGCCTCGAGGATCCGCTTCGTGTCCGGGCTCAGGGCGAAGCTCTCGAGGAGGGTCGGATTCGGCAGCCACTGCTGGTGAAAGCGCGGCGCGTCGACCGCCTCCTGCACGTTCATGCCGTAGTCGACGACGTTGAGGATGGTGTGCAGCACCGCGGTGATGATCCGGCTGCCGCCGGGCGTGCCGAGCACCAGCACCGGCTTGCCGTCCTTGCTGAGGATGGTCGGGCTCATCGAGCTGAGCGGTCGCTTGCCCGGGGCGATCGCGTTGCTCTGGCCCTGCACCAGTCCATACCCGTTGGGCACGCCGATCCGCGCGGTGAAATCGTCCATCTCGTTGTTGAGGAGGACGCCGGTGCTCGCCGCGGTGACCTTGGCGCCGAACCATTCGTTCAGGGTGTAGGTCACCGCGACCGCGTTGCCCCAGGTGTCGACGATCGAGTAGTGCGTCGTGTTGCTGCCCTCGTGCGGCGCGACCCCCGCCCCGAGCGCCTGTGTCGAGGCCGCCCGGGCCGGATCGATCGCCGCGCGCAGCCGCGCCGCATAGGCCTTGTCGAGCAGCCGCTCGACCGGGTTGTGCACGAAGTCGGGGTCGCCCAGGTAGCTGTTTCGGTCGACGTAGGCGTGGCGCATCGCCTCGATCTGGACATGCACTGCCTGCGCCGAGCGGAAGCCCCAGTCCTTGAGCGGATAGCCCTCGAGCACGTTGAGGATCTCGCACAGGATGACCCCGCCCGAGCTCGGCGGCGGCGCCGAGACAACGTGCAGGCCGCGGTAGTCGCATTCGATCGGCGCCAGTTCGCGGGCCTGGTACTGGTCGAGGTCGGCCGGCGCGAGCAGACCCCCGCCGGCGCGGCTGGCCGCGACCAGCGCCTGCGCCACCGGACCCTGGTAGAAGCCGGCCGCACCGGCAGCGTCGATCCGCCGGAGCGTTCGCGCCAGGTCGCGCTGCACCAGCCGTTCGCCGGCGAGCCAGGGGCGGCCCTGGTTGAGGAAGATCGCCGCCGTCGCCGGGTCGGCCTTGAACGCCTCGCTGCCGAGGGCGAGCATGTCGGCATCGCCGGGATCGAGCACGAAGCCCCGCTCGGCATGGCGGATCGCCGGCGCGATCAGCTCGGCGCGCCGCATCGTGCCGTAGCGGGCGAGCGCCAGCTCGAGCCCGGCCACGGTGCCCGGCACGGCGACGGCGAGATGGCCGATGGTGGTCGAATCCTTGACGACGTTGCCGGCGGCGTCGAGGTACATGTCGGGGGTCGCGGCGAGCGGTGCCTTCTCGCGGAAATCGAGAAAGGCCTTCCGGCCGTCGGCGAGCTGCAAGGTCATGAAGCCGCCGCCGCCGAGGTTGCCCGCCGCCGGGTAGACCACCGCCAGCGCGTAGCCGACGGCGACCGCCGCGTCGACCGCGTTGCCGCCCTGCTTCAGCACGTCGACGCCGACCCGGGTGGCGAGATGCTGCGCGGTCACGACCATGCCGTTGCGCCCCCCCACCGGCGCCGCCGAGGCGGCGGCCGCGTCGCCGCCGGCGGTGGCCAGGGCAACCGCAAGGCAGACGAGGGCAAGGCCGGCAGCACGCCGGCTCGAAGACCAGTCCATGGAGTGGCGGAGGGTTCGTCCGGTCGGGCGCCGGCGGAGCCGCGAACTGTAGCCGGTGCTTCCGGAACGGGTACGGCGGCGCGCGGCGGCGCGGCAACCGCGACCGCGGCGGCGGCGGCGGCGGCGGCGGCGGCGGACGCGGACGCGGACGCGGACGCGGCAAACAAGGTGTTACCGGATTCGTCGCCGATCGGCGGGTTTTTTCACGGACGCCGCCGGCCCGCCTCGATAAGATCTTCTACCGTTGTTGCCCGAGCCGGCCGTGGTCGCCGCGCAGCGCTGCAACGGGTCTTGCAGACCCTCGATGCCTTCCGTCTCGCGCCTCCTCCAGCTGGCCTGCCTCGTCCTTGTCGCCGGCCCGTTGTTGAGCGCCTGCTCGCCGGTCAGCCTGCTGGTCAGCGCGACCGGCATCGCCACCGACACCAGCGTCACCTGGGAGGTCGTCAAGCACGTCCATGGCAGGCTCGTCGAAGACGACGCCACGCCCTGCATCCGCCTCGACACCGTCCAGCGCGCCCTGAACGCGCGCTGTGAGTACCTGCCCGGCAGCATCCGCAGCGCCGATTTCGCCCGTTCCGGCCTGCAGGAATGCGCGCTCGCGGTGGCCACCCGGGATCCGCGTCTGTGGCGCGCCCTGCCCGAGCTGCTCGACAAGGGCGCGCGGGTCGAAGACTGCGCCGGCTCGCCGCTGCTCGGGCTGGCCGAAGCCGACGCCTGCCCCGACTTCGGCTCGGCGTCGCCGCCGGTGCGGGCCGCCCTCGCCCGGCTCGCCGAGACCGACCCGCGGGCGATCCGCCACGACGTCTTTCGCATGCTCGGCTGCGCCAAGGCGCGCAGCGCCGGGCTCGACCGCATCCTCACGACCTGGCTCGACCGGGGCGACCTGCAGCCGGGCAAGCTGTCGTTCAGCCCGCTCGGCGCCGCCGATCCGGAGCTGCTGGTCGGCCGCTTCGGACGCGAGCTCGAGACCGCCGGCCACAAGGCCGAAGCGGCGCTTGGCGGCTACGACGGCACGCTGCCCGGCGGCTTCGAGCTGGCGCTGCGCAACAGCGACTGGGCTGCGCTCGACTGGTGGCTGTACCGGTTGCCGCAGCTCGCCAGCCTGGCGCCGCCGCAAGGCGGCGGCCAGCTCGCCTGGGTGCCGCTGCAACGCACCCTGCAGCCCGGCTTCCTGCATCACCCGCAGACGCAGCGCGACATGGTCGGCTTCCTGATGGCGCGCGGCGCCAATCCGCGCCAGAAGCTGCCCTTCGACTCGGGCAAGACCGTGATCACCTTCGCGGCGCAGATGAAGAGCCCGATGCTGCCCTTGCTCGAAGCGCCGCCCGCGTCGCGGCCGGCGTTTGCCGCGCCGGCTGCCGCGCCGGCCGCCCTGACCGCGCGGCTCCCGCCGGGGGACGTGCCGGTCCGCCACGCCGCCCGCTCGCAGGCAGAGCTGCCGAGCGACCCGGACGCACCGGCGTCGCGCTGAGCCGGGCGCTGTCCCGGGACGCCGGGAAGGCCGGTCGGCGCGGCCGCCGCGGCCGCACCGCACCGCTCGCCGTGCCCGCAGACTCTCAGTCGTTCGCGAAGCTGTACGGCCCGCCGCGCTCGAGCGCCCGCTGGTAGGCCGGCCGGGCGTGGATCTTCTTCAGGAAAGCGAACAGCTTCGGCCGGCTCGCATCGAGGCCGGCGCGCATCGCGGCCGCCTCGACCGGGAAGCTCATCTGGATGTCGGCAGCGCTGAACTCGTCGCCGGCGAACCACTCGCTGCGCGTCAGCTCGCTCTCCATGTAGTCCAGCTGGCGCGTCAGGTTGGGCACGATCATCGCCTTCTTGACCTTGGCCGAGATGCCGCGGGCGATCGGCTTGACGAAGAACGGCATCGGCGAGGACTCGATCCGGTCGAAGACGAGCTTCAGCAGCAGCGGCGACATCGCCGAGCCTTCGGCGAAGTGCAGCCAGTAGCGATAGCGCAGCCGCTCCGGCGTGCCGGACGGCGGCGCCAGCCGGCCGTCGCCGTGCCGCTCGAGCAGGTACTCGATGATCGCGCCCGACTCGGCGACCGTCACGCCGTCGTCGGTGACCACCGGCGACTTGCCGAGCGGATGCACTTTCAGCAGCGACGCCGGCGCCAGCATCGTCTTCGGATCGCGCTCGTACTTCTGAATCTCGTAGGGCAGGCCGAGCTCCTCGAGCAGCCAGAGCACGCGCTGCGAGCGGGAGTTGTTGAGGTGGTGGACGATGATCATCGCGGAGTCCTCCGTTGCGTTCGGCCGGATTGTGATCGGCCGCCGACGCGCCTTGATCCAGCTCGCGCGCGCCGGCGCCGAAGCGCGGCGGCACGGCGCCGCGATCCGGAAAACAATAGCGACACCGCAGACCAGGGAGCGTGACCATGGAATGGCTGATCGAATCGGGGCATCTGCAGCAGCTGCTCGGCGTGCTGGTCGCGATCTGCGCCGTGCTGCTGCCGGCGGCGATCGTCTTCATCGTCCTGCACTTCCGGCAGCGCCGCGCCAGCGAGACGCTCGAGACGGTCCGCTACCTCGCGGACAAGGGTCTGCCGGTGCCGGCCGAGCTGTTCCCCGCCGTGCGCGGCGCCAGCAAGGCCTTCGATCCGCGCGCCCTGACCTTCACCGCGCTCTCGCTGCTGGGCGCCGGGGTCGGACTGATGATCTTCTTCTACACCTGGGAGCTGATGCGCTTCCTCTGGGGCGTCGGCGCGCTGGTCGCGACGATCGGCCTGGCCCAGCTGCTCGGGCTCTGGCTCACCCGCCGGCGCGCGACCGACGACGTCGGCAGCGCCCGCTGAGCCGGCCGACGTGGCCGCCCCGGCGGGTCGGATCGTCGTCGCCGGGGCCGGTGCGATCGGCTGCTTCGTCGGCGGCCAGCTGGCCGCGGCCGGCCATGCGGTCCGCTTCCTGGCCCGCCCGCGCATCGCCGACGAGCTGCTTCGGCACGGCCTCGCCCTGAGCGATCGCGACGGCGGCGCACTGCGGATCGCGGCCGAGGACCTGGCGGTCGGCAGCGACGCCGCCGTGCTGGCCGACGCCGACGTCGTGCTGGTGACCGTGAAGAGCGGCGCCACCCGCGAGATGGCGGCCAGCATCCGCCAGCACGCGCCGAGCCACGCGGTGGTGGTGTCGCTGCAGAACGGGATCGACAACGCGGCGATCCTGCAGGCCGAGCTGCCGGCCCTGCAGGTCGTGGCCGGCATGGTCGGGTTCAACGTCGTCGCGCTCGGCGAGGGGCGCTTTCACCGCGGCACCGACGGCGCGGTCGTCATCGACGCGAAAGCGGCGCCTCTGGCGGCCGCGCTGAGCACGCCGCGGCTGCCGATCGCAAGCCACGCCGACATGGGCGCAGTCGCCTGGGGCAAGCTGCTGCTCAACCTCAACAACGCGCTCAATGCGCTGGCCGGCGTGCCGCTGCGCGACGAGCTCGCCGACCGCGGCTGGCGACGCCTGCTCGCCGCCTGCATCGCCGAGGCGCTGGCCGCGCTCGGTGCCGCCGGGATCCGGCCGGCCAAGGTCGGGGCGCTGCCGCCGGCGCTGCTGCCGACGGTGCTGCGCCTGCCCGACCCGCTGTTCCGCCTGGTCGCTGCCGCCCAGCTGCGCATCGACCCGCAGGCGCGCTCGTCGATGGCCGACGACCTGGCGCTGCACCGGACCACCGAGATCGATCAGCTCCAGGGCGCCGTGGTGGCGCTCGCGGCCCGGCACGGCACGGCCGCGCCGGTCAACCGGGCGGTGCTCGAGCGGATCAAGGAAGCGCAAGCCCGGGGCGCCGGCTCGCCCCGGCTGGCGCCCGCCGACCTGCGCGCTGGCTGAGGGACGCTGCGCGTCGACCCGTCGCCACGCCGGCCGGTCAGATCGACATCCGCGCCCGCGCGCCCTCGGCCGCCATGTCGGCGC
>JBDTUG010000026.1:0-23995 GCA_040007855.1 Caldimonas sp.
GCGGCGCGCCGGTCTACGTCTGGCCGGGCGGCGGCATCACCGTGATGGTCGACGTGGCGAAGATGCCGGCCATGAGCTTCGGCTCGGTGCCGACGCCGGCGATCGTCTCGCCGATCGAGTTCACGATGCGGCTCGACGACTACCGCGCCCTCGGCGGCCACATGGATCGGCTGCGCCGGCTGGAGCAGGTGATCGCGTCGGGGGCGTTCCGGACCGTCGAGGCGGTCGCCGGCAATCCGTGGCCGCTCGGCGGCACGGCGCGCCGGTGAGCGGGCCGCAGCGCGCCCGGCTCGGCGACGGGCGCTGGCATTTCCAGCACGGGCCGATCGACTGCATTCTGTCGGCCGAAGGCGAGTCGGGCGCTGCCGCCGAGTGCATCGAGCACGCCTGGCAGCGGTTTCGCAGCGTGCTCGCCGAGCTCGTCGCCGAGTTGCCGCTGCTGCGCGCCGACCTGTCCTCGCCGGCCGGGGCGCGGGTCGCACCGCGCGGCCCGATCGCCCGGCGCATGGTCGAGGCCTGTCGTGTCCATGCCGCCGGGGGGCGCTTCATCACGGCGATGGCGGCGGTGGCCGGCAGCGTCGCCGAGGAGCTGATCGGCTCGTTCCGCGAGCCGCGGATCCGCCGCGCCTTCGTCAACAACGGCGGAGACATCGCCTTGCACCTGGCGCCCGGCGCGTCGTACGACGTCGGCCTGTTCACCGATCCGGCGCATGGTCTGGCCGGCCTGTCGCCTGATGGGCGCATGGCGATCGAGGCCGGCTCGCCGGTGCGCGGCATCGCCACCTCGGGATGGCGCGGGCGGAGCTTTTCGCTCGGCATCGCGGATGCGGTCACCGTGCTGGCGGTGAGCGCCTCGGCGGCCGATGCGGCCGCCACCGTGATCGGCAACACGGTCGACGTCGACGATCCGAGGATCGTGCGTTGCCCGGCGAACGAGGTGCGCGACGACAGCGACCTGGGCGAGCGGCTCGTCACCTGCGCCGTTCCGCCGCTGCCGGCCGGCCTGGTCGAACGTGCCCTGGCCACCGGCGCAGCGCAGGCGCAGAGCGAGCTGGACGCCGGACGCGTTGTCGCTGCACTCCTGTGCCTGCAGGGACGGGTGCGCGCCTGCGGCGGCGGCGCCCCGGCCGGCACGGCCCGGCAGGGACGGGCGGCGTTCGGCTAGATTGCGGACCGAGCCTGCGGCGTCGTGCGGCGGGCGCCCTCGGAGACCGCTGCGATGAACGACCTCTTCTCCCTCACCGGCCGGACCGCCCTCGTCACCGGCGGCTCGCGCGGCATCGGCCGCATGATCGCGGCCGGCTTCCTGGCCCAGGGCGCGCGTGTCTATGTCTCGTCGCGCAAGGCCGAAGCCTGCGAGCAGACCGCGGCCGAGCTCGGCGCGGCCGGGCCCTGCTTCGCGCTGCCCGCCGACGTATCGGCGATGGAGGGGGTCGCGGCCCTGGCCGCGGCCTTCGCGGCGCGCGAGACCCAGCTCGACATCCTGGTCAACAACGCCGGCGCCGCTTGGGGCGAGGCTTTCGACACCTTCCCGGAGAAAGGCTGGGACAAGGTCGTCGACCTCAACCTGAAGACGCCCTTCTTCCTGACCCAGGCGCTGATCGGCGCGCTGCGCGCCGCGGCCAGCGCTGAGCGGCCGGCCAAGGTGATCAACGTCGCCTCGATCGACGGCATCTCGGTCAATCCGCAGGAGACCTATTCATACGCCGCGAGCAAGGCCGGGCTGATCCAGCTGACGCGGCGGATGGCGCTGCGCCTGGCCCCCGAGCACATCGTCGTCAGCGCGATCGCCCCGGGCGCGTTCGCCTCGGAGATGAACCGGGCGGCGCGCGACCACGGCGACGAGATCGCCATGCGCATCCCGGCGCGGCGGATCGGCCGCGATGAAGACATGGCGGGCGCCGCGATCTACCTCGCCTCGCGCGCCGGCGACTACGTCGTCGGCTCGACCCTGGTGGTCGACGGCGGGGTCACCCACGCCCGTTGACCGTTGTACGTCTGCGGACAACTTCTTGCATTTCGTCCGTCGGCGGACTACCATCGGCGGAGTGCCGGAGGTTCCGGCCTTCCTCGCCTGCCGATGAGTGCCCTTCTCAAGTCCGTTCCCGCCCGCATCGACCCGACTTCGGCGCGCGCTGCCGGTGCGGCGTTGCGAACCTTCTTCCGCCTCGCCGAGGCGTGGCAGCTGAGCGTCGCCGAGCAGACCACGCTGCTCGGCGTCGCCCGCACCACGCTCTACCAGTGGAAGCAGGGCAAGGTCGCGCCGCTCGACCGGCACCAGCTCGAGCGGCTGTCGCATCTGTTCGGCATCTACTCCGCCTTGCACATCCTCTTTCCTGACGCGGCGCGCGCCGACGCGTGGGTGAAGAAGCCGAACGCGGCGCCCCTGTTCGCCGGCCGCTCCGCGCTCGCACGCATGCTCGGCGGCCAGGTGAGCGACCTTTACGTCGTCCGCCAGTACCTCGACGCCCAGCGCGGCGGCAAGGCCTAGGCGCCAGGTTCCGGTGGCTCTCGATCCGCAGAGCGTGCCGCTGACGCGCGTGTCCTGGCGTCCGTCGTATCGCCTGATCCCCTCGCGCTATCCGACCGTCGGCCTGTACGACGCGATCGCCGACGCGGCCGACCTCGACGCCGTCTTCGCGATCGAGGCGCTCGCCAATCCGCGCCTGCGCGACGAGATCGGCGAGTTGCAACTGGTGCCCCCGGCCGAACGGGTCAGCGGCCCGGGCGCGACGCCGGTGATGGCCGCCTTCACCCACCTCAACCCGGAAGGCTCGCGCTTCTCGAACGGCAGCTACGGTGTCTACTACGCCGCCCATTCGCTGGCCACCGCGGTGGCCGAAGTGAGCCACCATCGAGCCCTCTTTCTGCGTCGCACGGACGAGCCGGCGATCGATCTCGACCAGCGCCTGATCACGGCCAACGTCGAGGCCGAGCTGCACGACCTGGGCAAGGCGGGCGCGGCCGGCCCTGCCGCCGAGCGCTTCGCCGCCGCCCTCGACCCTGACGACTACGGCCCCTCGCAGGGGCTCGGCCGGGCCCTGCGCGAAGCCGGCAGCTGGGGCGTGCGCTATCCGAGCGTGCGCGATGCCGGCGGCGAATGCGTGGCGATCTTTCGGCCGCGCGCGCTGCGCCATGCCGAGGCCGCGGCGCATATCGCGCTGCACTGGGACGGACTGCGCATCACGCACTGGTACGAGAAGCGGCGGCCGCAGGCCCTGGGCGACTGAAATCGGCAGTCGCCGGCCGGGTGCGAGCGAGCGTCGCGATTGCTTACAACTGCGGCAAGTTCTTGCAACACTGCCGCTTCCCGGCGCCCGGCCGCGCACCTCGCTGCCACGGCGCGCCGACGAGCGTCGCAAGATGACGATTCGCTCACGGTCCAGGGCCGAAAACGGGCGACCGGCGGCTGGCATGGGCCGTGCGTCTTCGCACCGCCAATCCTGCCCCCCGCCACGCCAGCTCCCTCGAAAGTCGCTCCTTTGCTGCACATGCTGCTCGTGTTCGGACACATGCTCGCCGCCTCGATGGCGCTGGGCGCGATCGTTGCGACCGACCTGCGCCTGCTGTCCAAGCTGTCACAGGACAAGGTACGGATCGCGCCGCCGAACGAGTTCGTGGCGCGGATCGTCATGGTCGCCCTGCTCCTGCTCTACGTCACCGGCGGGGCGATCGTCTGGGTCGGCCTCGGCGTGCGGCCCGACTATCTCGAGAACCCGAAGCTGCAGGCGAAGATCGGCCTGGTCATCGTCCTCACGCTGAACGCCTTCGTTCTCCACAAGCTCACGTTTCCGCGCCTGGCGCGTGGCCGGCGCGTGGCGCGCTGGCGCCTCTCGGACTGGATCGTGATCGCCGTGCCGGTCGGCACCTCGAACTTCCTCTGGATGTTCGTCGCCTTCCTCGGCATCGCCCGGCCCTGGAACTTCGAGATGCCGCTGCGCGACATCCTCGAGATCGCCGCTGCCCTGTACCTGGTCGCACAGGTCGGCGTGCTGACGATCCTGGCGACGGCGGCGCGCAGGGTCGAGCCCAATCGCCCCGATGGCTGGGCCGACAAGCTGGCCCGATCGCTCGCCGCGGTCGGCAGCCTCGGACGCAGCGACCTCGTGGCGGAAGCCGGCAAGAGCAGCTCGCGGCGGCGGCGGAGCCGCGACCAGGCGGCTGCCGCCGCGCAGCCGGCCGCCTCCTTGCCGGCGGCCACGTCGGTGCCGCCGGCCGGCGAGCCTCCCCTGGCCGCACCCCGGCCGGCGCTTCGCCTCGTCGGCACCCGCTCGGCTGCTTCTACGGCGCGGCGCGCGGCGCGCTAACTAAGCGCGCTGCGCTGAGTCGGGTTCGCCCCTGCCGCAGTCGCGGCTGCGCCGGACGGGACCGCTCCGCTTTGGTTAGTTAGGCCGGGTCGACGCCGCGCCTCGGCGCGCCGACCATCGTCTCGAAGAGGTGGGCGAGCACCCCGGCCGGCTTTGCCGTGCGGCCGGTGTGGACCGGCGAGGTCTGGATGACGGCGCTGCGCGGCGCCACCAGCCAGTGGAAGCGCTCCCGGGTCGAGAGCGCGCCGAGCGCGCCGGCGGCGGCGCTGCCGGCGCAGACGGCGCCGATCGCGCCGAGCGCCGCATCGATGGCGGCGATGTCGGCACCCGGGTCGAGGGCGAGGATGCGCGCCGGGTCGAGCTCGATGCGCGACTCGAGCGAGCCGGTCGCGTCGCACGACAAGATCACGCCGACGTTGACGAACTCGCCGCGCTCGACCCGCGGGACGACCCGCACGATCGCGTAGTCATACGTGTGCATCGCGGGCACGGACGGCCTCCGTGACGAATGCGCGCGGCGCGGCGATGCGCCGCCTCAGGTACTGGAAGTAGGCGTCGCGGTGCGCGGCGGCGCTCGTGAAGGAAGGCTCGTCGCCGAGCCAGGAATCCGGAACGAGGGAAACGATGCCTGCGAGCGTGGGCTCGTCGAGGCGCGCGACGAGCTCGGCGTCGGCATCGGCGAGCCGGCTCGCCAGGGGCAGCAGCACGTGGTCCTTGACGAGGCTGAACGGGCTGGCGCTGCGCGCGAGAACGTCGCGCCAGTCGTGGTGGAAGTAGAGCGCGGCACCGTGGTCGATCAGCCAGAGCCTGCCGTGCCAGACCAGCATGTTGGTGTTGCGCGGCGTGCGGTCGAGGTTGGTCACGAACGCGTCGAACCAGACGATGCGCGAGGCGAGCCCGGCATCGGGCTGCATCGCCAGCGGATCGAAGGTGACGGCGCCGGGCAGGTAGTCCATGGCGATGTTGAGGCCGACGCTGTTGTGCTCGAGGTCGGCGCTGGCGCGGATCAGGTCCTGGATTTCGGGATCGGGCTCGGTGCGCGCGAGGTCGGAGTGCAGTTCGGCGAACACGATCTCGGGGACCGGCAGGCCGCAGGCCCGGGCGATCTCGCCGGCGACGAGCTCGGCGATCAGCGCCCGCACGCCCTGGCCGGCGCCGCGGAATTTGAGGACGTAGAGCCCGTCGTCGTCGGCCTCGATCACGGCGGGCAGCGATCCGCCCTCGCGCAGGGGGGTGACGTAGCGGGTGGCAGTCACGGTTCGCACTGCGGCCGATTCTAGGAGCCGGACGTCTTGAAAATAGGCGCAGCGGCACCAAGTCCCGCCACGCCTGCCAGCCGCTGCGGGCGCCTCTTCAGCCCACGAAACGAACAAGACGCCGATGGACAAGCAAACCCTTTCCTTCCAGGCCGAGGTCAAGCAGATCCTGCACCTCGTCACCCATTCGCTCTACTCGAACAAGGAGATCTTCCTGCGCGAGCTGGTGTCGAACGCGTCGGACGCGTGCGACAAGCTGCGCTTCGAGGCGACGCTCAAGCCCGAGCTGTTCGAGGGCCAGTCGAACCTCGAGGTGCGCGTCTCCTTCGACAAGGAGGCGAAGACGATCACCATCGCCGACAACGGCATCGGCCTGTCAGCGGAAGAAGCCGTCGCCAACCTGGGCACGATCGCCAAGAGCGGCACGCGCGAGTTCATGTCGGCGCTCGAAGGCGACCAGAAGAAGGACGCGAACCTGATCGGCCAGTTCGGCGTCGGCTTCTATTCGGGCTTCATCGTCGCCGACAAGCTCATCGTCGAATCGCGCCGCGCCGGCCTGCCGGCCGAAGAGGGCGTTCGCTGGACCTCCGAAGGCGCCGGCGACTTCGAGGTTGAAACCATCACCCGGCCGGAGCGCGGCACCAGCGTGGTTCTGCACCTGCGCGACGGCGAGGAGGAGTTCCTCTCCGGCTGGAAGCTCAAATCGATCGTCTCGAAATACTCCGACCACATCTCGCTGCCGATCCTGATGCAGAAGGAGGAGTGGGACGCCGAGGCGAGCAAGCAGAAGACCCTGGACGAGTGGGCGCCGGTCAACAAGGCGGCGGCGCTCTGGTCGCGGCCAAAGAGCGAGATCACCAAGGAGCAGTACGAGGAGTTCTACAAGCAGCTCAGTTACGACACCGAAGGACCGCTCGCCTACACGCACAACCGGGTCGAGGGCCGGAGCGAATACACGCAACTGCTCTACATCCCGGCGAAGGCGCCGTTCGACCTGTGGAACCGCGACAAGCGCGGTGGCGTGAAGCTCTACGTGAAGCGCGTCTTCATCATGGACGACGCCGAGGCGCTGATGCCGGTGTACCTGCGCTTCGTCAAGGGCGTGATCGACTCGAGCGACCTGCCGCTCAACGTCTCGCGCGAGTTGCTGCAGGAGAGTCGCGACGTGAAGGCGATCCGCGAGGGCTCGACCAAGCGCGTGCTGTCGATGCTCGAAGGTCTGGCCCAGAGCGAGGACGCCGCCGAGAAGGACAAGTACGCCGCGTTCTGGAAGGATTTTGGCGTCGTCCTGAAGGAAGGCATCGGCGAGGACCACGCCAACAGCGAGCGCCTCGCCAAGCTCTACCGCTTCGCGTCGACGCACGACGACGGCAGCGTGCAGAACGTGTCGCTGCCCGAGTACGTGGGCCGAATGAAGGAAGGCCAGGACGCGATCTACTACGTCACCGCCGACACGCTGGCGACGGCGACGAACAGCCCGCAGCTCGAGATCTTCAGGAAGAAGGGCATCGAGGTGCTGCTGCTGGTCGACCGCGTCGACGAGTGGCTGCTTTCGCACCTCTACGAGTTCGACGGCCACGCGCTGCAGAGCGTCGCCAAGGGCGCGGTCGATCTCGGCAAGCTCGAGGACGAAACCGAGAAGAAGCAGGCCGAGGAAGCGGCGGAAGCCTTCAAGCCGACGCTCGAGCGACTGAAGACGTCGCTGAAGGACCGCGCCAAGGACGTTCGCGTCACCAGCCGCCTGGTCGACTCACCGGCCTGCCTGGTCGTGGAGGAGGGCGACATGAGCGGCCACCTCGCGCGATTGCTGAAGCAGTCCGGCCAGGGCGCTCCCGACGCGGGTCGGCCGATCCTGGAGGTCAATGCCGAGCACGCGCTGGTGAAGAAGCTGGAGACCAGCGAGCATTTCGACATGCTCGCCAACATCCTGTTCGACCAGGCCCTGCTCGCCGAAGGCGGCCAGCTCGACGACCCGGCGAGCTACGTGAAGCGCGTCACCGCGCTGCTGCTCGCCTGACGCGGCGCCGGCCGGACGCCGCGCAGCAGTTCAGGCCGGGCTGCCCAGCGGGGGCTCGGCCATGGCGACCAGCTGCTCGCGTAGGCGCACGCACTGGTCGGCCCAGTACGCGCTGCCGGCGAACCACGGGAAGGCGATCGGGAACGCCGGATCCTTCCAGCGGCGCGCGATCCAGGCGCTGTGATGGATCATGCGCAGGGTGCGCAGGGGCTCGATCAGGCGTACCTCGCGCCAGTCGAAATCCATGAACGACTCGTAGCCCTCGAGGACGTCGAGCAGCTGGCCCAACATCGCCCCGCGATCGCCGGAAAGCAGCATCCACAGGTCCTGCATCGCCGGGCCATTGACCGCGTCGTCCAGGTCGACGAAGTGCGGGCCGCCAGCGGTCCACAGCACGTTGCCGAGATGGCAGTCGCCGTGCAGCCGAAAGGTGCGCGGCGGCGCGGCATCGAAGGCGGCGCGGCAGGCGGTCAGGGCGCTGTCGGCGAGTTCGCGCCAGGCGCTCGACGTGTCGGCCGAGACGATGTCGTGGTCGAGCAGGAAGGCGCGGCTGGCGTCGCCGTAGCTCGCCACGTCGAGGCTCATGCGGTGCGTGAACCTTGCCCTGGCGCCGACCGCATGGAGGCGGCCGATGTAGCGCCCGAGCCAGCGCAGCACCTCGGGATCGCCCAGCTCCGGCGCGCGTCCGGCCAGCCGCTCGCACACGCCGAACCGGTAGGCGTGCCGGCCGATCTTCGCCACGCCGAGGGTGGCGCCGGCGAGCGTCAGCGCGGCGGCGTGGGGCGATTCGGCATCGCGCTCGAGCAGCAGGGGTGCCGCGACCGGAATCTCGGCGTCGGCCAGCTCTGCGGCGAAGGCATGCTCCTCGAGGATCTGGGCATCGCTCCACCGCTCGGGCCGGTAGAACTTGGCGACGACGACGCGGCCGTCTTCGAGAAAGGCCTGGAAGACCCGGTTCTCGTAGGAATTCAGCTGCAGCATCCGTCCGTCGCCACGCAGCCCGACGCCGTCGAGCGCGTCGAGAACGACCGCGGGCGTGAGGTCGGCGTACGGCGCCAAGCGCGCCGCGGCCTGCGGGCTGTCGTCAGTCAAGGGGGCTCGCGGGCGCCGCGCCGGCGCGCCGCGTCAGTGCCGTGATCGCGCGAACGCCGGCTGGGCCGGGTCGACGACCACTGCGCCACCGGCTTCGCTGTCTTCGTCGGACATGCGGTGGGGCGGCACGCCATGGCCGTTCAGCGCGCCGTTGGCGCTGTGCGTGTCGGTGCGCGCGGCGGCGGCCGCCGCCAGGGCGGCCGGGGGCATCGAGAACTCGCTGTTGCTGAAGTCCTGTCGGCTGTCGGGCGCAAAGAACGAATCCTGGAACAGCGACGAGTCCTGCCACAGGGCGGTGCGCTGCGCGCGCCGCGAAGCGACCGTGCTGGCGAGCGAGTCGCGCGCTTCGTCGAGATCGCTCGGCGGCGCCGCCGTCGCCGCTGCGGGCGAGCGTGGGCCGGCGCCAAGGCTCGCACTCGGCACCAGCAACTGCAGCTCGGCGGCCGAGGGCAGGTTGTCGATGGGGCAGCGCAGGTAGCGCACCCGGCACGCACCGAGCACCGATTGCTTGATCTGCAGGAGCCGGCGCGAGCTGCCGCGCTCGATGTCGAGGTCGATCGCCGCCAGCACCCGGCCGTTGGTGCTGCAGACCGCGAAGGTGACGTTGATCGAGCCGAGCAGGTCGTACCAGTAGCGCACTTCGCCCGGGTCGCTGGGCTGGCAGAAGCGCACCAGCGGCAGCTTCGAGAGGACGATGTGGTGCGGCAGCGCCTCGCGCATCAGCTTGTAGACGCGGCGCTCGTCGGCCGAGAACACCGGCCGCGGCGACAAGGCCCATTCGGTGGGCAACGGTGCGATCCGTCGACCCCGGCGCACCAGCCATGCCCAGCCGAGGACGGCGCCGAGCAGCGTTACCGCCGCCAGCGCGGCGATCCACGGAAGCGTTTCCATACCCGGTTGCCTGCTCCTCGAAACACGCGCCGCCCGCGCGTGCCGCGAGGCGGGAGAAGCGTCGGATGTTAGCGGCGGCCCGGCCGATCAGCCATCCCCGCTCTGTGCCTTCTCCGACCGTTTGAACAGGTTTTCGACCTTGTGGGCATGACGCTTCAGGCGATAGTCGATCTCGGCGGCGCTGTCGCCCAGGAACTCGTCGAGATGGGAGGCGAAGGAGCCGGGTGGCAGCTTCAGCCCGGCTTCCGATTCCGGCCCGTCGCGCTCGACGCTCGCTCCCGCATTGCGGGCGATCTTGAGCATCGCCGTGTTCTCGCTCAGAGCGTAGATGATGATCGATTCGAGGCCTCGGTTTCGTGCATGCAGCATGGCGTGCTCGAAAAGGCGCCGGCCGAAGCCACGCCGGCGCGTCTGCGGCAGCACCGACACGCCGAACTCGCCAGCGGCGTGCCGCCCGCGCGTCGCATCGGCCGGGCGGTAAGCGAGGTGGGCCATCGCGATCAGCTCGAGACGGCGGTTGAAGATGCCGAATACCTCGTCGTTCTCGAAGTCGAGCGTATCGACGTAGCGGGCGATCTGCGCCTGGCCTGCCGCGTAGCCGAAGCGCAGGTAGCGCGATCGTTCGTCCAGGGCCGTGAGGTGGGCGATGATCCGCTCGCGGTGGCGAGGCCCGAGCGATCGGATCGGTACCCAGGGGCGGCCGGGGTTCGGCTGAGCCGCGGCAGGCGCGGGCGCGGCGTGGTCGCCGACGATCGAGGATCGCGCCGAAGGGGCGGGGAGCGGGAAGCTTTCTGCCGGCCTGGATTCGACCGGGAAGCCGCCTTCGATCAGGTTCATGATGTGGGTGCTGTCATAGGGTTAACACCAGTGTAGAGGGTTTGACTAGGGGCTGCGCACCAGAGCCCGGCGGCGCCGGAACGTACCGCCTACTGCCTGCTATACTCGCGGGCTTTTCGCCAGTTGCCTCAGCGAAGGGCGCCCTTCAGGAGGGCGCAAGGGATGAAACGAGCACGGTAAGCGTCTGCCTCCAGAAGCGGAACCGATCGTCGCGGCGCCGTCCCGAGGTATTTCCCAACTTCGAAGCCTTTATGAAAACCTTCAGCGCCAAACCCGCCGAAGTGACGCATGAATGGTTTGTGATCGACGCGACCGACAAGGTCTTGGGCAGGGTGGCCAGTGAAGTCGCCCTTCGCCTGCGCGGCAAGCACAAAGCCATTTACACGCCTCACGTCGACACGGGCGATTTCATCGTCATCGTCAACGCCGACAAGATCCGCGTCACCGGCAACAAGGCCGAGGACAAGATCTACTACCGGCACTCCGGGTACCCGGGCGGCATTCGCGGTCTGAAGTTCAAGGACATGCAGGCGCGTCACCCCGGCCGTGCGATCGAGAAGGCCGTCAAGGGCATGCTGCCCAAGGGTCCTCTCGGCTACGCGATGATCAAGAAGCTGAAGGTCTATGCGGGCGACACGCACCCGCACACCGCACAGCAGCCCAAGAAACTCGACATTCTTCAGGACGCGCCGCGATGATCGGAAACTGGAACTACGGAACGGGCCGGCGCAAGTCGTCGGTCGCCCGCGTCTTCATGAAGAAGGGCAGCGGCCAGATCCTCGTCAACGGCAAGCCGGTCGAGGAATACTTCGGCCGCCAGACGTCGATCATGGTGGTGCGCCAGCCGCTGCGACTGACCTCCAACGACGCGGCCTTCGACGTCAAGGTCAACGTCCACGGTGGCGGCGAGACCGGCCAGGCCGGCGCCGTCCGGCACGGCATCACGCGCGCCCTGATCGACTACGACGTGGCGCTCAAGCCCGACCTCAGCCGCGCCGGCTTCGTGACGCGCGACGCGCGGGAGGTCGAGCGCAAGAAGGTCGGCCTGCACGGCGCCCGCCGTCGCAAGCAGTTCAGCAAGCGCTGATCGATCTGCGCTTTCCAGCAGGCAGCCGCCCGCGAGCGGCTTCTTGTTTTCACGCGCCTTCCCCCCACCTGCAATAATCGTGTTTGGATCTTTCCGCAGGAGCGTCTCATGAGCGCAGTAGCCGATCACATCGTCGCGACACCGCAAGTGGACGACGCGCCCCCGGTGCCGCTGGTCTTTACCGACAGTGCCGCGAACAAGGTGAAGGAACTCGTCGACGAGGAGGGCAATCCCGAGCTCAAGCTGCGCGTCTTCGTTCAGGGCGGTGGCTGCTCCGGCTTCCAGTACGGCTTCACCTTCGACGAGATCGTCAACGACGACGATACGCAGATGGCGAAGAATGGCGTCACCCTGCTGATCGACGCGATGAGCCTGCAGTATCTGGCGGGCGCCGAGATCGACTACAAGGACGATCTGCAGGGCGCCCAGTTCGTGATCAAGAACCCGAACGCCACGACCACCTGCGGGTGTGGCTCGAGCTTCTCCGCCTGAATCGCGAACGCCCGGCCGCGGCTTAGCGCGCCGGATACAGGGCACCGAGCACCCGGGCCCCGGCCGCGCCGGTCACCGAGGCGATATTGCCGGGCTCGCGAAGGGTGAAGGCCCGCGCAAGCCAGGCAAATGCGCAGGCCTCTACCTGGTCGGCGGGCAAGCCCCGCTCGCCGCTGCCTACGACCGGTGTCGGCGCCAGGGCATGCCCCAGCCGCGTCGTCAGGTCGGAGTTGAACGCACCGCCGCCGCAGACAATCAGCTCCGCCGCGCGCGGGGCATACCGCCGACAGGCGTCGGCACCGGTCCGCGCCGTCAGCTCGGCGAGCGTCGCCTGGATGTCCTGGCTGCGCAGGCGCGCGCGGGCGTCTGAAGCCACCAGCCGGAATTCCAGCCAATCGCCGTTGAAGTAGTCGCGTCCCGTGCTTTTCGGTGCTGGAAGAGCGAAGTAGTCATCTGCCATCAGCGTGTCGAGCAGGCGCTCGTCGACCCGGCCGGTCGCCGCCAAAGCGCCGCCGGTGTCGAAGCGCTGCCCGGTCGACGCCGCGCACCAGAGGTCGAGCAAGGCGTTGGCCGGGCCGCAATCGAAGCCGATCGCGCCGCCGTCGGCGGCGATGGCCGAAAGGTTGGCGATGCCGCCAAGGTTCAGCACAGCCGCTTCGCTTCCCGACCGGGCGAACACGGCCCGATGGAACGCAGGCACCAGCGGAGCACCTTGGCCCCCAGCGGCCACGTCACGACTGCGAAAGTCAGCGACCACATCGATCTGGGATAATTCGGCCAGGAGGGCCGGCGCGGCGAGCTGCGTGGTGTAGCCGATCCCGTCGAATTCACCCGGCCGGTGGCGTACGGTCTGGCCGTGGCAGCCGATTGCAACCACCGTCTCCCGGCCCACGCCGGCCCGCTCGAGCAAGGACTCGACGACGCCGGCATAGCAGTGGCTCAGCGAGTTGGCGGTCAAGGCGGCACGGTGGAGCTCGTCGTTGCCCGAGCGATTGAGGGCCAGCAACTCGGCGCGCAGGTCGGACGGAAATGCCGCATGCGCATGGGCGAGCACCTCGAGCGGCGCTGCTTTCCCGGTCGCGAAGTCGACCAGCACGCCATCGACCCCGTCGAGCGACGTTCCCGACATCAGGCCGATGAAGGCGGTGCTCACGGCACCGGGGGCCTATTCGCCGAGAACTTGGGCGTGCGCCAGCGTCTGCGCCACGCCGAGCTGCGTCCGCGCGCTCGCCGACAACTCGGTGAGGCGCACTTTGGCGGTGGCCGAGAGCAGGATGCCTTCAGATGACTGGGCGACGAGAAGGGGATCCTGCTGGACGCCGTCGATCTTGACCTCGAAGTGGAGGTGCGGTCCGGTTGCCCAGCCGGTCTGGCCGACTGTGCCGATCGTGTCGCCCTGGCCAACCTTGGCGCCCTTGGCGACGTCGACCCGGCTCAAGTGCGCGTAGACGGTGGACAGGTCCTTGCCATGCTTGATGTGGACGACGTTCCCGTAGCCGTTCTGCCAGCCCGAGAATTCGACTACGCCTTCGCCGACGGTGCGCACCGGCGTGCCGCTCGGCGCCCCGTAGTCGACGCCGTTGTGCTGCTTCCAGGTGTTGAGGATCGGATGCATGCGCATCGCGAAGCCCGAGGTGACGCGCGAGAACTCGAGCGGGCTGGCCAGGAACGAGCGCTGCTTGCTCTGGCCGTCCAGGCCGAAGTAGGCGCCCTTGCCCTCGCCGTCTTTGAACCAGAGCGCCGAATATGTCTGCTTCCCGTTGACGAACTCGGCGGACAGGACGCGGCCGGCGCCGTTGCCCCAGGTGATCGGCTCGCCGTCGGCGGTCAGGGCTTCGTAGACGATGGAGAAGGTCGCTCCCTTCTTCAGCTCGCGTCGGAAATCGATGTCGGTGGCGAAGATCTCGGCGATCTGGATCGCCACCGGGTCGGGGATGTTGGCTTCGTCGGTCGCGGCGAACAGGGTGGAACGGACCGTACCGCTGGCCAGGAGCGACTGCGAGGCGAGCGGCGCGAGGGCGACCGAGGCGACCAGCACACCGGCGACCCGTTCGACCCGCAAGCGGGTGAACTGGGTGGGCAGCTTGTCGTTGCCGGGTGCGGCATAGCGGGCGACGAGCTCCTCGAGCTTGCCGGCGGCATCGACTCGCACTTGCACCCGCTTGCCGGCGCGGCCTTCGAGCAGCTTTCGGGCGGTCGGGTCGGTGCGCAGGAAGGCGGCGGCCGGGGGGTCGCTCACGTTCAGCCGGATCAGCAGTGAATCGGCAGTGTCGCTGGCCCGGGTGGCGTCGCTGCGGAACAGGTCGAACTCGTGCTCGGCCAAGGCCTCGATCTGCTGACGCAGGTCGGCGGTGGCGACGCTTTCGGTGACGATGCGCTTGGGCAGGCTGGCGGCGTCAGGCACCATCGGTGCGACGCCGAAAGCAGTTGCGGCAAATCCGGCAAGTCCGACCGAGACCGAGGCGGCCAGGGTTTTCGGATATCGGGCGGCGAAACTGGCAGCGTGCGCCGAGGCGTAGGCCCAGGCCAGCTCAAAGGGAGCCAACGATTTCAATTTTCAGCGGAGCGAGGTCGCTCGGGTCAGTCGGCGATCGCGGGTGGGCGGGCGCTTCGGTTGATCGTCGCCGCCGGGGTGCCACTAGAATGGTGGGTTGCCGACTGGCCGCGTAGGAATTCAGGAGGCACCGTTGTAGGACGCCGCTTGCAGTATAACGAACCGCCCGGCGGGCCTCTCCCCTCAATCCCCTATGTTTGTATCTTCTGTAGCCGCGCCGTCGACGCCGGAGTCTCCTGCCAGCGACGCCGTGCGGCGAGCCCTGGCGATCTCGAAAAGCCGCTGCAGCGAACTCCTGCCCGAAGCCGACTGGCTGGCCAAGCTGATCCGCTCCGAGACCACCGGGGTCCCCTTGCGCATCAAACTGGGGCTCGATCCTACCGCGCCCGACATTCACCTCGGCCACACGGTCGTTCTCGGCAAGCTTCGCCAGCTCCAGGACCTTGGCCACACTGTCATTTTCCTGATCGGCGACTTCACTTCGCTGATCGGCGATCCGTCGGGCCGCAACACCACCCGGCCGCCGCTCACGCGCGAGCAGATCGAGGCGAACGCCAAGACCTATCGGGCCCAGGCTGGGCTGATTCTGGATGGCGCGAAGACCGAGCTCCGTTACAACTCCGAGTGGAGCGACCCCCTGGGCGCCCGCGGAATGATCGAGCTCGCGTCCCGCTACACGGTTGCCCGGATGATGGAGCGGGACGACTTTTCCCGCCGTTTCAAGGCTGGAACGCCGATCAGCGTTCACGAGTTCCTCTACCCGTTGATGCAGGGCTACGACTCGGTGGCATTGAAATCCGACCTCGAACTGGGTGGAACCGACCAGAAATTCAACCTCCTGGTCGGCCGGGCGTTGCAGGCTGAGTACGGGCATGAACCCCAGTGCGTCATGACGATGCCGCTCCTGGAAGGTCTGGACGGGGTAGAGAAGATGTCCAAGTCGAAGGGCAACTTCATCGGCGTCACCGAGCCAGCGAACGACATGTTCGCCAAAATCATGTCGATCAGCGACGATTTGATGTGGAAGTACTTCGATCTTCTGAGTGATCGCCCGGCGGGCGAGATCGCGGCCGTGCGTGCCGAAACCCGCGCCGGACGCAATCCGCGCGACGCCAAGGTGCTCCTGGCCAAGGAGATCACGGCGCGCTTCCATGGCGCCGGCGCCGCCGAGAACGGCGAGGCCGACTTCAACCTGCGCGCCCGCGGCGGCGTCCCCGACCAGATCGAGGCGGTCACGCTAGACGGCGCGCCGCTCGGCATCGGCGCCCTGCTGAAGCAGGCGCGGCTGGCGCCATCGACCAGCGAGGCGCTGCGCCTCGTCGACGGCGGCGGCGTGCGCGTCGATGGCGCAGTCGTGTCGGACCGCGGCCTGAAGCTGCCGGCCGGCAGCTTCGTCGTGCAGGTCGGCAAGCGCAAGTTCGCCCGGGTCACGCTTCGCTGAGGGCGGGCGCCCCGTCCCCGTTTTCCCGGGCCCCCTGTGCAAGTCCGGACCCTGCTTCGCCTGTCGGTCGTGGCCGCAGTGGTCGCGATCGTCATGAAGACTCTGGCCTGGTGGGTGACCGATTCGGTGGGTCTGCTCTCCGACGCGCTGGAGTCGCTCGTCAACCTGGCCTCGGCGCTGTTCGCGCTGGCCATGGTGACGATTGCGGCGCGCCCGGCCGACGACGACCATCCGTTCGGTCACACCAAGGCCGAGTACTTCGCCAGCGGCTTCGAGGGGCTGCTGATCGCCGCTGCCGCGGTCGCCATCGCCTGGACGGCCTGGCTGCGCTTCCTGAACCCGCAGCCGATTCACGGCCTGGGCATGGGCCTGGCCCTGACGGTGGCGAGTTCGGCGATCAACGGCGGGCTCGCCTGGAAGATGATGGCGGCGTCGCGCGTGCATCGCTCAATCGCCCTGGAAGCCGACGCGCGCCATCTCTACACCGACGTCTGGACTTCCGCAGGCGTGATCGTCGGCCTCGTCATGGTCCACCTGACCGGCTGGCTCTGGCTCGACCCGGCAGTGGCCCTGCTGGTTGCCGCCAACATCGTCCGTGAAGGGGCGCGGGTCGTCTGGGGCTCGATCGAGGGCCTGATGGACAAGGCCGTCGAGCCGGAAGTCCAGGCGCGCATCGACCGGACGCTCGCCCGCTTCGCCGAGCCCTCGGTCCGCTTCGACGACATGGTGACGCGGCGCGCGGGCAGCCGCCGTTTTCTCGACCTGCACATGCACGTGCCGGCCGGCTGGACGCTCGGGCGGGCCGCCGACCTGCGCGGCGAAGTCGAGCAGGCCCTGATGAACGAGGTCGAGGGCCTGCGCGCTTCGATCCAGCTCCTGCCGTCGAACCGGGAAGCGCGATTCAACACGGTGCTGCCCGGACCGTGATCGCGCTGGTGCAACGGGTCGCCGAGGCCCGGGTCGAGATCGACGGCCAGGTCGAGGGGGCAATCGGTCACGGCCTGCTGCTTTTCGTCTGCGCCGAGCCCGACGACGGCGACGCGAGCGCCGACAAGCTCGTCGACAAGGTCCTGAAGCTGCGCGTTTTCGCCGACGCCGCCGGCAAGATGAACCTCGACCTGGCGGGCGTCGCCGGCGGCCTGCTGGTCGTCAGCCAGTTCACCCTCGCCGCCAATACCTCGAGCGGCAACCGGCCCGGCTTTTCCGGGGCTCTCGGCCCGAGCACGGCCGGCGGATCTACGAGCGGGTGCTGGCGACCGCCGCGGCGCGCCATCCGCTGGTCGCCAGTGGTCGGTTCGGCGCCGACATGCAGGTGCGGCTCGTCAACGACGGGCCGGTGACGATTCCGCTGACCGTGCGCGGCTGAGCCGGCCCGGGCCGCGCCGGCCGACGCTACCGCTCAGTCGGCGTACTGCCCGGCCGCCTTGATGACCGGGCCCCACTTGGCGATCTCGGCCTCGACGAACTTCTTGTGCTCGGCGCCGTTCACCCGGCTGTCGGTGATGATCACCGCGCCCAGCGCTTCCTCGCGTTTGATGAACTCCGGATCCTTGAGCGCGACCTTGAGCGCCGCATTGACCTTGTCGAGCACCGCCTTCGGTGTGCCCTTGGGCGCGTACAGCGCGTGCCAGATCGTCACGTTGAAACCCTTCAGGCCGACTTCGTCGAGGGTCGGCAGGTCTTTCAGCGCCGGCGTCGTCAGCCGCTTCGAACTGGTGACCGCGTAGGCCTTGATCGCCTTGGCGGCAATCTGCCCGGAGGTGTTCGTGGTCTGGTCGCACATCAGGTCGACCTGGCCGCCGAGCAGATCGTTCATCGCCGGCGCCGTGCCCTTGTACGGCACGGTCTGCATGTCGATCTTCAACGTGCTCTGGAACAGCAGGCCGCACAGGTGCGACGCCGCGCCAAGCCCGGCGTTGGCGAGATTGATCTTGCCCCTGTTCGCCTCGAGCCACTTGGCAAGCTCGGCGTAGTTGTTGGCCGGCAGGGAGGGCTTGCCGACGATCGTCATCGGCACGTCGTTGACCATGCCGAGGTACTCGAAGTCGCCGAGCGTGTCATACGTCATCTTGCGATACAGCGCCGGCGAGGTCGCCATGCCGATGTGGTGCAGCAGCAGCGTGTAGCCGTCCGCCGGGGCGCGCGCCACCTTGGCGGCGCCGAGCGTGCCGCCGGCACCGCCGACGTTGTCGATGATGACGCTCTGGTTGGCAAGCGGCTTGCGCAGCGCTTCGGCGAGGTCGCGTGCGACCTTGTCGGTCGGGCCGCCGGCTGCGAAGGGAACGACGATCGTCACCGGCTTCTCGGGATACTCGGCAGATGCGGTGGCGCTGAAAAGAACGCCGATGGTCGCGGCAAGAAGGAGTCGGGTCATCGTGGCCTTGGGGGGGAAATTGCGAAAAGGAAGGATTGTCGAGCGTGGGCGCTCGCGCGCCACAGCAAAAACCCATGCCGCAACGAGCGCTCTTTGCCTCATGCGAGCAGGTCGGCGAGCACCCGCGCAACGTGCCTGGCGTCGCGCCCCGCCCCGTCGGCGATCTGCTGCCGACAGCTCGTTCCGTCGGCGACGATCAGCGCCTCGGGCGCGTTGCGGATCGCCGGCAGAAGGTTCAGCTCGGCCATCGCCATCGAGATCTCGAAGTGCTCCGCTTCATAGCCGAAGCTGCCGGCCATGCCGCAGCACGAGCTCTCGATCAGGGTGGGCTCGGCGCCGGGAATCAGGCGCAGCACCTCGAGCACGCCGGGAATTGCATCGAAGGCCTTCTGGTGGCAGTGGCCGTGCACCAGGATCGGCCGGCCGGCCGGCTTCAGCTCGATCGCGAAGCGGCCGGCGCGCGCTTCACGGGCAATGAACTCCTCGAACAGAAACGCGTTTGCGCCGACCGTCGCCGCAGCGTCGCCGAGGCCCATCGCCTGCATCTCGTCGCGCATGGTCAGCAGGCACGAGGGCTCCAGGCCGACGATGGCGATGCCTTGCTCGGCGAACGGAAGCAAGGCGTCGAGCAGCGCCGCGGCCTTGGCCTTGGCCTGCACCGGCATGCCGGCCGATAGCCAGGTCCGGCCGCAGCAGAGTGCTGCGCCGGGCTTGCCCGCGACGTGGACCGCATGGCCAGCTGCCTGCAGCACCCGCACCGCGGCGACCGCAGTCTCGGTGTCGAAGTTGCCGTTGAAGGTGTCGACGAACAGGACGACCGCCCGGCTCGCCACCAGCGCCTCCTCGCGGCTGGCCAGCCCGAGCGTCGCGGCGACGCGCCAGAAGGTGTCGTTGCGCCAGCGCGGCAGCGCGCGACGCGCCGACACGCCGAGCCAGCGCTCGCCGAGGCGGGCCAGCACGCCGGAACGGTTGCGCAGATTGGCCAGCCCCGGCATGCAGCTGGCGATACGCGCCAGGTCGGGCAGCGCGGCGATGCAGCGGTCGCGCAGCGTGTGGCCGTGGCGGGCCTTGCGCTGCGCGGTGGCCTCGAGCTTCATCCGCGCCATGTCGACGCCGGTCGGGCAGTCGCGCTTGCAGCCCTTGCAGCCGACGCACAGATCGAGCGCCGCCTGCACTGCGTCGCTCGCCAGGGGAGGCCCGTCGGCCGGCCCCGAGAGCTGGCCCGAGAGCGCCAGGCGAAGCGTGTTGGCGCGGCCGCGCGTCACGTGCTGCTCGTCGCGGGTGACGCGGTAGCTCGGGCACATCGTGCCGGCGTCGAACTTGCGACAGTGGCCGTTGTTGTTGCACATCTCGACCGCCTTGGCCAGGCCGCCGCTCGGATCGCCGCCGCTGCCGGGCGCGGTGCTCGCCTCCGTGACCGGATCGTTCCGGACGTTCCAGGCCGACCAGTCGAAGACCGGCGCCAAGGCAATCGTCCGATAGCCCGGCGGATAGCGGAACAGGCGCGCGTCGTCCATCTTCGGCGGGTCGACGATCCGGTTGGGCGCGAGCAGGCCGATCGGGTCGAGGCGCTCCTTGATGGCGCGAAAGGCAGCGTCGATGCCGGGCCCGAACTGCCAGGCAATCCACTCCCCGCGGCACAGGCCATCGCCGTGCTCGCCGCTGTAGGCGCCCTTGAACTTGTGCACCAGCGCACTGGCCTCTTCGGCGATCGCGCGCATCTTCACGGCGCCGTCTCGACGCATGTCGAGGATTGGCCGGACGTGCAGAGTGCCCACCGAGGCATGCGCGTACCAGGTGCCGCGCGTGCCGTGGCGGGCGAACACCTCGGTGAGCGCGTCGGTGTAGTCGGCCAGGTGCTCGAGCGGCACCGCGCAGTCCTCGATGAAGCTGACCGGCTTGCCGTCGCCCTTCAGGCTCATCATGATGTTGAGGCCGGCCTTGCGCAGCTCCCAGAGCGCCTTCTGCGGAGCCTCGGCGGGCATCGAGACCACCGCGTCGGGCAGGCCGAGGTCGCCGACCCGCTCGACCAGCGCCTTCAGCCGGCGCAACAGATCGGCGCGGTCATCGCCGCTGAACTCGACCAGCAGGATCGCCGCCGGCGCGCCGATCAGCGCCGCCTCGATGGTCGGCCGGAAGGCCGGGTTGGCGCGGGCCAGCTCGATCATCGTCCGGTCGACCAGCTCGACCGCGCTCGGTCCGAGCTCGACCAGGTGCTGCGCCGCGGCCATTGCGGCGCGGAAGGTCGGGAAGTTGACGACCCCCAGCACCTTGTGGCGCGGCAGCCGGGCCAGCTTGAGCCTGAGGCTGCGGTAGACCGCCAGCGTGCCTTCGGCGCCAACCAGCAGGTGCGCCAGGTTGACGCTGCCGTCGTCGGTGTAGGGCCGCTCGCTCTGCGGCTCGAAGATGTCGAGGTTGTAGCCGCCGACCCGGCGCAGCACCTTCGGCCAGCGCGCCTCGATCTCGCCGCGCTGGCCGGCGGCGAGGTCGCGCACGAACCCGGCGATCGCCCGCTCCTGCGCGCCCAGGCCGGCGACCGGGCCGAACGACACGCTGCTGCCGTCGCTCAGCCAGGCGTCGATGCCCAGCACGTTGTGCACCATGTTGCCGTAGGCGATGCTGCGCGAGCCGCACGAGTTGTTGCCGGCCATGCCGCCGAGCGTCGCCTGGGCGCTGGTCGACACGTCGACCGGAAACCACAGGCCGAGCGGCTTGAGCTGCGCGTTCAAGGCGTCGAGTACCAGGCCCGGCTCGACCTCGGCGGTCATCGCCTCGGCGTCGACCGAGAGGACCTTGCGCAGGTGCTTGGTCGAATCGACGACCAGCGCGGCACCGGTCGTCTGTCCGCATTGCGAGGTGCCGGCGCCGCGCGAGAGCAGCGGCGTGCCGAGCTCGCGCGCGATCTCGATCGCCGCCGCGACGTCGCCCTGTTCGCGCGGCACGAACACGCCGATCGGCATCACCTGGTAGATCGACGCGTCGGTTGCGTACCGGCCGCGCGCGGCAGCGTCGAACAGCACCTCGCCCTGGGTCTCGCTGGCGAGCCGGTGCGCGAGCTGCGCCGCTTCGGGCCCGCCCAGCCGGGCGATCGTTTCCGCGGCCCGCGCAGCGGTGCCGCGGGTCACGAGGGTCGGCAGCGGCGCATTCATGGTCGGGTCACGAAGCCGGATTGTCGATCCACCGACGGCTGCCCGCGGGTTCCAGGCCATGGAGGAAGTGCGGCTTGACAAGGTCCCTCCGCGTGAAAGACTGAGGGTCGACCGGAGCCCCTTTCATGATCGCCCTCGACCAGCACCCCAGCGGCCGCCACTTTCTGCAGATTCCCGGCCCGAGCCCGGTGCCCGACCGGATCCTCAGGGCGATGAGCCTGCCCACCATCGACCACCGCGGGCCCGAGTTCGCGGTCCTCGCCAAGCGCGTCATCGCCGGCATGCAGCAGGTGTTCCAGACGCGCCATCCGGTCGTCATCTACGCCGGTTCGGGCACGGGTGCCTGGGAAGCTGCGCTCTCCAACCTGATGAACCCGGGCGACTCGGTGCTGATGTTCGAGACCGGCCAGTTCGCCTCGCTCTGGCACCGGATCGCCCAGCGCCTCGGCCTGAAGCCCGAGTTCCTGAGCGTGCCCGGCACCGATCCGGCGACCGGCTTGCCCTGGTCGTGGCGCCGGCCCGCGCAGCCCGAGCTGATCGAGGCGCGCCTGCGCCAGGACCGCGGCCACGTGATCCGCGCGGTCTGCGTCGTGCACAGCGAAACCTCGACCGGCGTGATTTCCGACATTGCGGCGGTGCGCAAGGCGATCGATGCCGCCGGCCATCCGGCGCTGCTCCTGGTCGACACGATCTCGGGCCTCGCCTGCGCCGACTACCGGCACGACGAGTGGGGCGTCGACGTCGCCATGGCCGGCTCGCAGAAGGGCCTGATGATGCCGCCCGGCATCTCCTTCAACGCCCTGTCGCCCAAGGCGATCGAGACAAGCAAGGCGGCGACGCTGCCCAAGGCCTACTGGGCCTGGGACGAGATCGTCGAGATGAACAAGGGCGGCTACTGGCCGTCGACGCCGAACACCAACCTGCTCTATGCGCTCTCGGAAGCGCTCGACATGATCCTCGGCCAGGGGCTCGCCGCGGTGTTCGCCCGGCATCAGCGCTGGGGCGAGGCGGTGCGCGGCGCAGTCCGGGCCTGGGGCCTGCCGATCCAGTGCGCCGACGCGAGCGCGCATTCGGCGGTGCTGACCGGCGTGGTCACACCGGCCGGCGTCGACGCCGATGCCTTGCGCAAGCTCATCCACGAGCGCTTCGACCTCTCGCTCGGCACCGGCCTCGGCAAGGTCAAGGGCCGGATGTTCCGCATCGGCCACCTCGGCGACAGCAACGACCTGACGCTCATGGCCGCGCTTGCCGGCGTCGAGATGGGCCTGAAGCTCGCTTCGATACCGGTCGCTGCCAGTGGCGTGCAGGCGGCCATGGACTATTTCAGCTCGCATCCGCTGGCGACCGGGCTTCGTGCCGCCGCCTGATCCCGAGGCGTCCGACCGCCCCGATTCCGCCACCACGCCAGGAGATTCACCATGACACTTCGCCGCGGCCTGCTCGTCGCCACCCTGCTCGCCGCGATCGCCGCCCCGGCCACGGCCCAGACCGAGCTCAAGCTCGGCCACGTCGGCGGCCCGGGCTCCCTGTTCGAGCTCTCGGCCAACGAGTTCGCCCGTCGCGCCAACGAGAAGCTCGGTGCAAAGGCCAAGGTCATCGTGTTCGGCTCGAGCCAGCTCGGCGGCGATCGCGAGATGCTGCAGAAGCTTCGCCTCGGCACGCTCGATTTCGCCCTGCCCTCGACCGTCATGTCCTCGGAGGTCGAGCTCTTCGGCATGTTCGAGATGCCCTACCTGGTGAAGAACCGCGAGCACATGAAGAAGATCGAGGCCGAGATCGTCTGGCCCTCGCTCGCGCCGCTGGCCGAAGCCAAGGGCTACAAGCTGCTGGCGGTCTGGGAGAACGGCTTTCGTCACGTCACCAACAACGTCCGGCCGGTCGTCAAGCCGGCCGACCTGCAGGGCATGAAGCTGCGCGTGCCCGAGGGCAAATGGCGGGTGAAGATGTTCCAGGCCTACGGCGCCAACCCGTCGCCGATGGCGCTCTCGGAGGTGTTCGTGGCCTTGCAGACGGGGGTGATGGACGGCCAGGAGAACCCGCTCACGCAGATCTATTCCTCCAAGTTCCAGGAAGTGCAGAAGTTCATCTCGATGACCGGGCATGTCTACACCCCGGCTTACCTCGCCGCCGGCGGGCGCAAGTTCGCCGGCCTGCCGGCCGACGTCCAGGCCATCCTGGTCCAGGCGGCCAAGGACAGCCAGGCCTACGTCTACGAGCAGGCCGCCAAGCTCGACAATGACCTGCTCGCCAAGATGAAGACCTCGGGCATCAAGGCCAACGACCCCGACAAGGACGCCTTCATCGCCGCCAGCAAGGCCGTGTACGAGGAGTTCGGCAAGGAGGTCGCCGGCGGCGGCAAGCTGGTCGACAAGGCGATCGAGCTCGGCAAGGGTCTCTGAGCGGACCCGGGGTGTCAGCCTTTCGCCTCTGGTTCGAGCGCGCGCTCACCGCGTTCGTGATCTTCCTGCTCGCCGCCATGGCGGTGCTGATCCTGGCCG
>JBDTUG010000027.1:0-23553 GCA_040007855.1 Caldimonas sp.
CCTGGATCACCATCGTGATGGTGCCCTTGTCGCGGTCGAAGTCGGCCACCGTGAGAGGGATGCGTTCGCCCCCCTCTTGCAGGCGCAGCATGACAAAGTGCCCGGGCTCGGCCGCTCGGGCCACGTCGGGCGCCAGCACCTCCCACAGAAAGGTGGTGTCCGAGAAGACTTCGCGGCGAATGATGGGGTACATGTCAGCTCACCTTGGAGGCGACGATGCCGATGTCACGCAACCGGTTTTCGGCGACCTGGCCGCTGCGAACGCGGCGAATCGAAAGCATCTCGGCGGCCGTGACCACGCCCTGGCCGCCGCGGCCATGCATTCGAATCTGCAGCATCTGCCGTCTCCTTGCTGGTCGCCGGCAGGGTGCCCGCGCAGGGGCCGATGCTAGTGACGAACGGGGGGCCGCCTGTTGCGACAGATCAATCCGGGCCCCGGTCGCGGCTGGGCGCCGACGGTCGCAACGTCACCCGCAGACCGATCCGGTCGTCGAGCGCCTGCCCGGGCATGCCGGGGGTCGCTAAGTCGTCGAACACCGCGTGCCAGTCGCTCCCGCACACGCATCTGGCGAGCACAGCCAGGCGCCCGGCGCAGACGCGCAGCTCGCCATGTTCGTCCTTCGCGATGTTGCCCGACGCGTGCGCTACGGAATCCTTACCCAGACCTTCACGCCTGTCACCTTGATCTCACCCTTGTCGAGCTTCACGTCAGGGTACGGGACGGGCACGCCACCTTTCTGCACACGATCGATCGCCCTCTTCATCCAACCCGGAAGCTGCTTCGCGAGGTCCTTGAGCTTCTGGTCGTCGTCTTTGTCGTCGGATTTGTCGAGCGACGGCAGATTCTTGATGTTGCTGCAAAGCTCGTCGCAGTGGCCATCGAGCTTCTTCATGATGGCATCCCAGTCGACCTTCAGCTTCTTCGCCTGCGGCTCGATCGCGTCGATCTTCTTCTTCAAGTCTTCGAGATCGGTCGTGAGTTTCCCGACGTCTTTGGCCCACGAATCGAGGGCCCGCTGGTACGCGTCTCCGAGCTTCTTCACCTGGTCGTCTGCCATGAACTCACCCCATCGAATGGTTTGCTTGCCGAAACGGTAGTCCCGAAGCCTCGACACGGCGGTCGCGTGCCCGGTCTTCCAGCGAGCATGCGTATGACCTGAGTGCACACCTGCGGCTCGTCGATCTGCTGCGCTTTGAAGTCGTTCGCGAACCTTTCCCCGTACGCCACGCGCAACCGCGCCAGCGGCACAGCCCTCAGAACAGCCCGACCACGCGCCCGTCGTCGCCGACATCGATGCGCTCGGCTGCCGGCGCCGCCGGCAGTCCGGGCATGGTCATGATGTCGCCGCAGACGAGCACGACGAACTCGGCGCCGGCGGCCAAGCGCACCTCACGGATGTCGACCGTGTGGCCGCTGGGCGCGCCCCGGCGTGTCGCGTCGGTCGAGAAGCTGGATTGGGTCTTGGCAATGCAGACCGGCAGCCGCCCGTGTCCCTGGGCCTGGAGTTCCTCCAGCCGCTTGCACACCGACGCGGTGGCACTGATGTCGGCTGCCCCGTAGATGCGGGTCGCGACCTTGCGGGCCTTCTCCCACAGCAGGTCGTCGTCCTCGTAGGCGAAGTTGAATGCCCGCGGCCCCTGGCACAGCCGTACCACCTCGTGCGCCAGCGTGACCGCGCCCCTGCCACCTTCGGCCCAGTGGCGCGCCGACACCAGCGTGGCCCCGAGGGCCTGCATGTGCTCGGCCACCATGGCCTGCTCGGCCTCGGTATCCTGCGTGAAGTGGTTGAGCGCCACCACCACCGGTAGCCCGAAGACCTCCTTGACGTTGTGCAGGTGGCGTTCGAGGTTGACGATGCCGCGCGCCAGCGAACCGAGATCCTCGGCACCCAGGGCCTTCACTTCGGTGCCGCCGTGGTACTTCAGCGCGCGCACTGTGGCCACGAGGACCACGGCGTCGGGCCTCAGCCCGCTCTTGCGGCACTTGATGTCGATGAATTTCTCGGCGCCGAGGTCGGAGCCGAAGCCGGCCTCGGTGACCACGTAGTCGGCCAGCTTGAGCGCGGTCCGGGTTGCCAGCACGGAGTTGCAGCCATGTGCGATGTTGGCGAACGGTCCGCCGTGCACAAAGGCCGGGTTGTTCTCCAGCGTCTGCACAAGGTTGGGGGCAAGCGCGTCCTTCAGCAGCACGGCCATCGCGCCGTGCACCTTCAAATGCGCGGCGGTCACCGGTTGCTGCTCGCGCGTATAGGCCACGACGATGCGGCCCAGCCGCTCCTTCAGGTCGGCCAGCGATGTGGCAAGGCAGAAGATCGCCATCACCTCCGAGGCGACGACGATGTCGAATCCGTCCTGCCGGGGAAAGCCGTTGCCCGGCCCGCCGAGGCCGACCGTGATCTCGCGCAGCGCGCGGTCGTTCATGTCCACCACGCGCTTCCAGACCACACGGCGAAGGTCGATGCCCAGCCGGTTGCTGTGGTGCACGTGGTTGTCCAGCGCCGCAGCCAGCAGGTTGTGCGCCGCGGCGATCGCGTGGAAGTCGCCGGTGAAGTGCAGGTTGATGTCCTCCATCGGTACCACCTGCGCGCGGCCGCCGCCGGCTGCACCACCCTTGAGCCCGAACACCGGGCCGAGCGAAGGCTCGCGCAGCGCGACGAGCGCGCGATGCCCGATCAGGTTGAGTGCGTCGCCGATGCCGACCACGGTGGTGGTCTTGCCCTCGCCGGCCGGCGTCGGGCTGATCGAGGTCACCAGCACCAGCTTGCCGTCGGGACGGTCGGCCAGGCTGGCGACGTAGTCCAGCGAGACCTTGGCCTTGTAGTGGCCGTAGGGCACGAGGTGCTCGTCGCCGATCCCCAGGCGCTCGCGCGCCAGATCGGTGATCCGCATCAGGCGGGCGGACTGCGCGATCTCAATGTCGCTTTGCGGCAAGATAGTGTCTCCGGTGGATGGGCTCTGGGACAGCCAGGGCCTCGGCGACGATCGTAGCCGGTCGCAACGCCGACGCCGGCGAGACGCCTTCAGTCCGCCGGCGATCGGCAGCAGATGCCGGCGGCCGTTTCCTGCAGCGCGTCCGTCAGGGCGCGGCCGATAGTTCGGCGCGCCCACCGCGACCCCGGAGCCGAGCCGAACGGCGCACACGGCGCGATTTGATTTAGCGCAAGGACACCGCAACTCGTGTCACGACCTATGCGCCGCAATTCCACTCGCATGGCTATCCTACCGAGTGCGCGTGGAGTGGCGGTGCGCGTAAAGCAGGATGCGGCTTTCGTCCGTCGGAACCCACATAACAAAGACGAGGAGCCTTCGATGATCGCAACGACCGTCCATCCCGTGGACGAAAGAATTCCCGCGCCGCGCCTGGCAGCCCTCGGCATCCAGCATGTGCTGGTCATGTACGCCGGTGCCGTAGCCGTGCCGCTGATCGTGGGCAGGGCGCTCAAGCTGACACCCGAGCAAGTGGCCGTGTTGATCAGCGCCGACCTCTTCTGCTGCGGCCTCGTGACGCTGATTCAGAGTTTCGGTGTCACGCGATGGTTCGGCATCAAGTTGCCGGTGATGATGGGCGTGACCTTTGCCGCGGTGGGCCCGATGGTGGCCTTCGCCAACGCGATGCCTGGCGTGGACGGCGCGCGCGCTCTCTTCGGCGCGATCATCGGTGCGGGCATCGTCTCGATCATCATCGCGCCGATCGTCAGCAAGCTGTTGCGCTTCTTTCCACCGGTGGTTACCGGCAGCATCATCGCCATCATCGGCATCAGCCTGATGCGCGTGGGCGTGGGTTGGGCCTTGGGCGGTCCGGCGACGCTGGCGCAGCGCACCGACGTGCCCAAGCTCCTCGAGATGGTCGACAAGGCCAAGGCTGCGGCGGCGGCTGCCTCGGCACCCATCCAGCTCGGCCCGATCCCGATGGTCAACAACCCCGGCTACGGCGCACTGGAGAACATGGCCATTGCAGCCGCGGTGCTGGTCATGATCCTGCTGCTCGTGAAGTACACCAAGGGCTTCATCGCCAACATCTCGGTGCTGCTGGGCATCGTCGGCGGCTGCGTGATTGCTGCGGTCCTGGGCAAGATGAACTTCGACAAGGTTGCAAAGGCAAACTGGTTCGACTTGGTCACGCCGTTCTCCTTCGGGATGCCGACCTTCGACATCGTGATGATCCTGACAATGACGCTGGTGATGATCGTCGTCATGATCGAATCCACCGGCATGTTCCTGGCGCTCTCGGACATCACCGGCAAGAAGATCAGCCAGGTCGAGCTCGCCGCAGGCTTGAGGACCGACGGCTTGGGCACGCTGATCGGTGGCATCTTCAACACTTTCCCGTACACCAGTTTCAGCCAGAACGTGGGCCTGGTGAGCGTGACCGGCGTGCGCAGCCGCTTCGTGTGTGTGGCCGCCGGCATCATCATGCTCGTCCTCGGGCTGTTGCCGAAGATGGCCGCCTTCGTCGAGGCCATCCCGCAGTTCGTGCTGGGCGGCGCCGGGCTGGTGATGTTCGGCATGGTGGCCGCAACCGGTATCCGCATCCTTGCCGGCGTGGACTACAAGGGCAACCGCAACAACCTCTACATCGTCGCGCTGTCGATCGGCTTCGGACTCATCCCGTTGGTGGCGCCGCGCTGGATGCAGCAGATGGTGTCGAGCCTGCACCCGCTGCTGGACTCGGGCATCCTGCTGACCTCGGTAGCGGCGTTGTTGTTGAACCTGTACTTCAACGGCGCGCACGGTGAGACCGCGGCGGCGGTGGAGGCTGCCAAGACTGCCGACGCCCACTGAGCGCGCGCCACCGAGGCGCCGAAGCTGGCGCCTCGGGACGTCCGCGCGCTGGCTCCGGCGCAGGCAGCGCCCTGGGGATGCGATTGAATTGAGCTAGCTCAAGTTCGGCGCACTTTGTGGCTCCGAGGAGCGCGTGCAAATCCCGATCCTCCGCTATGGTGCGCGGCTTGTGCCGTGCCTGAAAAAGAGAGCGTGTGATCATGACTATTGAGTTTGTGCTCAACGGCTCGCCGCGCCGGGTGGATGTCCGTCCCGACGAATGGTTCATAGAGACGCTGCGAGAGCGCTGCGGCATCAAGTCCATCAAGGACGGCTGCAGCCCGCAGGGGCAGTGTGGCTGCTGCGTGGTGCTGGTCGACGGCCAACCCAAGACCACATGCGCCATGCGCTCCAAGGTCGCCGACGGCAAGCGCATCGTCACACTCGAAGGCCTGTCGGCCGCAGAGCGGGCGCAGATCGCCGACAGCTTTGCAGCGACTGCCGGCCTGCAATGCGGTTTCTGCATCCCTGGCATCGCGCTGCGCGCGAAGGCCATCACCGATCGCGATCCGGCACTCACCCGCGACGCGATCGTCAATGCGCTCGACGTGCACCTGTGCCGTTGCACCGGCTACGTGAAGATCATCGACGCGATCCAGATGCTGGCGGCGGCCAAGCGGGGCGAGCCCATCCCGGCGGCCTGCACCGATGGGCGTGTCGGGCAGTCGCTGGCGCGCATCGGCATCGCCCAATCGGCGATTGGCGAGCGGGCATTCAGCGACGACCTGTCGGTGCCCGGCATGTTGCACGGCGCCTTTGCGCTGTCGCCGCACCCGCGCGCCCGCGTGCTGAGCATCGACACCTCGCGTGCCCGCGCCATGCCTGGGGTCCACGCGGTTGCCACCGCCGCCGACGTACCCGGCGAGCGCTGGTATGGCCTGCTGTACAGCGACTGGCCCGGCTTCGTCGCCGTGGGTGAAGAGGTGCGCTGCGTCGGCGACGTGCTGGCCGCCGTCGCTGCCGTTGACCGCCACACCGCGCGCGAAGCGGCCAAGCTGGTCGACGTGAGCTACGAGTTGCTGCCGCCAGTGCTGGACCCACTGGCCTCGCTCGCGCCCGGCGCGCCGCGCGTCAATCCGCAGCATGAAAACCTGCTGTCGCGCACCGTGCTGCGGCGTGGCGACGTCGATGGCGCGCTCGCAGCGAGCGCGCATGTAGTGAGCGGCACCTGGACCACGCAGCGCATCGAACATCTCTTCCTCGAGCCCGAGAGTGCGCTTGCCGAGCCACTTGCCGACGGCAGGCTGCACCTGCGCTCGCAGGGGCAGGGCATTTTCGATGACCGGCGACAGGTGGCGCGCTTCCTAGGCGTCGGCACCGAGCGTGTCTTCGTCGAGCTCGTGCCCAATGGTGGCGCATTCGGCGGCAAGGAGGACATGACGGTCCAGGCCCAGACCGCGTTGCTCGCGCACCTGACGGGTTCGCCAGTCAAGTTGACGCTGAGCCGCGAGGAGTCGATCCGCATCCACCCGAAGCGCCACCCGCTGACCATGGAGTACACGGTGGGCTGCGACGCGCAGGGGCGGCTCACGGCAGTCAAGGCACGCATCGTCGGCGATTCCGGCGCCTACGCTTCGGTCGGTGGCAAGGTGCTGGAACGCGCGGCGGGCCACGCCTGCGGGCCGTACCGGGTGCCCAACGTCGATATCGAAGCGATTGCCGCCTACACCAACAACCCGCCCTGCGGCGCGATGCGAGGCTTCGGCGCCAACCAGGCGCACTTCGCGATGGAAGCGTGTGTGGACCTGCTCGCGCACAAGGCCGGGCTCGATCGCTGGGAGATGCGCTGGCGCAATGCACTGAGCGTGGGCGACACGTTCTCCACCGGTCAGGTGCTGGACAAGTCGGTCGGGATCCGCAAGACACTCGAGGCAATCAAGCCGCACTACGACGCGGCGGTGCGCGAAGGGCGCGCGGTGGGCATCGCCTGCGGGCTCAAGAACAGCGGCATCGGCAACGGCGTGGTTGAATTCGGCAAGGTGCGCCTCGTCGTCGAGCGCGACGGCCGCGTTTCGCTCTACAACGGCTTCACCGAGATGGGCCAGGGGCTGACGACGATCCTGGTCCAGTTCGCAGTCGAGACCACTGGCTTGCCGGCATCGACGTTTGTGCCGAAGGTCGACACTTCCTTCGACCTCGACTGCGGGCAGACCACCGGGTCGCGGGCGACGCTGCTGGGTGGGCGCGCGGCCCTGGTGGCAGGGGCCAAGCTGAGGGTCGACCTCGACGCCGGCCACTCGCTGGCCGATCTGGTCGGCCGCGACTATGTCGGCGAGATCTCCATCCGCGACACCACGGCGCTGGGCGCCGATGTGGCGAAGATCAAGACGCACACCACTTTTGGCTATGCAACGCAGCTCGTCATCCTCGACGCGACGGGGCGCGTCGAGCGGGTTGTCGCCGCCCATGATGCCGGTCGCGTGCTGAACCCGGCGCTGTGCACCGGCCAGATCGAGGGCGCGGTGGCCATGGGACTCGGGTATGCGCTGACCGAAGAGTTGCGTTGCGAGAACGGCATGCCGGTCACCTTGAAGATGAAGGAGATCGGTGTGCTGCGGGCACGTGACATGCCGGTCGTCGACGTGATCCTGGTCGAAGAGCCCGAGCCCGAGGGGCCGATGGGCGCCAAGGGCGTGGGCGAGATCGGCCTCGTGCCGACCGCCGCTGCGGTGGCTTCGGCCCTCGAAGCCTTCGACGGAGTTCGACGCATGACCCTGCCGATGAAGGACTCGCCGGCGGGCCGTGCGATGAGTGTGGGCTTCGTGTTGGGTTCGAAGTGAGCGGCTTCGTCAACGCGCACACCCATCTGTATTCGGGGCTCGCGCCGTTTGGCATGCCGGCCCCTGCCGAAGCCCCGCCCAACTTCCTGGCGATCCTGGAACGCGTGTGGTGGCGGCTCGATCGCGCGCTCGATGCCCGGGCACTGCGGGCCTCCGCACGCTGGTACGTCGCCGAGGCGCTGCAGCTCGGCACGGTCGGGCTCATCGATCACCACGAATCGCCCAACCTGGTCGACGGCTCGCTCGACATCCTGGCCGATGTCTGCCAGGCGGCGGGCATGCCGGCGGTGCTGTGCTACGGCGCCACCGAGCGCAACGGCGGGCGCGACGAAGCACGGCGTGGCCTGGCCGAGTGCCGCCGCTTCATCGAGACCAACACGCGGCCGCTGGTGCGTGGCGTGGTGGGGCTGCACGCGTCGTTCACGGTGTCGGACGACACGCTGCGCGAGGTGGCGGCGCTGTGTCGCGAGCTTGATACCGTCGTCCACGTGCATGTCGCCGAAGACCGCGCCGACGTCGACGACGCGCTGCGTCGCGGCTGGGACGGCCCGCTGGAGAGGCTGGCCGGGCTCGGCGCGTTGCCGCCCGGCTCGATCCTCGCGCACGGTGTGCACTTGGGCGAGCCGCAGGTGCGTCGTGCCGAGCAACTCGGCTGCTGGCTGGTGCAGAACCCGCGCTCCAACCGCGGCAACCGCGTCGGCTACCCGACGGCCTTGCGTGCGAGCGAACACGTTGCACTCGGCACCGACGGCTATCCGTCGGATCTGGAAGCCGAACGCGCGGCGTTGCTCGAAGACGCGCCGCGAAACGGCGACTCTTGCGACGCGGCGTCGCGGCGAGCGCAACGCGGCCATGCACTGTTCGCCGAGCGTTTCGGCGGGGCGGTGCCCGCATGGACAGAGGCGCCGGGTATCAACATCAATGCGATCCGGGCGGAGGCCACCGCCGAGGCCTCACGGCTGTGGTCGCGAATGGCGGAACTATGAACGACCACACGACGATTGCCGACCGCGCCACCTACGACCGTGCGGTAGCGCACTTCGCCGGACAGCGCATCGCGCTGCCGACATTCGCCCAGCTCGCCAAGCCGGCGAGCATCGGCGCGCAGTATCGCGAGCGGCTCGCAGGTGCGGACCCCGACGCTGCCGATGCGCTCAACCTGTTTCGCGTGCACTGGTACAACGACGCCGCGCGCACCGGGCTGGCCGAGGTGCCGGCGCATGTCGTGCTGCCTGAGTCGCTCACCGGCGTCAGCGCGCCGATCGTGGTGGTGCTCGGCGACCGCTTCCCGATGATCCATGCTCACAAGGTTCTGCCGGCCTACGCCTGCCTGGTGTCGCGCCTTGTGACCGGCCGCTTCGACCCGTCGCGCCAGCGTGCGCTGTGGCCATCGACGGGCAACTACTGCCGCGGCGGCGTGGCGATCTCGCGCACGCTCGGCTGCCGCGGCGTGGCCATCCTGCCCGCAGGAATGAGCGACGAGCGTTTCGAGTGGCTGGAGCGCTGGGTGACCGAGCCCGGCGACATCATCCGCACCCCGGGCACCGAGAGCAATGTGCGCGAGATCTACGACGCCTGCGACGCGCTCGCCCTGGAGCCGGGCAATGTCGTGCTCAACCAGTTCGCGGAGTTTGCAAACTACCTGGCGCACTACGCCGTCAGCGGGCGCGCTTTCGCCCACGTCTTCGAGACGATGCAGTCGCGCGACCCCGCTTTGCGGCTGGCCGCGTTCGTATCCGCCACCGGTTCCGCGGGCACCCTGGCCGCTGGCGACTGGCTGAAGGAGCAGCACGGGACGAAGATCGTCGCGGTCGAGGCGCTCGAGTGCCCGACGATGCTCTACAACGGCTTCGGCGAACACAACATCCAGGGCATCGGCGACAAGCACATCCCGTTTGTGCAGAACGTGACCAACACCGATGCTGCAGTTGCAGTCTCCGATCACGCGACCGACCAGTTGTTCGTGCTCTTCAACGACCCGGCCGGTCACGCCTTGCTGCGCGCGCATGGCGTGGCTGAGGACGTGCTCGCGGCGCTGCCGCACTTCGGCCTGTCGAGCATCTGCAACATCGTTGCCGCCATCAAGACGGCCAAGGCGCTTGGCCTGGGTGCCCACGACGCCATCCTCACCGTCGCCACCGATGGCGCCGAGCTCTACACGTCGGAGAAGCCGAAGGCCGTAGCGAAGCACTTCGGCGGGCGCTTCGATGCCGCGAGTGCGGCCGAGACGTTTGGCCGGCACCTGGCCGGTGCGTCCACCGAACACGTGCTGCTGACGGGCCCCGTCGAGCGCAATCGGATCTTCAATCTCGGCTTCTTCACCTGGGTCGAGCAACGTGGCGTCACGCTCGAGGCCTTCGAGGCACGGCGCGACCAGGCGTTCTGGCGCGGGTTGCACCGGCTTCTTCCGGCATGGGACGAGATGATCACGGCATTCAACCGTGCCAGCGGGGCTGCGTGACCACATCGCGGCTGGTCTGTGCCAGCTGCGGCTGGGAGCCGGGCGTGGGCGCGGCGGCCCCGTTTCGTTGCGCGCGCAGCGGCAGCGATGACGGCGACCATGTCCTCACTCACCGGCTCGGCACCGGCGCCGTGCTGGACCGCGGCGATGACGAGAACCCGTTCGTGCGCTACCGTGAGTGCCTCTACGCCTGGCACGCGGCGCGTGAGCGCGGAATGAGCGACGCTTCGTTCGTGGAGCTGGTGCGCCGCCTGGACGACGGGATCGCTGGCGTCGACGGCCACGGGTTTCGTGCCACACCTTTTTGCCGCGAGGCGGCACTGGGCGAGCGCCTCGGGCTCGAGGTGTGGGTGAAGAACGAAACCGGCAACGTTGCCGGCTCGCACAAGGCACGCCACCTGATGGGCATCCTGCTCCATCTCGTGGTGACCGGGCACGGCGACAGCGCGTCGTTGGCACCCTTGGCAATTGCGAGTTGCGGCAACGCGGCGCTCGCAGCAGCGGTGCTCGCGCGCGCCGCGTCGCGCTCTTTGCAGGTCTTCGTCCCGCCCGACGCCGAGCCGGCGGTTCTCGAGCGTCTGCGCGCGCTGGGTGCGACGGTCGTGACGTGTCCGCGCTCGCCGGGTGAACGCGGCGACCCCTGCCTGCATCGCTTTCACGAGGCGCTGCGCGGCGGCGCGCTGCCGTTCTGCTGCCAGGGCAACGAGAATGGGCTCGCGATCGACGGCGGCGAGACGCTTGTTTACGAAATGCTCGCTGCGGGTGCCCTGCCGATCGATGACCTCGTCGTGCAGGTGGGGGGTGGCGCACTCGCCAGCGCCTGCATGCAGGCGTACGCGCGGGCGCTTGCGGCCGGGCTGGTTGCGAGCCCACCGCACATTCACACGGTGCAGACGCAAGGGGCGGCACCGTTGCGGCGCGCCTGGACGCTGCTGCAACAGCGTTGCGCCAATACCGGCGCCGCCACCGAGGACGGCCTGCGCTACGCCGCTGCGCATCGATCGGCATTCATGTGGCCTTGGGAAGACCCGCCGCACAGCATCGCCAGCGGCATCCTCGACGACGAAACCTACGATTGGGTCGCCGTGCTGCGCGGAATGGCCGCGACCGGCGGCGCAACCGTGCTCGCCGACGAGCAGACGCTCGCGCATGCCAACGAGCTTGCGCTGGAAACGAGCGGCATATCGGTCAGCGCCACCGGTTCGGCGGGGCTCGCAGGTCTGATCCAGTTGCGCCGCGACGGGCTCATCGCCGCCGGCTCGCGTGTCGGACTGCTGTTCACCGGCATGCAGCGGCAGGCCGCCTCGGCCCCTTCTTTCCCCCATTGAACCCACCCTGATTCGAGGACCTTCGATGAACACCATCACTCAACTTCTCCAGCAACTTGGCGCACTCGAAACGAATTCCCATCAAAAGGACTTTCTCCTCACGTGGGAACAAACTCGGCCTGAAATCGAGCAAGTGCTCAAGCTGGCCGAAGTGCTCAAGCGCATGCGTGGAGAAAACATTGCCACCCGGGTCTTCAACAGCGGCCTGGGTGTTTCGGTGTTTCGTGACAACTCCACCCGAACGCGCTTCTCCTATGCCTCCGCCTTGAATCTTCTGGGGCTGGCGCAGCAGGACCTGGACGAGGGCAAGTCACAGATCGCCCACGGCGAGACGGTGCGGGAAACCGCGAACATGATCTCCTTCTGCGCCGACGTGATCGGGATACGCGACGACATGTTCCTGGGTGCCGGCAACGTCTATATGCGCGAGGTGGGTGCCGCGCTCGACGATGGTTTCGCGCAGGGCGTCCTGCCCCAGCGCCCCGCACTGGTGAATCTGCAATGTGACATCGACCACCCGACGCAATCGACGGCCGACCTGGCCTGGCTGCAAGAGCACTTCGGCAGCCTCGAAAGCCTGAAGGGCAAGAAGATCGCCATGACCTGGGCCTATTCGCCCAGCTACGGCAAGCCGCTGTCGGTGCCGCAGGGAATCATCGGCTTGATGACACGATTCGGCATGGACGTGACCCTGGCGCACCCCGAGGGCTACGACCTGATACCGGACGTGGTTGAAGTCGCCCGCACGAACGCACAAGCCTCGGGCGGCAGCTTCAGCCACACGAAGTCGATGGAAGAGGCGTTTGCCGGCGCAGACATCGTCTATCCGAAATCATGGGCGCCCTACAAGGTGATGCAGACGCGCACCGAACTGCTGAGGGCCAATGATCATGACGGTCTCAAGGCGCTCGAGAAGCAGTGCCTTGCGCAGAACGCCCTGCACAAGAACTGGCATTGCACGGAAGAGATGATGAAGTTCACCAAGGGCGGCCAGGCGCTCTACATGCACTGCCTGCCTGCCGACATTTCCGGCGTTTCATGCACGGATGGGGAAGTGCAAGGCAGCGTCTTCGAGCGCTATCGCATCGCCACCTACAAGGAGGCGAGCTGGAAGCCCTATGTCATCGCAGCCATGATCATGGCGCGCAAGTACCAGCGGCCGGGGCTTGTGCTGGAGAAATTGCTGAAGGAAGCGCAGCCGCGCGTCAGGTGACACGCACCACGATCCTGCGCCACCCAAATACGAATACCGGAGAAACCTCGATGTCCAAGCAAATTCCCTTTGAACAGATCGTGGCCAGGGCCCAGCACTACAAGGCCGACATGACCCGCTTCTTGCGCGACATGATCGCCATCCCCAGCGAAAGCTGCGACGAAGAAAAGGTCGTGCTGCGCATCAAGCAGGAAATGGAAAAGGTCGGGTTCGACAAGATCGAGATCGACCCCATGGGCAACATCCTGGGCTATATCGGGCATGGGCCGCATCTCATCGCGATGGACGCCCACATCGACACCGTGGGCGTGGGCAATATCAAGAACTGGAAGTTCGACCCGTACCAGGGCATGGAAGACGATGAAGTCATCGGCGGCCGTGGCGGCTCCGACCAGGAAGGTGGCATGGCCTCGATGGTCTACGCGGGCAAGATCATCAAGGATCTTGGCCTGGAAGGGCAGTACACCTTGCTGGTGACCGGCACGGTGCAGGAAGAGGACTGTGACGGTCTGTGCTGGCAGTACATCATCGAACAGTCGAAGATCCGCCCCGAGTTCGTCGTGAGTACCGAGCCGACCGATTGCCAGATCTATCGCGGCCATCGGGGACGCATGGAAATCCGCATCGACGTGCAGGGGCGCAGCTGCCACGGTTCGGCACCGGAGCGCGGCGACAACGCCATCTTCAAGATGGCCCCCATCCTGATCGAGCTGCAGGCACTGGTCGGCAAGCTGGCGTTCGACGAATTCCTGGGCAAAGGCACGCTCACGGTCTCGGAGATCTTCTTCACCTCGCCGAGCCGCTGCGCCGTGGCCGACAGTTGCGCGGTCTCCGTCGACCGCCGCCTGACCTGGGGCGAGACATGGGAAGTCGCGCTGGAGGAGATCAGGGCCCTGCCCGCGGTCAAGGCCGCCGGCGCGACGGTGTCGATGTACCACTACGACCGCCCGGCCTACACCGGTCTGGTCTACCCAACCGAGTGCTTCTTCCCGACCTGGAAGACGGATGAGAACCACGTCGCGGTCAGGACCCTGGTCAACGCCTACGAGGGCTTGTTCCGGAGTAAGCCCGTGGTGGACAAGTGGACCTTCTCGACGAACGGCGTCTCCATCATGGGACGGCACAAGATTCCAGTCGTCGGATTTGGTCCGGGCAAGGAACCGCAGGCCCACGCACCGAACGAGATCACGTGGAAGGAGCATCTGGTGAAATGCGCAGCCATGTATGCCGCCATTCCGCTGGCCTACCTGGGCGAACTCGGCGAATAGGCAGTTCGACTTCGGTCACTCCCGCGTCATTCATCGAGGTGTCGCTCATGAGCAAGAGAATCGTCGTGGCGCTCGGCGGCAACGCCCTTGGCGAGAACCTGCCCGAACAGATGACGGCTGTTCAAACCACGTCCGAGGCCATCGTCGACCTGATCGCCCAGGGCCACCAGGTGGTCGTGACGCACGGCAATGGTCCGCAAGTGGGCATGATTCTCATGGCCTTCGAAGCGGCATCCATGACCTACGCCCACTCGCCGGTTCTGCCGATGTCGGTTTGTGTGGCCCTGAGCCAGGGCTACATCGGCTATGACCTCCAGAATGCACTGCGCGAGGCCCTGTTGAACCGGGGCATTCAAAGGCCTGTCGCCACGCTGATCACCCAGGTGGTGGTGGACGAAAGAGACCCTGCTTTCGATGATCCCGTCAAACCGATCGGATCGTTCTTCAGCAAGGAAGATGCGGACGCGATGAACGCCAAGGGCGCGCATATGAAGGAAGATGCCGGAAGAGGCTACCGCCGCGTGGTCGCTTCGCCGAAACCGATCGACGTCGTCGAGAAAGACACCGTGCGCCTGATGCTCGATGCCGGGCAAGTCGTGGTGAGTGTGGGTGGCGGCGGCATTCCGGTGGTCCGGCAGGGCAATCACCTCAGGGGCGTCAGCGCCGTGGTCGACAAGGACTGGGCGAGTGCCAAGCTGGCCGAGATGATCGACGCCGATCTGCTCATCATTCTCACGGCCGTCGAAAGGGTCGCGATCAATTTTCGCAAACCCAATGAGCAATGGCTCGACAGCCTGAGCATCGAGGAAGCCGAACGCCATCTTGCCGAAGGGCACTTCGCCGAAGGCTCCATGCGGCCGAAGGTCGAGTCTGCGCTGGCGTTCGCCAAGTCCGGACCCGGCCGCAAGACCTTGATCACGCTGCTGAGCAAGGCCAAGGAGGGGATCGAGGGAAAGACAGGTACGGTCGTCGGATAGAGGCCGTTGGCTTGAAGCGCTGGGGAGAGAGACATGTCTGACCGATTTCAGCCGATCCGGATGGAGCAGCTGGTCTCGTGGGTCTTCGCTGAACTGAAGCGCAACGATGCCATCTTCGGAATCCCGCGCCGGCTCTTCTTCGTGCCTGGAAAGGCCGACCCGTTCGCAGTGACCGTCTACGGCCGCCGGATCGAGACGCCTTACGGCGTGGCCGCGGGCCCGCACTCGCAGATGGCGCAGAACATCATCGCCGCCTGGCTGTGCGGCGCGCGCTTCATCGAGCTGAAGACGGTCCAGACACTCGACGAGATCGAAGTCTCCAAGCCGTGCATCGACATGCTGGACGAGGGCTACAACTGCGAGTGGTCGCAGGAGTTGAAGGTCCGGCAGTCGTTCGACGAGTACCTGCGTGCCTGGGTCCTGATTCACGCGCTGCACCGCGAGCTCGGATTCGCCGGCGAAATGCCCGGCGTGATCTTCAATCTGAGCGTCGGCTACAACATGGAAGGCCTGCTCAAGCCGAACATGCAGGAATACCTGCGGCTGGCGCGCGATGCGGGGCCGAAGCTGCAGGAGTACGCGGACATTGCGGCCGAGCACTGTCCAGCCGCGAAGGGAATCGCGATCCCGGCGTGCCTGTCGGACAACGTCACGCTGTCCACCATGCACGGCTGTCCGCCGGACGAGATCGAGAAGATCTCGAGATACCTGATCGATGACTGCGGCCTGCACACCAGCGTCAAGCTCAACCCGACGCTGCTCGGCCCCGAGACGCTTCGCCGGATCCTGAACCGGGACCTGGGCTTCAAGGATGTGAGCGTGCCGGATCTGGCTTTCGAACACGACCTGAAGTACGAGGCCGCGATACCGATGCTCAAGCGCCTGGGCGTGGCGGCGGTCAAGCGCGGGGTGCAGTTTGGCGTGAAGCTTTCGAACACACTCGAGGTGGCGAACCACAGGCCGGTGTTTCCGAAGCACGAGAAGACGATGTACATGTCCGGCCGGGCGCTGCACGCGGTGACGGTGAATCTCGCCGCGAAGCTCGGCAGCGAGTTCGATGGCCAATTGATGACGTCTTTCTCCGGGGGCGTGGACGCGTTCAACGCGCACCGTTTGCTGGCCTGCGGCATGAAGACCGTGACCGTCTGCTCCGACCTGCTCAAGCCTGGCAGCTACATCCGGATCCAGCAGTACCTCGAAAACACGACGGCCGCTATCCGCGCCTGCGGCGCCTCGGACATCCGAGGCTTCATCCTGAAATCCGCCGGTGAGCGCGATGGCGTCGTAGCCAGCTCGGCGTTGGCAAACCTGCTGCGCTATGCGCAGGAAACGCTCGATGAGCCGCGGCTCAAGAAGAACGCCGTCGACACCGACCGGACCAAGACCTCGCGCGCACTCGGCCCGTTCGACTGCATCAAGGCGCCGTGCACCGACGAGTGCGCGATCGACCAGAAAGTCCCGGAGTACATGAACCTCGTGCGCGACGGGCGCATCGACGAAGCAATCGACCTCACCCGTGACGACAATCCGCTCGCCGCGATCCTCGGCCGCGCTTGCAACCACGCGTGCGAGAGTGTCTGCGTTCGCACGCACTACGACGCGCCGCTGGCGATCCGTGAAATCAAGCGCTTCATCATGGACCAGGAAAAGCAGCCGCACTACCGGCAGCGGGCGCCTGGCCACGACGTGCGCGTTGCCGTGGTCGGCGGCGGCCCGTGCGGGCTTTCGGTCGGCTACTTCCTGTCTCAGGCCGGCTACCAGGTCACGATCTTCGAGTCGCGCCCCTACGCCGGCGGCATGGTCTCCGGCTCCATCCCCGGTTATCGCGCGACCAACGCATCGATCGAGCAGGACATGGAGATCATCCGCAAGCTCGGGGTCGAGATCCTCTACGGCAAGAAGGCGGGGCGCGACTTCACGCTCGAGGGTTTGCGCGGCGAAGGTTTCAAGTACGTCGCCGTGGCGGCTGGCGCCCAGCAGGGACTACCGCTCGGCATCCCTGGCGAAGACATGCCTGGCGTCCTCGATGGCCTGGAGTTCCTTCGCGCGGCGCGGGAGAAGCGGTCCGTGCGGCTCGGCCCCAGGGTTGGTGTGATCGGCGGGGGCGATGTCGCGATGGACTGCGCGCGCACGGCGGCGCGGCTGACGGACGGCAAGGTCACGCTCGTCTATCGGCGGACGATGGATCAGATGCCCGCCCAGCGCGAGGAATTGTCGGACACGATCGGCGAGGGCGTCGGCATCCAGGAGCTTGCCGCGCCGAATCGCATCGTGGCCGATGGTGGCCGGTTGAAGGCCCTGCGGTGCACGCGGATGGAGCTGGGCGAGTCCGACGACTCGGGCCGCCGGCGCCCGGTGGAGGTGCCGAACTCGGAATTCGACATCCCGCTCGACCACGTCATCGTCGCCATCGGCCAGCGCGCCGACTTGAGCTTCTTTGGCGACCAGCAGGTGGCGCTGACGAGTAAGGGCTACATCCTGGTCGATCCGCAGACGATGGAAACCTCGATCCCCGGCGTCTTTGCCGGCGGCGACATCGTGATGAACGGGCCCGAGACCATCGTGCAGGCGCTCGGTGACGGGCGCAACATCGCACGCAGCATCCGCGCCAGGGAAGAAGGCAAGCACGAGCCGGAGCCCAAGGCTGGCCACTACGAGAACGTCGACGTGGTCGACATGATCCGGCGCCGCTCGCGCCGCGAACCCCGGGTGCACGTTCCGCACCTGCCTTTCGACCAGCGCCGCAACTTCAATGAAGTCGTTCAGCCGCTTTCGGTTGCCGACGCCACACGCGAAGCGCAACGCTGCCTCGACTGCCACAAGATGTGCAGCCTTTGCGTGGCGGTGTGCCCGAACCTCGCGTTCATCACCTACCGGTCCGTGCCGTTTGCGGCCTCGCTGCCGCAGTTGCGCGCCGAACGGGGGGCGTTGACGGAGGTGGGCTCCAAGCCGTTCGCCGTCGAACAGCGCTTCCAGGTGGCGGTGCTGAGCGACTTCTGCAACGAGTGCGGCAACTGCGTCACGTTCTGCCCGACCTCCGGACGACCCTACCAGGACAAGCCGCGCCTGTACCTCAGCCGGCCGGAATTCGACGCGCAACGCGACAACGCGTTCATGCTGTTCCAGCGCGGCGATGGGTGGGGCATGCGCGGGCGGTTCGGCGGCGCGTCGCACGAGATCGTCCTGAACGGCGCGCTCACCTACACCTCGCCCCAGCTGTCGGCTTGCATCGATCCGTCGGACTTCTCGCTGCAAAGCGCCAGTCTCGTGGCTGGGAGCGAAGGGGACACGCATTCGTTGGAGCCGTGCGCGCAGATGTACGTGCTGCTCAAGTCACTCAGGGATTCGATGCCGCACCTGCCAGTGGCGGACTCGTAAGGGTGCCACCCCGGCCGGGCAGATGGACGAGACGCCGGCGCGAGAAGGAAGGTGACACGCATGGCCACGCTGATCCGTAGCGGACGCATCGTCACCGCGGTCGACGACTACTTCGCCGACATCCTGATCGATGGCGGGCGTATCTGCCGCATCGGGACCGATCTGGCCGTGGGCGGCGACGTGGCCGTCCACGACGCAGCCGGGCTGCTGGTGCTGCCGGGTGGCGTGGATGTGCATACCCATCTCGACTCGGCCACCCCGACCGCGACCACGATCGACAACTTCGGCAGCGGAACGATGGCAGCGGCCTTCGGTGGCACCACCACAGTCGTCGACTATTGCACGCCGCTGCGCGGACAGAGCCCGCTCAGGGGGCTGGAAGACTGGCACCGGCGGCGCGAAAGTGCCTGCGTGGACGTCGGCGCGCACATGATCCTGCTCGACGCGGAACCTGGCACCCTGCAGGACATGAAGACGCTGGTGCAGCGCGAGGGCATCAGCAGCTTCAAGTTCTTCATGGCCTACCCTGGCGCGCTGATGGTCGACGACGGCGCATTGCTCACGGCGATGCGTGTGGCCGGTGCCAACGGCGCGTTGAGCTGCGTGCATGCCGAGAACGGGCCTGCCATTCAGGCGCTGATCAGGGACGCACTGGCCAGGGGGCAGACGGCGCCGAGGTTCCATGCGCTGACCCGCCCAGCGCTGCTGGAAGGCGAGGCGGCCCAGCGCGCGATCCACCTGGCGGCGCTGGCCGATGCGCCGCTGTATGTGGTGCACCTGTCCACGGCACAGGCGCTGGCCGCGGTGGCCGACGCACGTCAGCGTGGCCTGCGCGTGCATGCGGAAACCTGCCCCCAATACCTGTTCCTGAATGCAGAGGAGTACGAGCGGCCCGGCTTTGAAGCGGCGAAGTTCGTGATGTCGCCGCCGTTGCGCGAACCCTGCCACCCGCCGCAGCTGTTGAGCGGGCTCGAGCGTGGCGACATCGAGGTCGTGGCCACCGACCACTGCGCTTTTTGCTTCGACGAGCAGCCCCATGGCCTGCGCTTCTCCAAGCAGTTGGGAACCGGCGGCTTCAACCGCATCCCCAACGGGGCACCCGGCATCGAGACCCGCCTGTCGCTCGTCTACGACGGCGCGGTATTGCAGCGGAGGATGTCCCTGAACCGCTTCGTCGATGTCACCGCCACCGCACCCGCCAAGTTGTTCGGCCTGTTCCCGAAGAAGGGCACGGTGGCTGTCGGCAGTGACGCCGACCTGGTGCTGTTCGACCCGGGCGAGCGTTGGACGGTGCGCACGGCCGAGCATCACAGCCGCAGTGACTACACCTTGTACGAAGGGCGCGAACTGACCGGCAAGGTCCAGAAGGTGTTCCTGCGCGGCCATTGCATAGTCGACGGAGCGAACTGGCTCGGCCAGGAGGGAGCCGGCCAGTTCCTGCGACGTGCCGAGTCGGGTCGCAGCTGACGGGCTGTTGCAGGCTGCCACTGCGACACGGCCGGGCTTCTAGCATTCGACAATATTCACCGCCAGCCCGCCGCGCGCCGTCTCCTTGTACTTTGTCATCATGTCGGCACCGGTCTCGCGCATGGTCTTGATGACCTTGTCCAGGCTCACGTGGTGCGTGCCGTCGCCGCGCAGCGCCATGCGCGCTGCGTTGATCGCCTTGACCGACGCGATCGCGTTGCGTTCGATGCAGGGGATCTGAACCAGCCCGCCGACCGGGTCGCAGGTCAGGCCCAGGTGGTGCTCCATGCCGATCTCGGCTGCGTTTTCCACCTGCGCCGGCGAGCCGCCGAGCACCGCGCACAAGGCCCCGGCCGCCATCGAGCAGGCCACGCCGACCTCGCCCTGGCAGCCGACCTCGGCGCCGGAGATCGAGGCGTTTTCCTTGTAGAGCAGGCCGATGGCCGCGGCAGTGAGCAGGAAGTCGATCACCCCGCGCTCGTTCGCGCCCGGCACGAAACGGGTGTAGTAGTGCAATACGGCGGGCACGATGCCGGCGGCGCCATTGGTCGGCGCGGTGACCACCCGCCCGCCGGCGGCGTTTTCTTCGTTCACCGCCAGCGCATAGAGGTTGACCCAGTCCAGCACCTGCAGCGGATCGCGCAGGGCCGCCTCGGGGTTGGCGCAGAGCTGGCGGTGCAGGTCGGCGGCGCGACGCCTGACCTTGAAGCCACCGGGCAATACACCGTCGGTCTTGCAGCCGCGCACCACGCAGTCCTGCATCACGGCCCAGATGTGCAGCAGGCCGGCGTCGATTTCCGCGTCTTGACGCCAGTGCCGTTCGTTGCGCCGCATCAACTCGGCAATGCTGCAGCCGTGTTCCCTGGTCAGCGCCAACAGGTCTGCACCGCTGTGAAACGGGTGCGCGAGCAGCGTGTTGTCGGCGGTGAGGATCTTTTGTCTGCTGCCATCCTGAACGAGCTCGTCACTGACGACAAAGCCGCCACCCACCGAGTAGTAGGTGCGCGTGAGCAGCACGGCGCCCGCGGCATCGAACGCCGTGAAGCACATGCCGTTGGCATGGAAGGGCAAGGTCTCGCGGCGGTGGAATACGACGTCGCTCCTTTCGACGAAGGCGATCTCGTGCGTGCCCAGCAGCACGATGCGTTGCGCTTCACGGATGCGTCTGAGTTGCGCCGCGATGCAGTCCACATCGACCGTGTCGGGTTCGAACCCGGCCAGCCCGAGCAGCACGGCCTTGTCGCTCCCGTGGCCCTTGCCGGTGGCGCCGAGCGAGCCGTAGAACTGCGCCTGCACGCGAGTCGTCGCCGTGATGGCACCTTCCTGCCGCAGCCGCAGGGCGAACAGGCGCGCCGCGCGCATCGGCCCCACCGTGTGCGAGCTGCTCGGGCCGATGCCGATCTTGAAGAGGTCGAAGACTGACACTGCCATGGTCAGCCTTTGCAGGCCGCGACGGGCAGCGTCTTGGCGCCGGGCTCGACGTGCGTCGCGTGCCGCAGGGTGGGTGGCAGACTGGTGGCTGACATGGCGCGCATCTTGTGGAGATCCTGCGGGGGCATTGATCGAACTGGCGCGCCATGATCGCACCGGCATGGCCCGGGCCGGCCGCTTCGCCTCAAAGATTGGCGGGCTCTTTGACGCGGCGCATGCAAAAAACTCATATCAAGCCCCTCACAGCCGCAAGTCGGCGGCTTGCCGGTCCATCGGGCGCCGACTTGATTTCAGTTCCAAAGAGTGACGGTTCGCAACCCCGGCAACGACGCGCCGATCGCGGGCGTGCATTCAGGGCCCCGGAGGTCGCCACGTTGTTCGCGTTGCGCCACGCGGTTCGCAACGGCTCGCTCTGGATCGGTGCGCAAGTACGCTTCAGCTGGATCATGCACGGCCGTGAACCGCGCTCCAGCACGAGTTGCTGGTGGCCTACGCCGGCATCCTCGCTGGCCGTCGATACGCACCGGTACACCGACTTGGCGATGTGTCCGTCGCGTCTGCTCGGCTTCGATCTGTGTCCGTAGCTCAGGTCAGGGGATTTGCCGGGACCCGGGTAGACCACTCTGGCTGGGTGCGAATCGCAAGAGTTTGGCCCCAGCCGAGGCTGCTTTCAGACCCAGAGGCGAGCCCGACGCTGTTCAGCGTGCGTTCCCCGCCAGGCCGAAACACTCATGCACCAGCCCAGAGCGGGAGGACCCTCTCATCGAGCGCGAAGACCATCGCGTTTTGAAAAACCGACTCCCCGGCTCGCCAGTGCTCCTTCTGGTCTCGCGCAGCGGCAGTCTCGACGATCGGCGCGCCGGCCGCGCCCACGGCCCGAAGGCCCACGCCGCAGGCGGCAGAATCCGGGCACGATCCCGAGACCCCGGCAGCCGCCGATGACCCCGCCCACCAACCCGATGCACCGCGGTGCGCACGTCACGCCGCGGACGACGCCTTGATGGATGCCCAGCGCCGGCGCGCGCAGCGCATAGGCCTGCTGTTCCTGCTCGGCACGTCGGTCGGCTGGGGCGTGAACTGGCCGGCGACGAAGTTGCTGCTGGAGCAATTGCCGCCGCTGTTCGCGCGCGGCAGCGCAGGGCTGACCGCCGCGCTGGTGCTGGCCCTCGTGGCCGCGTTGCGCGGCGACAGCCTGCGCTTACCCCGGCCCCTGTACGGACGGCTGCTCGCTTCGTCGCTGACCAATGTGTTCGCCTGGATGGGCTTCGCGACGCTGTCGTTGCAGTGGCTCAACGCGGGGCAGGCCGCGATGCTGGTGTACACGATGCCGATCTGGGCCACGCTGCTGGCCTGGCCGCTGGCCGGTCAGCGGCCGACGGCGCGCGCCAGCATCGGCCTGCTGCTGTGCATGGTCGGGTTGTGGGTGCTGCTCGGCACGCGCCAGGCGCCGTTGGGCGCGGGCATGATGATCGGTGTCGGCTTCGCGCTGGCCTCGGCGCTGCTGTTCGCCTTCGGCACCGTCGCGCTGCGGCCGCTGACCGAGCTGGCGCCGATCCCGAACCTGGCCTGGCAGCTGGGCCTGGGCTGTGCGCCGATGGTGTTGATCGGCGTGATCTGGGAACACCCGCAGTTGGCCCGCGTCGACGCCACCGGCTGGGTGCTGCTGGCCTACATGACCGTGGTGCCGATGGGCCTGTGTTACCTTAGCTGGTTTGCGGCGCTGCGCCGCCTGGCGCCGGCCACCGCGTCGGTGGGCACGCTGCTGACGCCGGTGATTGGCGTGTTCGCGGCCGCGGCGGCGCTGGGCGAGCCGCTTGGCGCGCGCGAACTGGCGGCGCTCGTGCTGACGCTGGGCGGCGTCGCGCTGGCGCTGCGCCGCGCCGGCGGCTGAGTCGGATCCCCCTCGGGATCGCAGGTGACGTGTTCGTGACCGCAACGCCGCAGCGCAACGCGGTGCCGGGCTTCTCGTCTGAACCTTCGTGATGAGGCGTCACAAAGCGGCCAGCCGCGGGCAGCTTCTGGCCGGGATCACCCGTTCCCAGATTTCGCCTGAAGCTGCCGGTCCGAGATCAGGGAATCACGTCGAAAGACCGCTGCCGCGCTAGGCGTCGAACTCACGCCCCCGGCCACTTACGGTCATCCGCGGAGCGCGAACACTGCTCTGACGACGTCCGGTCCCAAAGTGGAGCCGTCATTGGTCGACGGAGCCAGCAAGGTGCACATTCTCAAAAGAAACTGGTCGCCTATTGCATCGCTTGTCGACATCCGAAGAAGGTAGCGCGTCCGCAGTTCGAACCGTCGAACCGTCGAACCGCTACCGTCGACCCGTCGGCGACACGTCTGAAGCGCCCGCTTGGCGATGTCCAGAGCGCCCCGTGCTTCGATCTTCTTGGCCATCGCCACGAGCTTCGGAGTCGTGACATCGACGA